>NZ_JBVHEH010000002.1:0-459286 GCF_055562955.1 Kitasatospora sp. NPDC015121
AACGACACCCTCAAGGGCCAACTCGGACTCGAACAGCACGGCGGCCGCACCATCGAGGGCCTCGGCGCCCGGGTCGGCCAGCGACTGCTCGCGATGACCTGCGCGATCTGGCACAACCGAACCACCGGCCGACCCGTCACCCGCTCACTCATCGCCTACGACCACTGACCGACTTCGGAACTACTCGTCTAGCCCTGCCGGAGGGCCCCGGCCCGGGCCCGGGGAGCGGCGGGCCCGGGCCGCCGCCCGCCGCTCCCCGTCCCGCTACGCCGCCGCCTCCTCCTCCGCGAGCTCCGGTTCGGCCCGGACGCCGAGGTCGCGCAGCACCGCCGCCGCGGCCCGCCGGCCGGAGACCAGCGCGCCCTGCACCGTCCCGGTGTCCCGGTGGTCGCCGCACACGTACAGCCCGGCGAGCAGCCGGACCGAGCGGCGGAAGTGGTGCGGCGGCGGCATCGAGACGACCGCGTCGGCGACGTGCCGCACGGTCAGGAACTCCCACGCCCCGGTGGCGGTGCCGTACAGCTCGGCCAGCCGCCGCCGCACCGCCGGCTCGTCGCCGGCCGGGCCGCCGGAGTCGAAGGCGCGGCGGCCCAGCACCGTGGTGGCGATCAGCGCGCGGCCGTCCGCGGCGTACGAGGGGTCGGCGTCGCTGAGCACCAGCGAGTGCGAGAGGCCGGAGCGCTCGGCGTCCAGCAGCAGGACGGCCTCGCCCAGCGGCGAGCGCTCCGCCGCGTGGTAGTAGGTGGTGACGGGGTGGAAGCCGGGCTGCCGCAGGCCCGGCAGCAGGCCGGCCGCGGTGGACGCGTCGGTGGCGACGACCACCGCGCGGGCCCGGATCCGGCCGTGCGCGGCGGTCGTCACGCCGTCCGTGCCGACCGAGGTGACCTCGACGCCGAGCCGCAGCGCGCCCTCCGGGAGCCGCCGCGCGAGCTGCGCGGGGACGGCCCCGATGCCCGCCGCCGGCACGCACAGCCGGCCGCGCGCGTACGCCCGCAGCACCAGGTCGGCGACCCGGCTGGAGGTGCCGAGCGCCGGGTCGGACAGCAGCGCGCCCAGCAGCGGGCGCAGGAAGCCGTCGACGGTGCGGGCGGGCAGCCCGCGGTCGGCCAGCGCCCGGGCGGCGGTGGTCTCCGGGCGGGCCAGCACCCGCGCGGGCGGCGTCGCGGCGAGCCGGGAGAGCGTCGCGGCCAGCCGCGCCTTGTCGAGCGGGGTGCCGAGCGGACCGCGGGCGGCGGCCTGCCGGGCGGGGGCGAGCTGCGGGTCGCCGACCCGGTAGCCGCGGCCGCCGCTGTGCACCAGGACGCCGGGGGAGAGCGGACGCAGCTCCAGCCGGTCGAGGTCGAGCCGTCGGCCCAGCTCGGGGTAGTCGGTGTTCAGCAGGTGGCTGCCGTGGTCGAGTCGGAAGCCGTCGAGTTCGCGGGTGGCCATCCGGCCCCCGACGCGTTCGGTGGCCTCCAGCACCTGGACGTCCAGGCCCTGGGCGGCCAGTGCACTGGCGGTGGTCAGTCCGGCGACGCCGGCGCCGACGACGATCGCGTCGGGGTCGCCGGACGGGCCGCGGCGGGCGCGGCCGATGAAGTCCTGTGCGGGCACGAGTGGGTGCTCCCTCCCTGGCGGAGCCCCCCGCGACTGGCCGTCGCGCGCGGCAGCGCCCGCGGGCGCAGGGGCCAGCGAGCGGACGGGTGCCGGGGCGGGCAGCGGGGGGCCGGGACGTGGTCCGCACTGGTGATGCCCCGTCATCCGCCGCTCCAGACAACCGGGTGACGCCCAATCGGCTCCGTGCACCGGGTCGATCACCCAGCGGCTCCGCGCGGTCACCCACCGTGCGTCGAACGGGGCGCGCGGAACGGGAACGGGCGCGCACCGTCACCGCCCGCGCCCCGCGCGCCGCCCCACTGCACCCGTGCGCCCCCCGCTGGCGCCCCGTCAGGAACCCGCCCGGGCCCGCTGCCACCGCCCGCCGGGCCCCGCTGCCGCCGCGACTGCCGCCCTCGCTGCCGCCGCCGCTACCGCTCGCCGAGCGCCGCCGCGACGATCGCCGCCGCGTCCGGGTCGCGGAACGCGAACCCCGCGTCCGTCAACGCCTTCGGCACCACCCGGTGGCTGCCCACCACTTCGACGGCCATCTCCCCGAGCGCCGTCCGCAGCGCCCACTCCGGCACCGCGAACACCGCCGGACGCTCCAGCTGCCGGGCCAGCTCCTCGGTCAGCGCGCGGTTGGTGACGGGCGCGGGCCCGGTCAGGTTGACCGGGCCGGACAGCTCCTCCCGGTCGACCAGGAAGCGCAGCGCGGCCACCTCGTCGGCCAGCGAGATCAGCGACCAGTACTGCCCGCCGCTCCCCAGCCGCCCGCCCAGGCCGAGCCGGAACAGCGGCAGCAGCCGCGCCCCGGCGCCGCCCGCGGCGTCGAGCACCAGCCCGGTGCGCGGGTGCACCACCCGGATCCCGGCGTCCGCGGCGGGCCGCGCGGCCTGCTCCCAGGCCGTGCACACCTCGGCCAGGAAGTCGGTCCCGGCCGGCGCGCCCTCGTCGATCACCTGGTCGCCGGTCTGCCCGTAGTAGCCGATCGCGGAGGCGCTCACCAGCACCCGCGGCGGCCGCTTCAGGCGGGACAGCGCGGCGGCCAGCGTCTCGGTGCCGAGCACCCGGCTGTCCCGGATCTCGCGCCGGTAGGCGTCCGTCCAGCGCCGGTCGCCGACGCCCGCCCCGGCCAGGTGCACGGCGGCGTCGACGCCCTCCAGCGCGGCCGCGTCGATCTGCATCAGCAGCGGGTTCCAGCCGACCCCGACCGTCCCGTCCGGCTGCGGGCCGGTGCGCGAGCGCCGCCGCACCAGCCGCAGCACCTCGTGCCCGTCCGCCAGCAGGGAGTCCACCAGCGCGGACCCGATCAACCCCGTGGAGCCTGTCACCGCGATTCGCATGCCCGCCATCTTCCCAGTCCGCCGCGGTCCACCCGCTCAGAAACCCCGGAGACCCGGAGGGAGGGTGCGCTCTAGCATGACCGCCATGCCCAGCAACGATGTGATCATCCGCCCGGCGCGGGACGAGGACGAGCGCGCGATCCGCGCCGTCGACCACGCCATCTGGTCCCCGGTCAGCGAGGTCGCCCCGCGCAGCCGGGAGGACGCCCCGGTGTTCGACCGGTCGCACACCCCCGACCAGTACCTGCTGGCCGAACTCGACGGCCGGGTGGTCGGCTACGTCCGCCAGGTGCGGGAGATCCCGTTGCCCTCCAACGCGCACGTCCGCCAGATCCAGGGCCTGGGCGTGCTCCCCGAGGCCCGGGGCCGCGGCATCGGCGACGCCCTGCTGACCGCCGTCTGCGAGGCCGCCCGCGCCGACGGCGCCCGCCGGATCACCCTCCGGGTGCTCTCCCACAACACCCCGGCCCGCCGGCTGTACGAGCGGGGCGGCTTCCAGGTGCTCGGCGTGCTGCCCGAGCACTTCCTGCTGGAGGGCGGCTACGCGGACGACGTCTGGATGGGCCGGGCGCTGGACTGACCGCCGGGATCCTGGCGGTTCGTCAACACACCGCCCGCGCCGACCGATTCGTGACCGTCCGGTGCCTCCCGGGGGCGGCGGCCGGACGGTACGGTAGCCGCCGTGAGCACCCCGACGCCGCCCGGCTGGTACCCCGTCCCCGGCACCGGGCAGGAGCGCTGGTGGGACGGCACCGCCTGGACGGACTCCCACCGCCCGGCCGGCCTGGTCAACGACGCCCCCACCCAGGCCTGGCAGCTCGCCCCCGGCCCGCCGCCCGCCCGGCCGCCCGGTCCGCCGCCCCGCCGCCGGGGGCCGGTGGTCGTCGCCGCGGTCGCCGCCGGCCTGCTGCTGGTCGGCGCGGTCGGCGCCGCGGTGTGGGCGCTGCGGCCCGACGGCCCGGAGAAGGCCGGTCCGACCCCGACCCTCACCGTCGCGGTCTCCAGCCCGGCCGCCTCCTCCTCGTCCTCGTCCCGGTCCCCGTCCCCGTCCCCGAAGCGGACCGGGAGCACCAGCGACGACGACAGCGCCCCCACCACCCCCGCCCCCGGGCTGACCCTGGCCGACAAGACGCACGGCTGGGGCGTCCCGCTGCCCGACGGTTGGACCGCCCAGCCCGCCGGCGAGCAGACCACGGTGGTCGAGATCTCCGGCCAGTACGCCTGCGCGCAGTCCGAATCGCTGTGCCTGCGCGGCCAGTTCGCGATCGAATCGGAGAGCGTCAGCGCCGCCGACGCGAAGAGCGCCGCCGAACGGGAGATCGCCGTCTACGCCCCCACCGTCTTCGGCGAGCTGCGCTCCCACCGCGAGGAGTCGGCCGGCACCCTCACGGTCGCGGGCAGCCAGGCCTGGGCGATCCGCTGGTACGTCGAGCCGAAGGACGGCGCCTCCGGCTACGTGGTGGTCGCCGCCGTCCCCGACCCGCACGGCACCGGCTACGTGATCATGCGCGGCGGCGTGGACGACGACCCCAAGGCCCCGGACGTCTCCGTCGTGGAGGACATCATCCAGGGCGTCGTCGTCGCCTGAGCGGTCGCCCGGGCCGTCGCGCCGCCCCCACCCGGACGGCCGCCACCCGGTCAGTCCCCGTACAGCTCCCACAGCCGCGGGTAGCGGGCGGCCATCACCGTCCCGTCCGCGAAGTCGAAGGACGGGCCGTCGGCGACCGGCGGCTGCCGCACCCCGAGGTCGGGCAGCGGCAGCCCGGTCAGCCGCTCGTACGCCTCGTCGGCGGCGTAGCCCAGCTCCTCGCCGTCGCCGTCCTCGTCCTCGTCGAAGTCCGGCACCAGCTCGGCCAGCGCGTCCGGCTGGTGCACGGCGCCCTCGAAGACGTCCCGCCCCTGGCCGATCAGCCAGCACCGGAAGTAGTCGAAGGCGTCCTCCGAGGCCCCGCCGAGCAGCAGGTGCGCCGCGCCCCACAGCTCGACCGTGTAGGCCCGCTGGAAGCGCGCCTCGAACTGCCGGGCGAAGTCCACCACCTCGTCCGGGGTGAGCCGCAGCAGCCGTTCGACCAGCGCCTCGGCCTGCTCGTCGGGGTCGCCCGCGGCCGCGTCCCGGGCCTCGTCGACCAGCTGCCAGAATCCCGTCTCGTCCATCACCGCTCCAGCCTCCACGATCGCCGCGCCGCCCGCACCCGGTCGGGCGGTGGTCTCCACCCGTCGGCACGCGTCCGGACGCGCCCCGGGGACGCCGGAGCCCCGCCTACCCCGTCCGGGGACGGGTAGGCGGGGCTCCGATCGACTGCCCTGCGGGCCTTACAGGCCGAGCTCGACCTCGAACTCGCCGGCCTCCAGGATCTCCTTGACCGCGACCAGGTAGCGGGCGGCGTCGGCGCCGTCCACCAGGCGGTGGTCGTAGGAGAGCGACAGGTAGGTCATGTCGCGGATGCCGATGGCGGTGCCGCCGTCGGACTCGATGACCACCGGGCGCTTCACGGTCGCGCCGATGCCCAGGATCGCGACCTGGTTCGGCGGGACGATGACGGTGTCGAACAGCGCACCGCGCGAACCGGTGTTGGAGATGGTGAAGCTCGCGCCGGACAGCTCGTCCGGGGTGATCTTGTTGCCGCGGACCTTCGAGGCCAGCTCCGAGGTCTTCTTCGAGATGCCGGCGATGTTGAGGTCGCCCGCACCCTTGATGACCGGGGTCATCAGACCCTTCTCGGAGTCCACCGCGATGCCGATGTTCTCGGTGTCGAAGTAGGTGATGGTGCCCTCGGCCTCGTTGATCCGGGCGTTGATGACCGCGTGGGCCTTCAGCGCCTGGGCGGCGGCCTTCACGAAGAACGGCATCGGGGACAGCTTCACGCCCTCGCGGGCCAGGAAGGAGTCCTTCGCCTTCGCGCGCAGCGACATGATCCGGGTGACGTCCACCTCGACCACGCTGGTCAGCTGGGCCTGCTCGTGCAGGGCCTTCAGCATGTTGTCGCCGATGACCTTGCGCATCCGGGTCATCTTGACGGTCTGACCGCGCAGCGCGGACGGCGCGGCGGCGGCCTTCGCCGGGGCGGCGGCAGCGGGGGCGGCGGCGGCCGGGGCCGGCGCGGCCTTGGCGGCCTCGGCGGCGGCGAGCACGTCCTGCTTGCGGATGCGACCGCCGACGCCGGTGCCGGCGACGGAGGCGAGCGCGACACCGTGCTCGGCGGCGAGCTTGCGCACCAGCGGGGTGACGTAGGCGTCACCGGCGTCCGCGGCCGGAGCGGCGGCGACCGGGGCGGCGGCGGCCGGAGCCGGAGCAGCGGGAGCCGGAGCAGCGGGAGCCGGGGCGGCGGGAGCCGGGGCGGCGGGAGCGGCCGGGGCCGGAGCGGCAACCGGAGCCGGGGCCGGAGCAGCGGCCGGAGCCGGAGCGGCAGCGGCCGGAGCCGGGGCGGCCGGGGCAGCAGCGGCCGGAGCCGGGGCAGCCGGAGCCGGAGCAGCAGCCGGAGCAGCAGCCGGGGCCGGAGCGGCGGCCGGGGCCGGGGCGGCGGCGGCCGCGCCCGCGGCGCCGATCAGCGCGAGCTGGGCGCCGACCTCGGCGGTCTCGTCCTCGCCGACCAGGATCTTCACCAGGGTGCCCGCCACGGGGGAGGGGATCTCGGTGTCGACCTTGTCGGTGGAGACCTCCAGCAGCGGCTCGTCGACCTCGACGCTGTCACCCTCGGCCTTCAGCCAGCGGGTGACGGTGCCCTCGGTGACCGACTCGCCCAGCGCGGGCAGCAGCACCGGGGTGGCGTCGCCCGCCGGAGCCTCGGCGGCCGGAGCGGCGGCGGCCGGAGCCTCGGCCGCCGGGGCCTCGGCGGCCGGAGCGGGAGCCGCGGGGGCCTCCTCGGCCGGGGCGGCGGCCGGAGCCGGCGCGGCCTCGGCCGCGGGGGCCGGAGCGGCGGCGGGGGCGCCGGAGCCGTCGTCGATGATCGCCAGCTCGGCGCCGACCTCGACGGTCTCGTCCTCGCCGACCTTGATCGAGGCCAGGATGCCGGAGGCCGGCGCCGGGATCTCGGTGTCGACCTTGTCGGTGGAGACCTCGAGCAGCGGCTCGTCGATCTCCACGCGCTCACCCTCGGCCTTCAGCCAGCGGGTGACGGTGCCTTCGGTCACGCTCTCGCCCAGCGCGGGCAGTGTTACTGAGACCGCCATGGTTCCAGCGACTCCTATCAAGTCTTGCGTACAGGAATGAACGGGGACGGGGGCGCGATCAGTCGTGCGCGTGCAGCGGCTTGCCGGCCAGCGCGAGGTGGGCCTCGCCGAGGGCCTCGGACTGGCTCGGGTGCGCGTGGATGAGCTGCGCGACCTCGGCGGGCAGGGCTTCCCAGTTGTAGATCAGCTGGGCTTCGCCGACCTGCTCGCCCATGCGGGCGCCGACCATGTGGACACCCACGACGGCGCCGTCCTTGACCTGGACCAGCTTGATCTCGCCGGCGGTCTTGAGGATCTTGCTCTTGCCGTTGCCGGCCAGGTTGTACTTGAGGGTGACGACCTTCTCCTTGCCGTACTGCTCGACGGCCTTGGCCTCGGTCAGGCCGACGGAGGCGACCTCCGGGTTGGAGTAGGTCACCCGCGGGATGCCGTCGTAGTCGATCGGGACGACCTTGAGGCCGGCGATCCGCTCGGCCACCAGGATGCCCTCGGCGAAGCCGACGTGGGCCAGCTGCAGGGTCGGGACCAGGTCGCCGACGGCGGAGATGGTCGGCACGTTGGTGCGCAGGTACTCGTCGACCAGGACGTAGCCGCGGTCCATCGCGACGCCCTGCTCCTCGTAGCCCAGGCCGGCCGAGACCGGGCCGCGGCCGATCGCGACGAGCAGCAGGTCGGCCTCGATCGACTTGCCGTTCTCGGTGCTGACCCGGACGCCGTTCTCGGTGTACTCGACGCCGGAGAAGCGGGACTTCAGCTCGAACTTGATGCCGCGCTTGCGGAAGGCGCGCTCCAGCAGCTTGGAGGAGTTCTCGTCCTCCAGCGGCACCAGGTGCGGCAGGCCCTCGACGATGGTGACGTCGACGCCGAAGGACTTCCAGACCGAGGCGAACTCGCAGCCGATCACGCCGCCGCCGAGGATGATCGCCGACTTCGGGATGTGGTCCAGCTTGAGCGCGTGGTCCGAGGAGATGATCCGGTTGCCGTCGATGTCCAGGCCCGGGATCGAGCGCGGCACCGAGCCGGTGGCGAGGACGATGTGGCGGCCCTCGACGCGCTGGCCGTTCACGTCCACCGAGGTCTGCGAGGAGAGCTTGCCCTCGCCCTGGATGAAGGTGACCTTGCGCGAGGCGACCAGGCCCTGCAGGCCCTTGTACAGGCCGGCGACGACGTCGTCCTTGTACTTGTGGACGCCGTTGATGTCGATGCCCTGGAAGGTGGCGAGCACGCCGAACTCGGCGGCCTCCCGGGTCTCGTCGGCGACCTCGGCGGCGTGCAGCAGCGCCTTGGTCGGGATGCAGCCGCGGTGGAGGCAGGTGCCGCCCAGCTCGCCCTTCTCGATCAGCGCGACGCTCAGGCCGAGCTGGGCGCCACGGAGCGCCGCGGCGTAACCGCCGCTTCCGCCTCCGAGAATGACTACGTCGAAAACGGTGCTGGCGTCGTTCGCCACGTCACGTCCTCCATGCAAAAGGTGCGGATCGCCGGGCCGGTCGCGGTCCGGTGGGTGAGTGCCCTTGTAAGAGCGCCCAGTCGTGCCGGAAATACATCTTTGCACTTGTTGGCGGCAGGTGGCGTCGGAGGGTGGCCCGAGGCGTCCCCGACCCGACCCGCGCGGCGGCGGTATGACCCGTTCTCGGAGGTATCGTCGCAGCTCACAGCCGGGAAAACGGCAAGCGGAGGTACTCCGTCCGGGGGGCTTCGCCTGCCTGGTTCCGCCCTGCGGAATCAATTTTCGCCGGAGGCGAACACGGCATCGAATTGGCCCGGACGGCTACCGGCTGGTAATGCACGTGGGGCCCGGCACCCACCGGTGCCGGGCCCCACGCGTGGACGGGTCACTTGCCCGCGGCGGTCTCCTCCGCGAAGCGGACCAGGGTGCGCACCGCGCTCGCGGTGCCGCCCTTCGGGGTGTAGCCGTACGGGCCGCCCTCGTTGAACGCCGGACCGGCGATGTCCAGGTGCGCCCAGGCGGTGCCCTCGGTGACGAACTCCTGCAGGAACAGGCCGGCCACCAGGCCGCCGCCCATCCGCTCGCCCATGTTCGCCAGGTCCGCGACGGTCGACTCGACCATGCCCTTGCGCAGGTCGGCCGGGAGCGGCATCGGCCAGGACGCCTCGCCCACCGCGCCCGCAGTCTCGTGCAGGCGGGTGCGCAGCGCCTCGTCGTTGGCCATCACGCCGAAGGTGCGGGTGCCCAGCGCCAGCACCATCGCGCCGGTCAGGGTCGCCACGTCGACGATCACGTCCGGCTGCTCCTCGCCGGCCCTCACGATCGCGTCGGCCAGCACCAGCCGGCCCTCGGCGTCGGTGTTCAGCACCTCGACGGTCTTGCCGCCGTACATCCGCAGCACGTCGCCCGGGCGGGTGGCCGAGCCGGACGGCATGTTCTCCGCCAGCGCCAGCCACGCCGTCACGTTGACCTGCAGGCCGAGCCGCTTGGCGGCGACCACGGCGGCGAACACCGCGGCGGCGCCCGCCATGTCGCACTTCATGGTCTCGTTGTGGCCGGCCGGCTTCAGCGAGATGCCGCCCGAGTCGTAGGTGATGCCCTTGCCGACGAACGCCAGCGAGGCCTTCGCCTTCGGGTGGGTGTACGCCACCTTCACCAGCCGCGGCGGGTTGGTAGAGCCCACGCCGACGCCCAGGATGCCGCCGAAGCCGCCCTTCAGCAGCGCCTTCTCGTCCAGCACCTCGACCTTGAGGCCGTGCTCCTTGCCGACCGTCTGCGCGAGGGCGGCGAAGGACTTCGGGTTCAGGTCGTTCGGGGCGGTGTTGACCAGGTCGCGGGCCCGGTTCATCTCCTCGCCGACCGCGGCGGCGCGCTCCGCGGCGGCCTTGGCGTCCTTCGAGGCCTTGCGCTCCACCAGCAGCACCAGCTCGGCGACCGGGGCCTTGGCCACCTCGCCCTTGTAGCTGCCGAAGGAGTACGCGCCGAGCAGCCCGCCGAGCGCGACCGCCTCCACCTCGTCGGCGGAGACCGCCGGCAGCGCCAGCGCGACCTTCTTCGAACCGGCCAGCGTGCGGGCCGCCACACCGGCGGCCCTGCGCAGCTCCTCGGCGCCGAACGCGCCCTCGGCGGCGGCGCCCAGGCCGGCGGCCAGCACCAGCGGGGCCTTGACCCCGGCCGGCGCCGGAAGCTTGACCGCCTCACCCTCGGCGCCGGTGGCGCCCAGGGTGGTGAGGACCTCGGCCAGCTTGCCCTCGAAGGCCTCGACGACGGCTTCGGCGCCCGGAGCGACGACCAGGCCCTTGGGGCCCTTCGCCACACCGACCACCAGGGCGTCCGCCCGCAGGCTCACGGCGGAGGAGGTGCTCACAGACAGTGCAGTCACGACAAATGCGTCCTGTTCTTTCGCGGTCCACAGCCGGTGACGGCTCCGTTGCCGACCGGCGAAACCCAGGCAGACTCCGCGGCGAGACGGGGCGCGAGGCCAGGGTGCTCACCGCATGGTAGTCCGCATACTGGGATCGCGCCGCCCCGCCTACCCCCGTGCACGAACAGCCGCAGTCCGTGACGGTGCGTGAGTTCGTGCACGAGCACGGACCGGACGCGCGCTCAGAGCAGCGCGGCCGCCACCAGGGCCGCCGTCGCCGACGTCTCCACCAACGCCCCCAGCACGTCCCCGGTCACGCCCCCGAACCGGCGGACGCACCGCCGCAGCAGCACCCCGGCCGCCAGCACCCCGACCAGCGCCGCGACCCCCGACTGCCAGCGCACCGCCGCCGCCGCGCCCGCCACCAGCACCGTCACCAGCAGCGCCGCCCGCGGCCGCACGGTGGCCGCCACCACCGCCCCCAGCCCGCCCGGCCGGGCCGCCGGCACCGACCGCAGGCACCCCCACGCCAGCGCCGCCCGCCCCGCCACCGCCGCCACCGCCGCCGCCAGTGCCCCGCGCGCCGGCGACACCGCGAACTCCCCGGCCAGCGCCGCGACCTGGGCCAGCATCAGCAGCACCAGCGTCAGCACGCCGAACGGGCCGATGTCCGACTGCTTCATGATCCGCAGCGCGTCCTCGGCCGGCTTCCCGCTGCCCAGGCCGTCCGCGACGTCCGCCACCCCGTCCAGGTGCAACCCCCGGGTCAGCAGCGCCCCCACCGCCACCACCGCCACCCCGCCCAGCAGCCCCCCGCCCCGCCACGCCACCAACGCCCCCGCCAGCCCCGCCACCCCGCCGACCAGCACGCCCACCACCGGCGCCCACAGCATCGCGGCCCCGCCCGCCACCCGGTCCCAGCGCCGCACCCGCACCCGCAGCACCGTCAACGTCCCGAACGCGAACCGCACCCCGTCCGCCGCCCGGCGCGCGGAGCCCGGCCCGGCCTCCGGAGGAGCCGCCACGAAACCCTCCGCCTGGGGCCGTCCCCGCCCGTCGTCCGTCGGCGCCAGGCCCCGCACCGCGCGACCCTCCGTCATCCCCGCCTCCGGCCGTGCCGGTTCGCCGTTCATCCCGTGCCCCGACGGAGTCAGTAGCGGTCGAGCAGGTCCGCCGCCGTCGGCAGCTTGGCCGGCGCCCGCGGCGGGAGCGGCTTCGCGCTGGGGACGGCGGCCGGTTCGGCGAGGGCGTCGCCGGCGGCCTGGAGCAGGGGGAGGGCCAGCACCGCGCTGACGCCCTCGCCCATGGTGACGCCGGTCTCGTGCAGGGGCGTCAGGGTCAGCCGGTCGTAGGCCTTGGCCTGGGCGGGTTCGCCGGTGAGCGCGGCGGCCCGCCACCACTCGGGGGCGCGGAAGGCGATCCGCTGGGCGACCAGCGCGCAGGCCGCGGAGACCACGCCGTCCAGGACGACGGGCAGCTTGCGGACGGCGGCCTGCAGCAGGAAGCCGGTGATCGCGGCGAAGTCGGCGCCGCCGCTGGTGGCGAGCAGCGCGAGCTGGTCGCCGAGCACCGGGCGGGCCCGGCGCAGCGCGTCGCGGACGGTGGCGCACTTGACCATCCAGGTGCGGTCGTCGACGCCCGAGCCGCGGCCGGTGACGGCGGCGGCGTCGGTGCCGCAGAGCGCGCCGATCAGCACGGCGGCGACCGTGGTGGCGCCGACCCCGAGGTCGCCGAGCAGCACCAGGTCGGTGCCCGCGTCGGCCTCCTCGTCGGCGATCGCCATGCCGGCCCGGAAGGCCCGGGCGGCCTCGTCCGGGGTGAGCGCGTCCTCGACGTCGATCCGGCCGGAGCCGCGGCGGACCCGGTGCCGGACGACCTCCTCCGGGAACTCGTCCGGGTCGGCGTCCACGGCGACGTCGACGACCCGGACGTCCGCGCCGTAGCGGCGGGCCAGCACGGCGACCGGCGCGGTGCCGTCCAGCACGGCCCGGACCCGGTCGGCGGTGCCGCCCCGGGGCTCCAGGGTGGAGACGCCGAGCGAGGCGACGCCGTGGTCGGCGGCGAACAGCAGCACCCGGCTGCCGGTCAGCGGGCGGAGCTGCTCCTCGCCCCGGGTGGACGCCAGCCAGGCCCCCAGCTCCTGGAGCCGGCCCAGGCCGCCGCGCGGCATGGCGAGCTGCTGCCAGCGCTCCTCGGCGCCGCGCCGCGCGCCCTCGTCGGGCCGTTCGACGAGCGAGGAGAAAGTGTCGAGATCCACGGTGGTGTCCATCGCTCGGCAATCTACACGGACACCCCTTTGATGGTCAGCACCTGTCCGGCGACCACCAGCAGCACCTGTTCGGAGGCGTCGGCCACCGCCATGTTGAGCCGTCCCAGGGTGTCCCGGAAGCGCCGTCCGGCGGCGGTGGCGGGCACCACGCCCATCCCGACCTCGTTGGAGACCGCGACCGCTTCGCGGGCCGTCCCGGCCCAGGCCGCGGCCAGCGCCGCGCAGCGGGCCTCGACCGCCTCCTGCCCGCCGTCGAGCCAGGTCCCGTCGTCCCAGGCCCCGCACTCGTCCATCACGGCGGTCAGCCACAGCGCCAGGCAGTCGATCAGCACCGGCGCCGGGTCGGCGGCGTCCGCGAGCACCGCCTCCAGCGCGCAGGTCTCGGCGGTCCGCCAGGAGTCCGGCCGCCGCGACCGGTGCAGGTCGACCCGGCGGGCCCAGTCGGGGTCGCCGTCCCGCTGCCCGGAGGTGGCCACGTACAGCACGTCGGGGCGGTCGGCGAGCAGCCGCTCGGCGTGGGTGGACTTGCCGGAGCGCGCGCCGCCGAGCAGCAGGGTGCGGGGGAGTGCCATGCGATCATCCTGCCGGACGGAGCTTCGCCCCCGCACCGGGTGGGCACGCTACCGTCACGGTCCCAGTGGCACGATTCGCGGAGGAGCCCGGCATGGTGTGGATCTGGCGGTACGAGAAGAACGACGGCACGGTGGTGGAGCCGGCCGACGGCGTCGAGGAGTTCTCCAGCCAGGGCGACGCCGAGTCCTGGATCGGCGAGGAGTGGAAGACCCTGCTGGACGAGGGGGTGGACCGGGTCGTCCTGGTCGAGGACGGTCGGGACGTCTACCCGATGAGCCTGCACGAGGCCTGACCGGCCCCGGTGGCCGTCACTTCTCGGCGACCACGTGCAGCAGCGCGGCGACCTGCCGGTACGGGTCCTGCTTGCCGGCCCGCTCCTCGGCGTCCAGCAGTTGGGCGAGCTGCCGGCCGTCGACCGGCGCCGCCTCGTCCGGCATGGTGTCGGTGAAGACCCGCACGCCGTACCAGTGGCGGACGGGGACGGCGAAGCCGGCCAGCGTGCCGGCGAGTTCGGCGAGGCGGTCGGCGCGGGCGGGCAGGCCGAGGCGGTTGGTGTACCGGGTGGAGTCGAAGGCCTCCTGGCAGGCCCGCCAGTCGCCGGTCAGCCCGGCCCGCATGGCCAGCGCGTCGCCGTTGCGGACCAGCAGCGAGAGCAGTCCGGCCGGGGCCAGGATGCGCGCCACCGAGGCGAGCATCGGCTCCGGGTCCGGCAGGGACATCAGGGTGCCGTGGCAGAGCACCAGGTCGAAGCTGCGCGGCCCGAACCAGCGGCCCACCTGGTGGCCGTCCCCGGTCAGCAGCTGGACCCGCTCGCGGACCTCCGGCGGCTCGGCGGCCAGCGCCTGGTGCGCGACGCCCAGGGTGGCCGGGTCCGGGTCGATGCCGGTGACGAAGTGGCCCGCGCGGGCCAGCCGCAGCGCCTGGACGCCCTCGGCGCAGCCCACGTCCAGCACCCGCAGCGCGATGCCGCGGGTCAGCTGCTCGGCCAGCTGCCGGGTGACCAGCTCCTGGCGGACCAGGTTGTGCAGCCCGCCGTGCCGCTCCAGCCACTCCCCGGCCCCGCTGTGGTACGGCCCGCCGCGGGCCGGCAGCCGCCCGTGCCGCCCCCGCGGCGCGAAGCCCTGCTGCTGCGGGTGGGGGCCCTGCTGCGGGTGGAAGCCCTGCTGCGCGGGGATGCCGGCGCCGAAGGCCCCGACCGGCTGCTGCGCCGGCGGGGCCCAGTACGGCGGAACGGCTTCCGCGGTCAGGGCCGCTCGCCCCGCTTGACCATCGGCTTGGGCAGCCGCAGCCGGCGCATCTGCAGGGTGCGCATCAGGCCGTACATCACCGCGCCGCGGGTGTCCTGGTTCGGGAAGCGCTCGGCCAGGGTCCTGCGCAGCTTGAAGCCGATCCGGACGAAGTCCAGGATGACGACCACGAAGAAGACCATGAACAGCAGCGTGGAGAGCAGCTGCAGGTAGTTGACCTTGGTGATGCTGAGCACCAGCACCACGACCGCGTACGGCAGGAAGAACTCGGCCGCGGCCCACCGGGAGTCGACGAAGTCGCGGACGTAGCGCCGCACCGGGCCCTTGTCGCGCGGCGGCAGGGCGCGCTCGTCGCCCTCCAGCAGCGCGGTGCGCTGCTTCTCGCGCTCCGCGCGCATCCGCTCGCGGGCCTGCTTGGCGGCCTCCTTGCGGTCCTTGGGGACGGTGACCCGGGTCTTCCGGTTGGCCTCGGCCTCACTGCGCTTGGGCGTGGGCCGACCCTTGGGAGCCTGCGGGTCGCGGGCCTGCTTCTCGTCCTCCTTCGTCAGGGTGACGGTGGAGGAGGAGGCGGCGGATTCATCAGAGCGGCGTCGAAACACACTCCCAGCGTACGGGTTGACCGGCGGCTTTCCGGCGCGCCCCCGGACGCGAACCGATATCGATCGTGAGGACGATGCCGAACGGCCGTCCGCTGTAGCAGCATTGTTGCAGGCTGGTGGACTGCGCCGGTGCCCGCACCGCGCATACACTCGACCTGTCACGAGACGCAAACCCAGGCCCGAATGAAGGGGGCTATCGAGGCCCATGAGCGACGGAATCATGAAGCGTATGGGGCTGATCTTCCGCTCCAAGGCGAACAAGGCCTTGGACCGGGCGGAGGACCCGCGCGAAACGCTCGACTACTCCTACCAGAAGCAGCTGGAACTGCTGCAGAAGGTGCGCAGGGGCGTCGCCGACGTGGCCACCTCCCGCAAGCGCCTGGAGCTCCAGCTGACCCAGTTGCAGCAGCAGTCCGCCAAGTACGAGGACCAGGGCCGCAAGGCGCTCTCGCTCGGCCGGGAGGACCTCGCCCGCGAGGCGCTCACCCGCAAGGCCAACCTGCAGTCCCAGATCACCGACCTGGAGACGCAGTACCAGGCCCTGCAGGCCGAGGAGGAGAAGCTCACGCTCGCCTCCCAGCGCCTCCAGGCCAAGGTGGACGCCTTCCGCACCAAGAAGGAGACCATCAAGGCCACCTACACCGCCGCCCAGGCGCAGACCCGGATCGCCGAGTCCTTCTCCGGCATCTCCGAGGAGATGGGCGACGTCGGCCTGGCGATCCAGCGCGCGGAGGACAAGACCGCGCAGATGCAGGCCCGCGCGGGCGCGATCGACGAGCTGCTGGCCTCCGGCGCGCTCGACGACGCCAGCGGCCTCGGCCGCAAGGACGACATCGAGGCCGAGCTGGAGCGGGTGGCCGGCGGCAGCGACGTCGAGCTGGAGCTGGCCCGGATGAAGGCCGAGCTGACCGGCGGCGGCCCCGCCTCCCAGCCGCAGGCGATCGAGCAGGGGAAGAACGACACCCCGCCGCCGCCCACCGTCAACTACCAGAAGTAAGCGCCGGGAGCAGGGGAGAAGCACCAGCATGATCATGCGGGTCTTGGGCGAGGGGCAGTTCGAGGTCGCCGAGGGCGACCTGAACCGGCTGAACCAGCTGGACGACGAGCTGCTCCGGGCCGTCGAGGCGGGCGACGAGGCGGCCTTCACGGCGGCGCTGGGCAGCCTGCTCGCCGCCGTCCGCGAGGTCGGCACGCCGCTGCCGCCGGAGTCGCTGGAGCCGTCGGACCTCATCCTGCCGGACGCCGAGGCGTCCCTGGAGCAGGTCCGCGACCTCCTGCGGGACGAGGGCGACGGACTGATCCCCGGCCTCCCGGAGTAGTTCGGGCGCCACACGTGACACGAGGGCGGGCACCCCCACCGGGGTGCCCGCCCTCCTCCCGTCCTCCCGCCGGACCGCTACGGCAGGGCCAGCATCCGGTCCAGCGCCGCCTTGGCGTGCTTCTCGGTCTCGGCGTCCACCGTGATCACGTTGGGGACGCGGCCCTCGACCAGCGACTCCAGCGCCCACACCAGGTGCGGCAGGTCGATCCGGTTCATGGTCGAGCAGAAGCACACCGTGCGGTCGAGGAAGACGACCTCCTTGTCCGGGTGCGCCTTGGCCAGCCGGCGGACCAGGTTCAGCTCGGTGCCGATC
Source organism: Kitasatospora sp. NPDC015121 (assembly GCF_055562955.1). Classification (NCBI taxonomy): domain Bacteria; kingdom Bacillati; phylum Actinomycetota; class Actinomycetes; order Kitasatosporales; family Streptomycetaceae; genus Kitasatospora; species Kitasatospora sp. NPDC015121. Next base: position 16,725 of record NZ_JBVHEH010000002.1, read on the forward strand.
GCCCACTTCGAGCCGGGCTCGGCGGCGTCCAGCGCCTTGATGATGTACTCGGTCGAGCCCACCATGTCGGCGGCGGTGACCACCTCGTGCCGGCACTCCGGGTGCACCAGCACGGTCACGCCCGGGATCCGCTCGCGGACCTCGTTCACCGACTCCACGCTGAACCGGCCGTGCACCGAGCAGTGCCCGCGCCACAGGATCATCTTCGCGTTCCGCAGCTGCTCGGCGGTCAGGCCGCCGTTCGGCTTGTGCGGGTTGTAGAGCACGCACTCGTCCAGGGGGATGCCCATCTCCAGCACCGCGGTGTTGCGCCCTAGGTGCTGGTCCGGCAGGAACAGCACCTTCTCGCCCTGCTGGAAGGCCCACTCCAGGGCCCGCTTGGCGTTGGACGAGGTGCAGATGGTGCCGCCGTGCTTGCCGGTGAACGCCTTGATGTCGGCCGAGGAGTTCATGTACGACACCGGCACGACGGCGTCCGCCACGCCCGCGTCGGTCAGCACGTCCCAGCACTCGGCGACCTGCTCGGCGGTGGCCATGTCGGCCATCGAGCAGCCGGCCGCCAGGTCCGGCAGGACGACCCGCTGGCGCTCGGAGGTGAGGATGTCCGCGGACTCGGCCATGAAGTGCACGCCGCAGAACACGATGTACTCGGCCTCGGGGCGGGCCGCGGCGTCCCGGGCCAGCTTGAACGAGTCGCCCGTGACGTCGGCGAACTCGATGACCTCGTCGCGCTGGTAGTGGTGGCCCAGGATGAAGACCCGGTCGCCGAGCTCCTCCTTCGCGGCGCGGGCGCGCGCCACCAGGTCGGGGTCGGAGGCGGCGGGCAGGTCGCCGGGGCACTCCACGCCGCGCTCGCTGTTCGGGTCGGCCTCCCGGCCGAGCAGCAGCAGGGCGAGCGGCGAGGGCGCGGGGTCCGTGCCGTAGGTCTCGGTGGTGGTGGTCACGGGCGGCTGCCCTCCAGGTGCGGCCGGATTGACACCAGCCTTCTCGTCTATCTGACGCTATCTATGATAACCGGTTGTCGTCAGCCTGACGATGGCCGTCCTGTCGATGTGACGAGAACCGCTCACCGGGATGGATGCTTCCGACGCGAGGACCCGCCGCACCGTCGGGTTGGCTGGTGCCATGAAGGCAATCGTGATCAACCGCTACGGCGGCCCCGACGTGGTCGAGTACACCGAGCTCCCCGACCCGAAGGTCGGCCCCGACACCGTACTCGTCCGCACCCGGGCCGTCGGCGTCAACCCCGTCGACTGGAAGATCCGGGAAGGCCACCTCGACGGCGTCCTCGACACCCACTTCCCCCTGGTCATGGGCTTCGACCTGGCCGGCGTCGTCCAGGCCGTCGGCGGCGCCGTCACCGAGTACGCCCCCGGCGACGAGGTCATCGGCTACGTCCGCAAGGACGTCGTCGAGCACGGCACCTACGCCGAACTGGTCGCCGCCCCCGTCCGCACCCTGGCCCGCAAACCCGCCGCCCTCGACTGGGCGGAGGCCGGCGGCCTACCCCTCGCCGGGCTCACCGCCCGGCAGACCCTGGTCCACGCGCTCGGGCTGAGCCGCGGCGAGACCGTGCTGATCCACGCCGCGGCCGGCGGCGTCGGCTCGATCGCCTGCCAGGTCGCCACCGCCCTCGGCGCCCGGGTGATCGGCACCGCGGGCGAGCACAACCACACCTTCCTGCGCGGCCTGGGCGTCGAACCCGTCGCGTACGGCCCCGGCCTCGCCGAACGGGTCCGCGCCCTGGCCCCCGACGGAGTCGACGCCGTGCTCGACCTGATCGGCGGCGACGCCGTCGAGACCTCCGCCGGCCTGCTCAAGGAACCGGCCCGGATCGCCTCGGTGGTCGACTACACCGTCACCGCCCGCGGTGGCCGCTACGTCTTCACCCGCCCCGACCCCGAGGACCTCGCCGCCGTCGCCCGGCTCGCCGAGGACGGCCTGCTGACCGTCCCGGTCGCCTCCACCTTCCCGCTCGCCCAGGCCGCCTCCGCCCAGGCCCTCAACGCCGAGGGCCGCACCCGCGGCAAGATCGTCCTCCTGGTGGACTGACCGGACCCGGCCGTCCGCGACAATGGGCTCCGCGCGGTCGGTCCCCTCACCGGCCCGACCACCCTCACCCCCAGCACACGTGGAGCCCTGCCATGAGCGAGCGCAGCGAGCGCGTCGTCGAGAGGTGCGCATGTGCGAAGCGCTCGCCGAGCGAAGCGAGGCGGGACGCATGAGCACCCACCGGCCGCCCGACCTCGGGCCCGTCCGGCCGGACCTCGACGACACCGACCGCCTGCTGATCGAACACCTCAGCCGCGACGGCCGCGCCTCCTACGCCGAGATCGGACTGCTCACCAACCTCTCCGCCACCGCCGTCCGCCGCCGGATCGACCGGCTGCGGGCGCGCGGCGTCGTGCGCGGCTTCACCGTCGTCCTCGACCCCGCGCTGCTCGGCTGGCGCACCGAGGCGTTCGTCGAGGTCTACTGCCGCGCCCGCACCTCGCCCGAGGAACTGCTCGCCTCGCTGCGCCAGTTCCCCGAGGTCGCCGCCGCCTGGACGGTCACCGGCGACCCCGACGCCCTCGTCCACCTGCGCGCCGCCGACACCCGCCACCTCGAAGCCGTCATCGAGCGCATCCGCAAGGAGCCCGGCGTCCAGCGCAGCCGTTCCTCGGTGGTCCTCTCCCAGCTCATCTGACCCACCCGGCGCAGCTTTCCTGCGCGCCCCCGCCCGAACACGCAGGAAACCGGCCCCGGACGGCCGCGTTCCGACGCGCGCCCGCCCACCCCCGCTGCCTACGCTGATCTCGCCCCCAGCACCGCCCGCAGCGAAGAGGACACCCGTGTACGCAGCCCCCGACCGCATGCACAAGCCGGACAACGAGCTGGTCGACCTCGTCTTCGACTACATGCGCGAACGCCTGCAGTACGACCCCGTCCCGCTCGACCACCCCGGCGACGGCGCCCACCTGCGCGAAGCCCTCGCCGGACTGCTGAACGACCACGGCAACAACCCCGCCGACGTGCTCAAGCTCTACGACCACGAGCTCTCCCGCGCCGTCATCTCCGCCGACAGCCCCCGCTACCTCTCCTTCATCCCGTGCGCCCCCACCAAGGCCGCCCTGCTCTTCGACATGGTGGTCTCCTGCGCCTCCCTGCAGGGCATCTCCTGGCTGGAGGCGGCCGGCGCGATCGCCGCCGAGAACCAGGTCCTGCGCCTGATAGCGGACCGGGCCAGCCTCCCCGCGAGCGCCGGCGGCACCTTCGTCTCCGGCGGCTCGGCCGGCAACCTCTCCGCCCTCGTCGTCGCCCGCGACACCGCCCGCCGCCGCCTCGCCGGGGAGAACGGGCACGGCGGCCCGGAGGCCCGGCTGCGGATCGCCGTCGCCGACCAGGTGCACTCCTCGGTCAAGAACACCTTCAACATCATCGGCGTCGAGGCCTTCCCCGTCCCCGCCGTCGACCGCCGCCTCACCGGCGCCGCCCTGCGCGCCGCCCTCGCCGCCGACCCCCACCCCGAGACGGTCGTCGCCGTCGTCGGCACCGCCGGCACCACCAACGAGGGCATCGTCGACGACCTCGCCGGCATCGCCGAGGTCGCCCGCGAGTACGGCCTCTGGTTCCACGTCGACGGCGCGTACGGCGGAGCCGGCCTCTTCGCCCCCTCCGTCCGCCACCGCTACGACGGCATCGAGCACGCCGACAGCTTCGTCGTCGACCCGCACAAGTGGCTGTTCGCCCCCTTCGACTGCGCCGCCCTGCTCTACCGCGAACCGCGGCTGGCCCGCGCCGTCCACACCCAGGACGCCTCCTACCTCGACGTCCTGCACACCGAGGGCGACGAGTGGAACCCCACCGACTACGCCTACCACCTCACCCGCCGGGCCCGCGGCCTGCCGCTCTGGTTCTCCCTCGCCGTCCACGGCGTCCAGGCCTACACCGACGCGATCGAAGCCGGCCTCCGCCTCGCCCGCGACACCGCCCGGCTCATCCGCGACAGCGAGCACCTCGAACTCCTCCACGACCCGCAGCTCTCCGCCGTCTGCTTCCGCCGCAAGGGCTGGACCCACGACGACTACTACCGCTGGTCCCGCCGCCTGCTCGCCGACCAGATCGGCTTCGTCACCCCCACCGGCTGGGACGGCGAGACCGTCGCCCGCTTCGCCTTCCTGCACCCGGGCACGACCATGGAGATGGTCGAGGAGATCCTCGCCACCATGGAGTGAGCAGGGCCCCCGGCGTCACAGGTAGCCCCCGTTCGGGATATACGGCGCCGGCGGCCGCATCCCGCGCAGCCCCAGGTAGCCGCGGGTGGACAGGGACAGGCCCAGGTCGAGGCCGACGTCCACGGCCCACTCCTGTTCGGCGGTGAGGAAGGAGACGCCGGCCTCCGTCCCGACCGGGACGCGGGCCAGCGCCTCGCGCAGCAGCCGGACCGCGATCCGCTTGGAGGTGGCCGCGACCAGCTCGACCTCGCCGCCGTCCCGGTAGCAGTAGCCCGACCCGGCCAGGGTGTCCGCGACCAGCAGCTCCTCGTAGTGCGCCAGCATGAACCGGTGGTCCGGGCCGTGTGCCGCGCCGCGCAGCCGCCGGTCCACCGAGTCGAGCAGGTGCAGGTGCGTCGCGCTGCCCGCGTGCACCGGGATCCCGCCCGGGTCGGGCAGCCGCTCCCGGTCGACCGGCCCGGTCAGCCGCATCGTCGGGTGCAGCGTGAACCCGGCCCGCCGGTAGCGTCGGGCCGCCGCCGGGGACGGCGAGGCGCACAGCATGCCGCGCAGGCAGCCCCGCCCGTACGCGGTGGCCCGCTCCAGCAGCAGCCGGCCCACCCCCCGCCCCTGCGCGGCGGGCAGCACCACGAACAGCGGCAGCACCCACACCCCCTCGCGGCGCAGCGACAGCGCCGCCCCGAGGGCCTCGCCGTCCTGCTCGGCGATCCAGCACCCCTCCGGGTCGGTGACCGCCAGGTGCCGGGCGCGGGCCCGGCCGCGGATCCCGCGGCGGACGTCCGCCGGGGTCCGCGCGTCGTCCTGCGGCCGGCCGTCGAGGTCGCGGAAGGCCGTCCGGGCGATCCGGTCCACGGCCTCGGCGTCCTCCGCGGTGTCCCTGAGCTGACGAATGATCACCCGACACATCCTGCTGCCCCCGGTGCGCGGACGGTAGCGGTTTGCCGAAGTGGGCGGTGACCCGCCCGGCGCGGTGTGCGAGCATGGAGTACGTGGGGGAGTGGGCGACGAAAAAAGTCCCCCGAACGCACCACCCCCCGGAAATGAATCCGGGAGGCCGCTGGTTGGCACTGGCGGATCACAGTCGTCACAGACCGGGAGTAAGCATGACCGTCCAGGACGAGACCACCGTCGAAAGTGGCATCCTCCTCACCGACGCCGCCGCGGCCAAGGTCAAGGGCCTGCTGGAGCAGGAGGGTCGCGACGACCTCTCGCTGCGCGTCGCCGTGCAGCCCGGCGGCTGCTCGGGCCTGCGTTACCAGCTCTTCTTCGACGAGCGTTCGCTGGACGGCGACGTCGTCAAGGACTTCGGCGGCGTCAAGGTCGTCACCGACCGGATGAGCGCCCCCTACCTGGGCGGCGCCACCGTCGACTTCGTCGACACCATCGAGAAGCAGGGCTTCACGATCGACAACCCGAACGCCACCGGCTCCTGCGCCTGCGGCGACTCGTTCAGCTAGGCCCCGAGCGTCACCGCCGAGGGCGGCCCCCCAGCACCGGGGGGCCGCCCTCGCGGCGTTCGCGGCCTCCGCAGGGGCGCGGTCGGCGCGGTCAGCGCGGGTCGCCGCCCGCGACGCCGCTCTGCACCGGCACCTGCTCGCCCGTCGCGGTGTCCACCACGCCGCCGCCGGTCATCGGCCGCGACAGCTTGACGGTCGCCTGCTGCTCCTTGACCACCTGCGGGCAGGCCTTGCCCGGCTCCGCGGTCTGGGTGATCACCACCCGGAGCTTCACCACCGGCGGGGTGTCCTCCTCGACCCGGACTCCGTACTTGTCGCAGATCCCGGCGGTGAAGAACACCGTCAACTGGGTCGGCCCGTCCTGCCGGTAACCGGACGCCGGGATCTTCACCGCCGTCGGCGGGCGCTCGCCGACGGCTATCCCGGGCGTGGTCGGCTGCGCCGAGGGCTGCGGGCTCGCCTCCGGCGCCGGGCTCGACGCGGCGGCCGGAGCCGAGGGCGAGGCCGGGTCCGAGGGCGACGGCGAGCCCGCGGGGCTGCTCGCGCCCGCGCTCGCGCTCGACGTGCCGGCGGCGACGGTGGGCGCGCCCGAGCTGCCGCACGCGGTCAGCAGGCCGGCGGCGAGCGCCGCGCAGGCCAGCGCGGCGGCCGCCCGGCGGGCGTACGGGGCCTTGGCGGAGACGGCTGCGGTGCTGTCGTCCATGATCTGCGTTCCTCCCGAGGGTCGTGCGGTGCCGCCGGAAGCGGTACCGCGCCGATGTGACGTGTCCCGGAGGAAAGCGGTTCCACCGCCGTGGACTCAGCCGCCGTACTCCGGCATGCCCGCCACCACCCGGCGCGCCGCCACCGGCACCCGGACCACCGGCGCGACCGGTGCGGCGACCGCCGGGAGCGGCCCGGCGACCGGCCAGAACCGGCCCAGGCGGCGCGAGGAGTCCAGCAGTTCGGCCAGCGTCCCGGTCTCGGCGTCCTCGCCGCGTCGGCCCGCGAGCCACCCGGAGGAGTGATCGATCACCATGCGGTACCCAGCTCCGATCGCCGTGCCGCGGCCACGGTGCCGCGGACTGGACGGGGGCCGCGCGGGTCCCCCACTCGCGACCCTAGGACGGGCCGTCCCCGGAAGACAGCCCTACCGCTCGGTAGTACCCCGTCGGGCCGGGTACCGTAGGCGGGTTGTTGCCCCCAGCCCAGGCCACCGCCCGGCCGCCAGAGGAGACCCCGTGCGCATCGCCGTCGCCGGCTCGATCGCCACCGACCACCTGACGACCTTCCCCGGGCGGTTCGCCGACCAGCTGGTGCCCGAGCAGCTGCACACGGTCTCGCTCTCCTTCCTGGTCGACACCCTGGACATCCGCCGGGGCGGCGTCGGCCCGAACATCGCCTTCGGCATGGGCCTGCTCGGCCTGAACCCCGTCCTGGTCGGCGCGGCCGGCGCCGACTTCGCCGAGTACCGCAGCTGGCTCGACCGGCACGGCGTCGACACCCGGTCCGTGCACATCTCGGAGACCCGGCACACCGCCCGCTTCATGTGCACCACCGACCAGGACCACAACCAGATCGCGTCCTTCTACACCGGCGCGATGGCCGAGGCCCGCAACATCGAGCTCAAGCCGATCGCCGACCGGATCGGCGGCCTCGACCTGGTCCTGATCGGCGCGGACGACCCCGCCGCGATGGTCCGCCACACCCAGGAGTGCCGCAGCCGCGGCTACGCCTTCGCCGCCGACCCCTCCCAGCAGCTCGCCCGCCTGGAGGGCGACGACATCCGGGAGATCGTCGACGGTGCCGCGTACCTCTTCACCAACGAGTACGAGGCCGCGCTGATCGAGTCCAAGACCGGCTGGTCCGCGGACGAGATCCTGACCCGGGTCGGCACCCGGGTCACCACCCTCGGCCCCAAGGGCGTCCGGATCCAGCGCCGGGGCGAGCCCGACATCGTGGTCGGCTGCGCCGCCGAGGAGCGCAAGGCCGACCCCACCGGCGTCGGCGACGCCTTCCGCGCGGGCTTCCTGGCCGGCGTCTCCTGGGACCTCGGCCTCGAACGCGCCGCCCAGATCGGCTGCATGCTCGCCACCCTGGTCATCGAGACCGTCGGGACCCAGGAGTACGACCTGCGCGGCGGCCGCTTCCTGGACCGCTTCGAGACCGCGTACGGGCCGGAGGCCGCGGCCGGGCTGCGAGCCCGGCTCAGCCTCTGAACGGACGGCCCGGGGGCGGGCTGGGGCCCTGCGGGGCGCGAGCCCGCCCCTGATCAGCCCACCGTGACCAGGTACGCCGTGCCGTGGCTCCCGCCGTACTCCGTGGCGGGGGCCTCGCCCGCGTAGGTGTGGCCGCACATCTCGCACCAGGCGGGGACGTCGTGGCGGGCCGCCTCGTCGTCGGAGAGGACGGCGACGCGGCCGCCGGGGGCGACCTCGCCGACGTGCTTGGCGAGTTCGATGACCGGGATCGGGCAGCGCTTGCCCAGGGTGTCGATGACCAGGGCCGCGGCGGAGCCGGTCGCGGGGAGGGCCAGGTCGAGGCCGAGCGGGGCGCGGACCTCGGCGACGACCCGGGGGAGCACGTCGAGGAAGGCGTCGACCTCGGCGCGGGTGGTGCCGGCGGGCAGCGAGATCCGGAGGTTGCCCTCGGTGAGGACGCCCATCGCGGCCAGCACGTGGCTGGGCGTCAGGGTGCTGGAGGTGCAGGAGGAGCCGGAGCTGGCCGCGAAGCCGGCCCGGTCGAGTCCGGTGAGCAGCACCTCGCCGTCGACGTACAGGCAGGAGAAGGTCACCAGGTGGGGGAGGCGCAGCTCGGGGTGGCCGACCACCTCGACGGCGGGCACCAGCTCCGGGACGCGCCGCCGGACCAGGTCGACCAGCGCGCGCAGCCGCGCGTTCTCGGCCTCGGCCTCGGCCCGGACGGCCCGCAGCGAGGCCGCCGCGGCGACGATCGCGGGGACGTTCGGGTACCCGGGCACCCGCCCGCCCTCCCGCTCGTCGGCGGGCAGCGCGGAGGAGAAGCGCACGCCCTTGCGGACGGCGAGCACGCCGACGCCGGCCGGGCCGCCCCACTTGTGGGCGCTGGCGGTGAGCAGCGACCAGCCGGCCGGGACGGGCAGCCGTCCGGCGCTCTGCGCGGCGTCGACCAGCAGCGGGACGTCGCCGAGCAGCGCGGCGGTCTCGGTGACCGGCTGCAGGGTGCCGACCTCGTGGTTGGCGGACTGCAGCACGGCGAGCGCGGTGTCCGGCCGCACCGAGGCGGCGAACTCCTCGGCGGAGACCCGGCCGTGGCGGTCGACGGGGACGGCGGTGGCGCTGCCGCCGTCGGCCTCCCAGCGTTCGGCGGTGTGCAGGACGGCGGAGTGCTCGACGGCGGAGTGCAGCAGGTGGGAGCCCCGGCGGCGGTGGCCGCGCAGGGCGCCGAGCAGGCCCAGGTGCAGGGCCTGGGTGCCGGAGGAGGTGAAGGAGACCTCGTCGGCCCGGGCCCCGAGCGCCTCGGCGGCGGTCTCCCGGGCGGCGTCCAGCAGCATCCTCGCCTGCCGGCCGGAGCGGTGCAGCCGGGCGGGGTCGGCCCAGCCCTCGTCGAGGGCGGCGAGCAGGGCCTGCCGGGCCACGGGGTGGAGCGGGGCGGTGGAGGCGGCGTCGAAGTAGGGCACCCGGCCACCGTAGACGACCCCGGGCACCGCCCCTTACGGGGTGATTCCTCCCGGCCCGTCAGCCGTCCGACGGCCCGTCACCCGCGTGTCGCAGTACGGTCGCCCGTTCGGCCGTGGGAGGCTCGGATGTCCGCCATGACCTGCGACTCCATCCGTCCCACGGGGGCGGTTCACCCCCCGGGGGCTGATCGGGTAGCCGGGCGGCGCGTTACCGGGGGCTGCCCGTGAGTGCCGCATAAGGATGGAGTAGCGTTTGGCCCGCATAAGCATTCAAACCGTGCCCGTGGCCGGACCGCCGAGGAGACCTGACAACAGGCTCCTCCCGGTGGTGCGTTCGCGGGCGAGACTTCGGGAAGGCGCTACGTGAGTCCCAACGGCTCCGACCGCTCGCCGCGGCGCACGATGCGGCGGAAGCTGCCTCAGGCGCTGGCACTGGGCCTCGTCATCGCGACCGCCACCGGCTGCTCGGCCAACGACCTGCCCAGGCTTGGCCTCCCCAGTCCCGTCACCAAGGAAGGGCCGCTGGTCCTTCACATGTGGCAGGGCTCGTGGATCGCGGCTCTGATTGTTGGCGCACTGATGTGGGGTCTGATCCTCTGGAGCGTGATCTTCCACCGGCGCGGCCGCACCAAGGTGGAGGTCCCTGCTCAGACCCGGTACAACGTGCCCATCGAGGCGCTCTACACCGCGGTCCCGCTCGTCATCGTCTCGGTGCTGTTCTACTTCGTCGCCCGCGACGAGTCGGCCCTGACGAAGGTCGACGAGAAGCCCCAGCACACCATCAACGTGGTGGGCTTCCAGTGGAGTTGGGCGTTCAACTACGAGAACTCCGAGATCCCGGACCCGGCGAGCACCACCGCCGCGTACGACGTCGGCAGCACCAAGGAGCCCCCGACGCTCTACCTGCCGATCAACGAGACCGTGAAGTTCCGGCTGACCTCCAACGACGTCATCCACGACTTCTGGCCCGTCAACTTCATGATGAAGATGGACGTCGTGCCCGGCGTGGTCAACGAGTTCCAGGTCACCCCGACCGCGCTCGGCACCTACCGCGGCAAGTGCGCCGAGCTCTGCGGTGTCGACCACTCGCGGATGCTGTTCAACGTCAAGGTCGTCACGGCCGCCGAGTACCAGCAGCACCTCAAGGACCTCCGCGACCAGGGCAAGGCCGGTGCGGTTCCCGCAGGCATCCTCCCCACGGGAAGTAGTGAAGAGAAGTGACCATCCTCAACGAGCCCGCCGCGGCCGGTGGGGGAGCCGGGGCCGTCACCTCGGGGACTCCGCGGGTGCGCAAGCCGGGCAACGCGATCATCAAGTGGCTCACCACCACTGACCACAAGACGATCGGCACGATGTACCTGGCGACCTCGTTCGCCTTCTTCCTGATCGGTGGCGTGCTCGCCCTGGTCATGCGTGCCGAGCTCGCCCGCCCGGGTACCCAGATCCTGTCGAACGAGCAGTTCAACCAGGCGTTCACCATGCACGGCACGATCATGCTGCTGATGTTCGCCACCCCGCTGTTCGCCGGCTTCGCCAACTGGATCATGCCGCTCCAGATCGGCGCCCCCGACGTCGCCTTCCCGCGGCTGAACATGTTCGCCTACTGGCTGTACCTGTTCGGCTCGGTCATCGCGGTGGCCGGCTTCGTCACCCCGCAGGGTGCCGCCGACTTCGGCTGGTTCGCCTACTCGCCGCTGTCGGACGCGGTCCGCTCGCCGGGCATCGGCGCCGACATGTGGATCATGGGCCTGGCCTTCTCCGGCTTCGGCACCATCCTCGGCGCGGTCAACTTCATCACCACGATCATCTGCATGCGCGCGCCCGGCATGACGATGTTCCGGATGTCGATCTTCGTCTGGAACGTCCTGCTGACCGCCGTGCTGGTCCTGCTGGCCTTCCCGGTCCTCGCGGCCGCGCTGTTCGCCCTGGAGGCGGACCGCAAGTTCGGGGCGCACGTCTTCGACCCGACGAACGGCGGGGCGCTGCTCTGGCAGCACCTGTTCTGGTTCTTCGGCCACCCCGAGGTCTACATCATCGCGCTGCCGTTCTTCGGCATCGTCTCGGAGATCATCCCGGTCTTCAGCCGCAAGCCGATGTTCGGCTACTCCGGCCTGATCGCCGCGACCATCGCCATCGCCGGCCTCTCGGTGACGGTCTGGGCGCACCACATGTACGTGACGGGACAAGTACTCCTCCCGTTCTTCTCGTTCATGACCTTCCTGATCGCGGTCCCCACCGGTGTGAAGTTCTTCAACTGGGTCGGCACCATGTGGAAGGGCTCGCTGAGCTTCGAGACCCCGATGCTCTGGACGGTCGGCTTCCTGGTCACCTTCCTGTTCGGCGGTCTGACCGGCGTGCTGCTGGCCTCCCCGCCGATCGACTTCCACGTCTCGGACTCGTACTTCGTCGTCGCCCACTTCCACTACGTGGTGTTCGGCACCGTCGTGTTCGCGATGTTCGCCGGCTTCCACTTCTGGTGGCCGAAGATGACCGGCAAGATGCTGGACGAGCGCCTCGGCAAGATCACCTTCTGGACGCTGTTCGTCGGCTTCCACACCACCTTCCTGGTCCAGCACTGGCTGGGCGCCGAGGGCATGCCGCGCCGCTACGCCGACTACCTGGCCTCGGACGGCTTCACCACGCTGAACACCGTCTCGACCATCGGCTCGTTCCTGCTCGGCCTGTCGATCCTGCCGTTCCTGTACAACGTCTGGAAGACGGCGAAGTACGGCGAGAAGGTCGAGGTCGACGACCCGTGGGGCTACGGCCGCTCGCTGGAGTGGGCGACCTCCTGCCCGCCGCCGCGGCACAACTTCACCACCCTGCCGCGGATCCGCTCCGAGTCCCCGGCGTTCGACCTGCACCACCCGGAGATCGCCGCGCTGGACTACCTGGAGAACCACGGTGAGCCGGCCAAGCACTTCGAGGGCGTGACCCCCGCGCAGTACGACCGTCCGTCGCTGGGCAAGGGCAAGAAGGAGGGTGACGCCCGATGAAGGAACAGGGCAAGATCTTCGCCGGTCTCTCCGTGTTCGTGCTGGCGATCGCCATCACCTACATGGTGTGGACCATGAAGTCGGACCACGGCCTGGAGGCCGCCGGCACCACCGCGCTGTTCCTGGCCTTCGGCCTGTGCGCCTTCATCGGCTTCTACCTGGCGTTCACCGCCAAGCGGGTGGACACCGGCGCGGGTGACAACCCCGAGGCCCAGGTCTCGGACGACGCCGGCGAGGTGGGCTTCTTCGCCCCGCACAGCTGGCAGCCGCTCTCGCTGGCCATCGGTGGCGCGCTCGCCTTCCTGGGCGTCATCTTCGGCTGGTGGCTGCTGTACTGGTCGATCCCGATCATCCTGATCGGCCTGTTCGGCTGGGTCTTCGAGTTCTACCGCGGCGAGAACCAGAACCAGTAGGTTCCGGAGCGCGGGCCGCACGGCGGGCCGGGCACCCCCTCGGGGGGTGCCCGGCCCGCCGTCGTTCCCGGGTGACCGGGCGGGCGGAAACACCCGACCGGGTTACCCGGAGTGCCGCCCGGGTGACGCCTTCCTACGCTCTGAGGCAGGTTCACACCCCTGGGAGGTTCCGTTGAAGGGCTCTCGGATAGCCGGCAGTAGCCGGACCGCACTGGCCGCGATACTGCTCCTGGCCCCCGCCGCGGCCTGCTCCGGCGGTGGCGGCGGGTCGGAGCGGGAAGCGTCCCGCCAGATCGACGTGGCGCCGCTGGTGCACACCTCGGCCGCCGGGGAGAAGGCCGACCCGGCGAAGGCGTTCAGCGTCAGCACCGGCGGGGCCAACCGGCTCGCCGCCGTCACCGTGACCGGCCCCGACGGGCAGACGGTGGCCGGCGAGCTGGCCGCCGACGGACAGCACTGGCAGACCACCGACCCGCTCCGGGCCGGCGCCGCGTACACCGTCAGGATCGCGGCCGAGGACGGCGAGGGCGGCCACGGCGAGACCGAGTCGGCGTTCAGCACCGCCGACGCGCAGCACGTCGTCACCGCCGAACTCGGCCCCGACAGCTCGGGCAGCGGCGTCTACGGTGTCGGCCAGCCGCTCACCGTCAAGCTCTCCGAGGCGGTCACCGACCCGGCGGCCCGGCAGCAGGTCGAACGCGGCCTGACCGTCACCTCGCAGCCCGCCGTCACCGGCGCCTGGTACTGGGTCGACGACGAGAACCTGCACTTCCGGCCGCAGGAGTACTGGCCCGCCAACACCACCGTCAAGCTCGCCTACGACCTGCCGGGCGTCCGGATCTCCGACGGCGTCTACGGCGGCGAGCAGCGCAGCCTGGCGCTGCGGACCGGCGACCGGATCGAGGCGGTGGTCGACGCGGGCAGCGACCAGCTGACGTACAAGCGCAACGGCGAGGTGGTGCGGACCATCCCGGTCACCACCGGCAAGCCCGGCTTCGACACCCGCAACGGCGTCAAGGTGGTGCTCGGCCAGGAGTCCGACGTCCGGATGAGCAGCGAGACGATCGGCATCGCGGCCGGCAGCAGCGAGGCCTACGACCTGGACGTGAAGTGGGCGACCCGGGTCACCTGGAGCGGCGAGTACGTGCACGCGGCGCCCTGGTCGGTGTGGGCGCAGGGCAGGGAGAACGTCAGCCACGGCTGCACCGGCATGAGCACCGACGAGGCGAAGTGGTTCTTCGACAACACCCGGGTCGGCGACATCGTCCAGGTGGTCAACAGCAAGGGCCACGAGATGGAGCCGTTCGGCAACGGCTTCGGCGACTGGAACGTCGGCTTCGACGAGTACGTGAAGCACAGCGCGCTGGGCAAGCCGGTCAGCACGGCGCTGGTGGAGGCGACGCCCAGCCCGTCGGTGAACACGGGCCCGGGCCCGAGCCCGAGCCGGTGACGCCCGCGCCGGTGGCGTCCGAGGACCCCGCACCCCCGACCGGGGGCGCGGGGTCCCGGCCGTCCGGCTACGCGGGGCGCCGGCGGCGGGTCAGCAGCGCGTACGTCGCGGCGGCGGTGAGCATGCCGGCCGGGAGGGACAGGTCGGTGCCGCCCGCGAGGCGGGCCAGGGCGCCGGTGAAGACCGGGGTGGCCAGGCAGAGCGTCGCGGCGGCGGTGCCGAGGACGAGGGCGGCCGCCCCGGCCGGGTTGACGCCCCGGCGGTACCAGTAGGGGGAGGCGGGGGTCTCGTCGGTCAGGCCGGGGCCGTGGTAGCGGTTGTGGCGCAGCAGGATGTCGGTGGCGTACACGGCCATCACCGGTCCGGTCAGGGCGACCATCAGCTCCAGCACGTTGTTGACGGTGCCGAGGAAGTCGGAGACCAGCAGCGCGTACAGGGTGAGCGCGACGCCCAGCGCGCCGTCCAGGGCGACGCTGCGGGAGCGGCGGACCCGCAGGCCGACGGCCTGCAGGGCGAGGCCGGAGGAGTACGCGGTCATGGCGTTGTTGGCGACCGCGCTGAGCACGACGGCGAGCAGGAACAGCGGGCGCAGCCAGCCGGGCAGCACGGCGGTGAGGGCGGACTGCGGGTCCGTCATGTCGAGGGTGGTGGCGGCGAGGGTGCCCAGCGCGGTGAACAGCACGCTGGGGACGAAGGCGCCGAGGGCGGTCCAGCCGGCCACCGCGCGCGGGGAGGCGGTGCGCGGCAGGTAGCGGGAGAAGTCGGCGCTGGTGGAGTAGGAGAGCGGGGCGGAGGCGATCAGCGCGGTGCCGCCGGCCAGCGCGGCCAGCAGCGCGGTGCCGTGCAGCGGCTCGGCGGGCCGGTAGTGCCAGTCGGTGTGGCCGCCGGTCAGCAGGTAGCCGGCGAGCAGCAGGAAGACCGCCGTCAGGACCAGGGTGAACGGCCCGTACAGGCGGACGATGGTGGCGTGGCCGTACACCGAGATGGCCAGGGTGGCGGCCGCGACCAGCACGATGACCAGGACCTTCAGCGGGGTGCCGGGGGTGAGGCCGGCCCGTTCGGCGAGGCCGAACGCGGCGAGCGAGGCGGCGGCCCAGTTGAGGGCGAGGTAGCAGACCGAGACCAGCCAGCCGGTGACGGCGACGTTCACCCGGTTGCCGCGGACGCCGAACATGGCCCGCATGATGACCTCGCTGGGGGCGCCCGCGGCCGGGCCGCTGACGGCGAGCAGGCCGACGCCGGCCCAGAACAGGTTGCCGGCCACGATGACGGCCAGCGACTGCCACAGGTCGAGGCCGATCAGCACCAGGGTGCCGCCGACCACCAGGTTGAGGTAGCTGACGTTGGGGGCGGCCCAGACGGCGAACAGGTCGCGGGGGCGGCCGTGGCGCTCGGCGTCGGGGATGTGGTCGATGCCGTGGGCCTCGATCCGGCCGGCCCGGTCGGGGGCCGCGGGCGGGTGCGTGGGGAGCTCCGTGTGGGGGTCTGGAATCGTGGATTCCATGGAGTCCTCCGAGGTTTCGAGTGCGGGTGCCGGTGCGGCCGGCGGTGCGGGAGCGGCAGGCGCGGCAGGCGGCTTGTCTATTGGTCGCACATCCAATAGCGTGCGGGGCATGTCGTCAAGCGTCCAGCCGAAACGGGTGCGCAAGAACCCCGAGGCCAGGCGGGCGGAGATCGTGGCCACCGCGGCCCGGATCGCCCTCGCCGAGGGCCTGGAGTGCATCACGATGCGGCGGGTCGCCGAGGAGCTGGCCGTCCGCCCCGGACTGATCAGCCACTACTTCCCGGTCGCCGAGGAACTGGTCGCCGAGGCCTTCGGCGCCGCCGCGTCCGGCGAGCTCGCCGAGCTGCTGCCCGACGCCGACGCCGCCCTCCCGGCGGTCCGGCGCCTGGCCCGCTTCCTCGGACGCACCGAGGGGCCGCGCTACGACGAGCTGAGCCGGCTGTGGCTGAACGCCCGCCACCTCAGCCGGTTCCGGCCCGCCCTGCGGGAGCGGGTCGGCCGGCAGGAGGAGCGCTGGCGGGACGGGCTGACGGCACTGCTGGAGGCCGGCGTCGCGTCCGGGGAGTTCCGCACCCCCGACCCGCACGTCACCGCGATCCAGCTCCTGGTCGTCCTGGACGGCCTGGGGGCGCACGCCAACACCGACCGCACCGGCCGACCCGGGGCGGTCACCGGGATGGCGCACGCCCTCGCCGAACGCGAACTCGGCCTCCCGGCCGGGGCGCTCGGCACCCCGCACCCACCGCACCACCGCTGAGGAGCCCCCCGTGCACCCCGACCTCGTCCTGACCAACGCCCGGCTGCTCGACCCCGGCAGCGGGGCCTTCCTGCCGCACGACGCGCTCGCGCTGAGCGGCGGCCGGATCACCGGGCTCGGGCCGGACGCCGGACGGGGGAGCGGCGCCGAGGTGCTCGACCTGGACGGCGCGGTGGTCGTCCCCGGCCTGGTGGACGGCCACCTGCACCCCGTCTCGGGCGCCGAGCGCACCGCCGGGACGGACCTCTCCGGCTGCACCGACCTGCCCGGCCTGCGGGCCGAACTGGCGGCGGCCCGGCGCGGGTTGAAGGACGGGCAGTGGCTGCGCGGCTGGGGCCTGGACCCCAACGCGTTCGGCGACCAGCCGGTCACCGCGGCCGCCCTCGGCCCGGTGCTGGACGGGATCCCCGCCGCGATCGACCTGTTCGACGCGCACTCCATGCTGGTCAGCCACCGGGCCCTGGAGCTCGCCGGGATCGACGGCCCGCGCCGCTTCGAGCAGGGCTCGGCCGAGGTGGTCTGCGACGCCGCCGGCCGCCCCACCGGCCTGCTGCTGGAGGACGCCGCCTGCGAACTCGTCGAGGCGGTCGCCCCCCGGCCGGGCTTCGAGGAACTCTGCCGGGCCGTCGCCGGGGTGCTGCGGCGGATGGCCGCGGCGGGCCTCACCGGCGGCCACGCGATGGACGCCAACGGCGACAGCCTGGCCGTGTACGCCGCCCTGGAGGAGCGCGGACAGCTCCCGCTGCGGCTGCGGATCGCCCCCTGGGTGCAGCCCGGCGCGGGCCCGGCCGAGCTGGCCGAACTGGTCCGGCGGCAGGGCGAGGGCGGGCGGCGCTGGCGGGTCGCCGGGGCCAAGCTGTTCATGGACGGCACCGTCGACAACGGCACCGCCTGGCTGGAGCACCCCGACCGGCACGGCGAGTCCACCGGCGCGTTCTGGCCCGACCCCGCCGCGTACACCCGGGTGATCGCCGAACTGCACCGGGCCGGGGTGCCCACCGCCACCCACGCGATCGGCGACGCCGCCGTCCGGCACGTGCTGGACGCGGTCGCCGCGGCCGTCGCCGCGCACGGCCCGGGCGCCCGGCACCGGGTCGAGCACGTCGAGACGGTCCCCGACGACACCGTCGCCCGGTTCGCCGCGCTGGGCGTCACCGCCTCGATGCAGCCCACCCACTGCACCGACTACACCCGGGCCGACCACACCGACAACTGGTCCCGCCGGCTCGGCGAGGAGCGCGCCAACCGGGCCTTCCGCTGCCGCGACCTGGTCGAGGCCGGCGCCCGGGTGGTGCTCGGTTCGGACTGGCCGATCGCCCCGTTCGAACCGCTCGGCGTGATGGCCGGGGCCCGGCACCGCCGCCCCAGCCGCGACCTCGCCCAGCCCCCGCACCTGCCCGGCCAGGCCCTCACTCCGTTGCAGGCGCTGGCCGGCTACACCCTCGCCCCGGCCTGGGCGGCGGGCGAGGAGGCCACCGCAGGCCGGCTCGCGGTCGGCCGGCGGGCCGACCTGACGGTGCTGGCCGGGGACCCGCTGACCACTCCCGACACCGAACTGGCCCGGCTGCCCGTGCTGCTGACGGTGCTCGACGGCGAGGTCACCCACCGGGCGGTCTGACCCCCGGCCCGCGACGACCGGCCCGCGACGACCGGCCCCCGCCCGGCGGGGGCCGGTCGTCGCGCCGTCTCAGCCGGGGTACGCGGTCCGGAGCGCGGTGGCGACGGCGGCCAGCGCCTCGTCGTGGGACAGGCCCAGCCGGACGGCCCGCTCCGCGTACTCGGCGGCCGCGCCGGCGGCGAGGCGGTGCGCGGTGTCGCCGGTCGGGGCCACGGTCGTCCCGGCCCGGCCGCGGGTCTCCACCACCCCGTCGGCCTCCAGCTCGCGGTAGGCCCGGGCCACCGTGTTCGCGGCCAGGCCCAGCCGCTCGGCCAGGGCGCGGACGGTGGGGAGCTTCAGGCCGACCGGGAGTTCACCCGTACGGGCCAGGGCCGCGATCTGCGAGCGGACCTGCTCGTAGGGCGGGGTGGGGGACTGGTGATCGATCGCCACGTGCACTCGGCCAACATAACAGGGCGTCAGCACCCGGCCCCGCCGGGAAAGCCAGAACCCCCCACCGGCCGGAGCCGGTGGGGGGTTCTGACGTGGCGTGACAGCTACACGGGATCAGTGGTGGCCGTGGCCGCTGGTGATCTCGTGGTACTCCTCGGTGGTCGGCTTGGCGATCTGGTTGCCCTCGCCGTAGAAGCCCTCGGAGAGCTTCACCCGGGTCTTGGCGACCACGCCGGCCTTGCGGGCCACGCCGTTCTCGTCCGTCTCGGCGGGCAGCTCCAGCGGCTGGGGCTGCTCGTGGGCGGTGAGGGTGTGCAGGTCCTTCTGCGCCAGCGGGGTGTGGACCTCGATGAACTCGCCGTGCGGCAGGCGCTTGATGATGCCGGACTCGCGCCCGTGCAGCACCTTGTCCTTGTCGCGGCGCTGGAGGCCGAGGCACCAGCGCTTGGTGACGATGAAGGTGAGGACCGGCACCACGAAGAAGCCGACGCGGACCGCGTAGGTGATCGTGTTGATCGACAGGTGCAGGTGGGTGGCGAACAGGTCGTTGCCACCACCGACCAGCAGGATCAGGTACAGCGAGATCCAGGCCGCGCCGAACGCGGTGCGGACCGGGGCGTTGCGCGGGCGGTCCAGGATGTGGTGCTCGCGCTTGTCGCCGGT
Organism: Kitasatospora sp. NPDC015121; assembly: GCF_055562955.1. Taxonomy (NCBI): domain Bacteria; kingdom Bacillati; phylum Actinomycetota; class Actinomycetes; order Kitasatosporales; family Streptomycetaceae; genus Kitasatospora; species Kitasatospora sp. NPDC015121. The sequence continues at coordinate 35,869 of NZ_JBVHEH010000002.1, forward strand.
GACCCAGGACTCGATGAACGGCCAGACCGCGATCGCGACCAGGACCAGCGGGAAGACCGCCAGCGGGACCATCACGCCGAGGTTCAGCGTGTGACCGCCCCAGACCGAGATCTCCCAGCCCGGCATGATGCGGATCAGGCCCTCGGAGAAGCCCATGTACCAGTCGGGCTGGGCGTCGGTGGACACCTGGTCCGGACGGTACGGGCCGACCGACCAGATCGGGTTGATCGTCGCGATCGCGGAGATCGCGGCGATGATGCCGAAGACCAGGAAGAAGAAGCCACCGGCCTTGGCCATGTAGACCGGCATCAGCGGCATGCCGACGACGTTCTTCTCGGTCTTGCCCGGGCCCGCCCACTGGGTGTGCTTGTGATAGAAGACCAGGATCAGGTGCGCGACCAGCAGGCCCAGCATGATGCCCGGGATGAGCAGCACGTGGATGGTGAAGAAGCGCGGGATGATGTCGTGCCCGGGGAACTCGCCGCCGAACAGGAACATCTGGATGTAGGTGCCGACGATCGGCACCGCCAGGATCGCGCCCTCCATGAAGCGGATGCCGGTGCCCGACAGCAGGTCGTCCGGCAGCGAGTAGCCGAAGAAGCCGTCGAACATGCCCAGCACCAGCAGCAGGAAGCCGAAGACCCAGTTGATCTCACGGGGCTTGCGGAACGCGCCGGTGAAGAACACGCGCATCATGTGCACGAGCATCGCGGCGACGAAGACCAGCGCGGCCCAGTGGTGGATCTGGCGGATCAGCAGGCCGCCGCGGATCTCGAAGCTGATGTTCAGCGTCGAGGCGTAGGCCTCCGACATCCGGATGCCGTTCAGCGGCAGGTACGAACCGTGGTAGACGGTCTCGCCCATGCTCGGGGTGAAGAACAGCGTCAGGTACACACCCGTGAGGATGATGATGATGAAGCTGTAGAGGCAGATCTCGCCGAGCATGAAGGACCAGTGGTCCGGGAAGATCTTGCGCAGGTTGGCCTTGGCCAACGAGTAGATCCCCAGCCGGCCGTCGACCCAGTCGGCCGCCGCCTCGGCCTTGTTGGCCGGCTTCGCACGGGTGCTGGCCGGCTTGGGGGCACTGTTGGTGCCGCTTGCGGAACTCATCGCGGACGCTCCCAGTAGCTCGGGCCGACGGGCTCGTCGAAGTCGCCGGTGGCGACCAGGAAGCCCTGCTCATCGGTGGTGATCTTCAGCTGCGGCAGCGGGTGGCCGGCCGGGCCGAAGATGACGCGAGCGCCGTCCGCCAGGTCGAAGGTCGACTGGTGGCAGGGGCAGAGCGCGTGGTGGGTCTGCTGCTCGTACAGCGAGATCGGGCAGCCGACGTGGGTGCAGATCTTCGAGTAGGCGAGGATGCCCTCGAAGCCCTTGTCCCGGGACGCGGCGTCCTTGATGTTCTCCGGCGCGATCCGGACCAGCATCAGGGCGTCCTTGGCGATCTGCTGCTGGAAGTCCTCGTCGGACTCCTCCAGGCCCTCGGGCTTCGCGAAGGTGAGCGAGCCCTGGACGATGTCCTCGGCCTTCATCGGCTGGTCGGTGTTCATGTTGACCAGGCGGATCGGCTTGGTCGGCTCGGCCTCGACCCAGCCGGTGTGCAGGAGCTTCTTCTCCGGCAGCGGACCGAGGTCGCGCAGCAGCACCACGCCGGACAGCGGCACCAGGGCCAGCGAGCCGAACAGGGTGTTGCGGATCAGCTTGCGACGGCCGAAGCCGGACTCCGCGGCGCCGGTCCTGAACTGCTCGATGACGTCGTTGCGGACCTCGTCGTCGGCCTCGATCGCGTGGCGCTCGGCCGGCAGCTCGTGGTCCGACATCAGGGTGCGGGCCCAGTGGACCGCGCCCGCGCCGATGCAGAACAGCGCCACGCCGAGGGTCATGCCCAGGGCGAAGTTGAGGGCGCTGACGTGGCCCAGCGGGAAGATGTAGACGATCTTGTCGGCATCGATCGCCGCGTAGGACGCGATGAAACCGACGGTCGCCAGCATCGACACCACGAACATCAGCGACACCTGGCGCTCGGCCCGCTTGGCGGCCCGCTCGTCGATGTCGGTCCGACGCGGTTCGTGGGCCGGCAGGCCCGGGTCGGCGAACGGGTCGCCGTGGGCGGCGACGGCCGTGCCGTAGGAGGCGCCGTGCGCCTCCGGCAGGTTCTCTGACATGTCGTGGCTCATGACTTCTTGGCCTTGGTGGTGTGGGCGGCGACCCAGATCGCGACCAGGATCAGCGTGCCGAGACCGAAGATCCAGCCGAACAGGCCCTCGGTCACCGGACCGAGGCTGCCCAGGGTGAGACCACCGGGGTTGGGCTCCTCGTTCGTGCTGCGGACGAACGCGACGATCTCGCGCTTCTGCTCCTCCGGCATGGTGGTGTCGGGGAAGGACGGCATGTTCTGCGGGCCGGTCTGCATGGCCTCGTAGATGTGCTTCGAGTCCACGCCCTCCAGCGACGGGGCGTACTTGCCGTTGGTCAGCGCGCCGCCCTTGCCGTTGAAGTTGTGGCACTGGGCGCAGTTCGTGCGGAACAGCTCGCCGCCCTTGGCCACCTGCTCGGCGTTGGTCACCGGGTCGCTGGAGGGCTCGTACTGCTTGCTGTCCGGAGTGACCGGGCCGGGGCCGAGCGAGGCCACGAAGGCGGCCAGCTGGTCGGTCTCGGCCTGGGTGTAGATGACCTTCTTGCGCGGGACCTGGGCGCCCGGCTGCTGGGCCGGCATGCGACCGGTGCCGACCTGGAAGTCGACCGCGGCCGAGCCGACGCCGACCAGCGACGGGCCGTCGGAGGTGCCCTGGCCGTTCAGGCCGTGGCAGGAGGAGCAGCCCACGGCGAAGAGCTTCTTGCCCTCGTCGATGGCGAGCGACTGCGCCGAGCTGTCGGCCTGCGCCTTCCCGGCAGGCGCGAAAGCGGCGTACAGCCCCCCGGTGGCCGCCAGGGCGAGAAGTAGAACGACGACCGCCGCCAGTGGGTGGCGCCGTCGTGCGGAGAGCTTTTTCACGGAATAACCCCGGTGTCAGGATCTGGTCGGCAGCAGCCTGCCCCCGACTCCCACGCGTCCAGGTGACGCCGGGTCAGGGGCGGGGCGGCTGTTACTTGATCAGGTAGATGGTCGCGAACAGGCCGATCCACACGACGTCGACGAAGTGCCAGTAGTACGACACCACGATCGCCGCGGTGGCCTGCTCGTGGGTGAAGCGCCGCGCCGCGTAGGTCCGTCCGAGGACCAGCAGGAAGGCGATCAGACCACCCGTCACGTGGAGTCCGTGGAAGCCGGTGGTCAGGTAGAACACCGTGCCGTACGGGTCGGAGGACAGCGAGAGGCCGTCCTTCTTGACCAGCTCGGTGTACTCGTAGATCTGGCCGCCGATGAAGATGGCGCCCATCACGAAGGTGATCGTGAACCACGAGCGCAGCTTCTTCACGTCACCGCGCTCGGCGGCGAAGACGCCGAGCTGGCAGGTGAGCGAGGAGAGCACCAGGATCGTGGTGTTGACCGAGGAGAACGGCACGTTGAGGGCGTGGGCCTTCTCGTGCCAGAACTCGGTGCCCTTGACCGAGCGGAGGGTGAAGTACATCGCGAACAGGGCCGCGAAGAACATCAGCTCCGAGCTCAGCCAGACAATGGTTCCGACGCTGACCAGGTTCGGCCTGTTGACCGCTCCGTGCGCGTGTCCGGTTTCTGTTGCTGTTGCTGTCGCCACGACGGACATTATGTCGGTCCCTTATTCCGTCTTCACGCCGGGGGGTCTCCCTCGGAGTGTCCGGTGCGTGAGGTATGCCCGCCTCGCGCACCGTCCGTTTTCTGACGGTTGTTCGGAGCGGGTGACCCCGATGGGCCGGTGGGGTGAGTCCAGGGCGCGGCGGCTTGAGCGAGATCGCGTCGGGGCCTCCGCAGGACGGGTGCGCGGGAGTAGCATCCGTCCAAGGACGTGGCCCGGGTCACACTGGGCCGTTCGGTCGGGGCCGCCCGGCATGGGCACACATATAAGAGGACGAGCACCAGGAAGCAGGGGCCATGGCGCAGCACTCCGACGAGACGCTCACCGTTCTCGTCTACAGCGACGACCGCAACACCCGTGAGCAGGTGACCCTGGCCCTCGGCCGGCGCCCCGCCGCGGACGTCCCCGCCGTCGAGTACCTGGAGTGCGCCACCGCGCCCGCGGTGCTGCGCGCCCTGGAGAAGGGCGGCGTCGACCTCTGCGTGCTGGACGGCGAGGCCGCCCCCGTCGGCGGGCTCGGCCTGACCCGGCAGCTCAAGGACGAGATCTACGGCTGCCCGCCGGTCCTGGTCGTGATCGGCCGCCCGCAGGACTCCTGGCTCGCCGCCTGGAGCCGGGCCGACGCCGCGATCTCGCACCCCGTCGACCCGGTCGCGCTGGCCGACGCCGCGACCGCGCTGCTGCGGGCCCGGCTGGCCCGGCGCGCCCCCGCCGGGCGCTGAGCCCGGGCCGCCGTCTCACCGGCGCGTCTCACCTGGAGAGAAGGGGACGGCAACTCCGGGCGGCCGTCCCCGCTCGCTCGATAGGCTGACGCCCGAACCCCTCCCGGGACGAGACGAGAGCTGGAGTCAGCCATGGTGAACGCACACCCTGCGAACGGCGGTAGCGACCCCGCGCAGGTGGTCCGCACCTGGCCCGACCTGTTGAGCTCGCTGCTGGCGGGGAACGACCTCGGCCAGGCCGACACCGCCTGGGCGATGGACCGGATCATGAGCGGCGAGGCCAGCCCCGTGCAGGTGGCCGGCTTCCTGGTGGCGATGCGCGGCAAGGGCGAGACGGTCGAGGAGATCGCCGGCCTGGTCGAGACGATGTACGCGCACGCCCTGCCGCTGGAGATCCCCGGCCCGGCCGTCGACATCGTCGGCACCGGCGGCGACCGCGCCAAGACCGTCAACATCTCCACCATGTCCGCGGTGGTCGCGGCCGCGGCCGGCGCGAAGGTCGTCAAGCACGGCAACCGGGCCTCCTCCTCCGCCTCCGGCTCCTCGGACGTGCTCGGACGGCTCGGCATCAACCTGGAACTCTCCGCCGAGCGGGTCGCCGAGGTCGCCGAGGAGGTCGGCCTGACCTTCTGCTTCGCCGCCAAGTTCCACCCGTCGATGCGGCACACCGCCCAGGCGCGCGCCGAGCTGGCCGTCCCCACGGTCTTCAACATCCTCGGCCCGCTCACCAACCCGGCGAAGGTCACCTCGCACGCCATCGGCTGCTTCGACACCCGGCTGGCCGGGCTGATCGCCGGCGTGCTGGCCCGGCGCGGCGCGCAGGGCCTGGTCTTCCGGGGCGACGACGGCCTCGACGAGCTGACGATCACCACCACGTCGCACGTCTGGGTGATCCGCGGCGGCGAGGTGACGGAGGTCGCCTTCGACCCGCGCGAGGTCGGCATCGAGCTGGTCGGCATCGAGGCGCTGCGGGGCGCCGACCCCGAGTACAACGCGGACGTCGCGCGCCGGGTGCTGAACGGCGAGCCGGGGCCGGTGCGGGACGCCGTCCTGCTCAACGGCGCGGCCGCGCTGGTCGCGCTGGAGCTGGGCGACGCGCCGCTCACCGAGCAGATCGCGGCGGCGATGGTGCGGGCGGCGGCGGCGATCGACTCGGGGGCGGCGGGGGAGCTGCTGAAGCGCTGGGCCGGAGCCACCCAGGCGACGGTCTGAGGGCGGGTCGCACCTTCGGGGGCCCGGGGAACGGCGGGCTCGTGGCTGCTGGAGGTCCAGGGGCCGGCGGCGTTCCGTCGTTTCGGGTTCCTGTCTTCAACGGCACGCAGCAGCACGGACGTGCCGGTGGGCTCCGGCCCCCAGCAGCACGGGCCGCCGTTCCCCGGGCCCCTGGCGGGGGTCTCGGGATGTGGACGGGTGTTGAGACCGGGGTGGTCTCGTGTAGTGTTTTCGCCAGGTCATGAGTGACAGCGCGAAGCCCCAGCTCGCTGTCCGGCAACCCTCCGTCCGTGGCGGGGTGCCCTGGGTGAGGACCGGGCTGCGCGGCGACAAGTCCGCGTGGCAAGCGCGGACTTCCGGCGGGTGCACTTCCGGGGTCCTGACCCCTGGAGGAGTGCACCCATGTCTGTTTCCACCGAGATCTGCGAGCCGCTGGCGGTGCTGGGCGCGGACGTCGAGGTTCCGCTGGCCTCCGGCGAGAAGGTCGGGTACGCGGCGCTGGACTACGCGGCGAGCGCCCCGGCGCTGAAGCGGGTGTGGGACGACGTGGCGGCGTACGCGCCGTACTACGGGTCGGTGCACCGCGGGGCCGGCTACCTCTCGCAGCTGTCGACCGACCTGTTCGAGCAGAGCCGGCGGACCGTCGCCGACTTCCTCGACCTGCGGGAGGGCGACCAGGTGGTGTTCACCCGGGCGACCACCGACTCGCTGAACCTGCTGGCGGGGGCCGTTCCGGCCGGGACCGAGGTGTTCGCGTTCGAGACCGAGCACCATGCCTCGCTGCTGCCGTGGCGGCGCGAGGGCCTGACGGTCCGCTACCTGCGGGCGCCGCGTTCGCACGCCGAGGCGGTGGCCGCGCTGGAGGAGGCGCTGCTGGGCGCGTCCGAGGGCCCGAAGCTGTTCTGCGTCACCGGGGCGTCGAACGTCACCGGCGAGCTGTGGCCGGTCAAGGAGCTGACCGAGGTCGCGCACCGGTACGGCGCCCGGGTGGTGCTGGACGCGGCCCAGCTGGCGCCCCACCACCGGGTCTCGGTGCGGGAGTCGGGCGTCGACTGGGTGGCGTTCTCCGGCCACAAGCTCTACGCGCCGTTCGGCGCCGGCGTGCTGGCGGGCCGCTCCGACTGGCTGGACGCGGCCGAGCCGTACCTGGCCGGCGGCGGGGCGAGCCGGACGGTGGCCCGGGAGCTGGACGGTTCGGTCGCGGTCGAGTGGCACACCGGCCCGGCGCGGCACGAGGCCGGTTCGCCGAACGTGATCGGCGCGTACGCGATCGCCTCGGCCTGCCGGGCGCTGGACGAGGCGGGCTTCGAGGCGCTGGAGGCCCGGGAGCGGGCGCTGGTGGCGAAGCTGACCGAGGGCCTGGCCGGGATCCCCGAGGTGCGGGTGCTCAACCTGTTCGGCGAGGGCTCGGACCGGGTCGGCGTGGTGTCGTTCGTGGTGCGCGGCTGGAACAGCTCGCACTTCTCGGCCGCGCTGTCCGCCGAGTACGGCATCGGCGTCCGGGACGGCCTGTTCTGCGCGCACCCGCTGGTGCGGACCCTGCTGGGCGGGGAGGAGGCCGCTCCCAGCGAGTGCGGGGCGCCGGAGCCGTCGCTGCCCGGCGAGCGCAGCCTGAACGCGATCCGGGTCAGCTTCGGCGCCGGGACCCCCGTCGAGCACCTGGACCGGTTCCTGACCGCCGTCCGGGAGCTGGTCAGCGACGGTGCGAAGTGGGCCTACCGCAGCGAGGGCGGCCGCTGCGTCGCCGACACCCGGCAGCGCTGAGCTCAGCCGTCGAGGCCGAGCGAGAACGCGGCCTCCAGGTCGTGCTGGGAGTAGGTGCGGAAGGCGATGTGGGTCTCGGTGTTGGTGACGCCCGGGACCTTGTTGAGGCGGCCGGGGATGACCTCGGCCAGGTCCTCGTGGCCCCGCACCCGGACCATCGCGACCAGGTCGTAGGTGCCCGTGACGGAGTAGACCTCGCTGACGCCCTCGATGGCGGCGATCGCCTCGGCGATCTCGGGGATCCGGTCGACGTCGGTGTTGATGAGGACGATCGCGGTGATCACTGGGCAACTCCCGTTCGAGAAGGTCCGCCCAGGGTATCGCCCGCCGGACGGCCGGCCCAGGCGAGCAGCCAGCCCGCCACGAAGCCGATCACGTGCACCAGGTAGGCCACCCCGTCCCCGCCGGAGGTGACCGACCAGAACTGCAGGGCGAACCACAGGCCGAGCACCAGCCAGGCCGGGAAGCGCAGCGGGAGGAACAGCAGCAGCGGCACCAGGGTGGTCACCCGGGCCCGCGGGTGCAGCCGGAGGAACGCGCCCAGCACGCCGGAGATCGCGCCGGACGCGCCGACCAGCGCCCGCACCGCGTCGGGGGTGCCGGCCTCGGCCAGCGCGTAGCCGTAGGTGGCCAGGCAGCCGACCGCCAGGTAGCCGGCCAGGTAGCGGAACCGGCCGAGCCGGGCCTCCACGGCCGGGCCGAAGACGAACAGGAACAGCAGGTTGCCGATCAGGTGCAGCCAGCCCGCGTGGACGAACAGCGCCGTCAGCACCGAGAGTTCGGGGATCTTGCCGGGAGTGGCCGGAAGCACGCAGCCGGGTGCCGCCGGGGGGAGCACCGACAGCTGGGCGGCCGTCAGGGGGCGGCCGCCCAGCAACTCGGCTGGGACGGCGCCCCAGCGGTGCTCGTAGCGCTGCTCCGCGCAGGCCCGGGCGTCGCCGCTGCCGTGCACCGGGTTCGGGCCGGCCGGGCCGAGCAGCATGACCAGCGCGGCCAGCGCGACCAGCAGGTACGTGGCGACCGGGGTGCGGACGGCCCGCTCGGCCGCCGGCGAGCCGGCCCGGGCGGGGGCGGAGAGCACCATGCCGGTCAGCATTCCTCGGGGGCGCGGCCGCGACACCGGGCGCTGCTCCGGCCGGGTGAGCGTCCGGGCTGTGGACCGGTGATCCGTCGGCCCGCCGGCAGGCAATAGGCTGGAGGCCCGGAACCGGGACCAGCCGAGAGGGACCACTGATGAGCATTGCCGCGCCGACCGCCGAGACCCGCTGGCGCTGCACCCTGTGCGGCAACCTGACCCGCTTCGACGTCACCCGTTCGTCCCGGGTGACCGACTTCCTGCACTTCGACCTCTCCGGTGAGTCCAAGGTCGAGGAGACCCAGGTGCTGTCCGAGACCATCGAGTCGGTGCGCTGCCGCTGGTGCAACGCCGTCGACCAGGTCGAGCTGGTGGCCCGCCCCGGTGCCGAGGAGGCCGCGGAGGGCGACGCCGCGCAGGGCTGACGCAGCACCCACCGCCCCGCGCCCCCGTCCGCCCGGACGGGGCGCGGGGCGGACTCGTCGGTGGGGTGCTGTCGGTGCGGCACGGTAGACGGGACAATTGGCAGCAGCGGCGGAGACCAACGCCCCGCCCGGCACCCGCCGGGCCGGGAACCGCCCGGGACCAGGATCGGAGCCGAGGACAGTGGCGGAGGCAGCGAACGCGCCCGCGGGCACGGACGGGACCGCGCCCGCCCCGGCCCCGGAGCCGAACGGCGCCGAGCAGCCGGACGGCACCGAGGCCGGCCCCGAGCGGTCGGCCGGCGGCGCGGAGACGGCCGGGCGCCCGCTGCCCGAGGGCGTGCGCCGGCGGGTGGTCGGCATCGCCTCGGACGCGCTCGGCGGCATCGTGCCGGGCGAACTGCCCGCCTCGCTGCGCCCGTACGCCAAGTTCACCCCGGCCCGGCGGGCCAAGTACGCGGCGACCGCGCTGGCCGCCGCGCTGGAGTCGGACCCGGCGTTCCGGGTCCGGATAGCCGAGCGGCTGCGGCTCGGCCAACCCGACCTGGTGCAGGCGCTGGAGTCGGGCACCGTCCCGGCGGCCGCCGACCCGATGGACGTGGCGGCCGCCGCCTACCTGGTCCGGCCGGCCGGCTGGGCCCGGCTGGTCGAGGAGGCCGGCGAGGAGGCCGAGCGGGCCGACGCCGAGGGCGCCGCCGCCGAGGCCGCCCGGCTGGCCGAGAAGCTCCAGGAGGAGCTGGCCGAGGCCAGGACGGCCGCCCGGGCCGAGCTGGACCGGCAGCGGGCCGAGACCGAGGGCGTCCGCAGGGAGGCGGAGTCGCTGCGCAAGAAGGTCCGCTCGCTGGAGGCCGACACCCGCCGGGCGCAGGCCGAGAGCCGCCGGCTGGCCGGGGAGCTGGAGGCCGCCCGGACCGCCTCGGCCGCCGAGCGCAGCGCGGCCGAGGGCGAGGCCCGGCGGCTGCGGCACCGGGTCGCCGAGCTGGAGGCCGCGGTGGAGAGCGGCCGGCGCACCGTCCGGGAGGGCCGCAGCGTCGAGGACATGCGGCTGCGCCTGCTGCTGGACACCGTGCTGCAGTCCGCCCAGGGCCTCCAGCGCGAACTGGCGCTGCCGGTCACCGCGCTGCGCCCGGCCGACCTGGTGGAGGCGGTCGAGCCCGGCTCGGCCTCGCCGCACGACGTGGCCCGGCGCGGCCTGGCCGAGGACGACCCGGCGCTGCTGGACCAGCTGCTGGCGATCCCGCAGGTCCACCTGGTGGTGGACGGCTACAACGTGACCAAGTCCGGCTACCCCCAACTGCCGCTGGAGCAGCAGCGGATGCGGCTGCTGGGCGGCCTGGCGATGCTGGCCCAGCGCACCCAGGCCGAGGTGACCTGCGTCTTCGACGGCCAGGACCTGGACGTGCCGGTGATCATGGCGCCGCCGCGCGGGGTCCGGGTGCGGTTCAGCCGCACCGGGGAGACCGCGGACGAGCTGATCCGCCGGCTGGTGCGGGCCGAGCCGCAGGGCCGGCCGGTGGTGGTGGTCTCCGCGGACAAGGAGGTCGCGGACGGGGTGCGCAAGGCCGGGGCGCGGCCGGTGGCCTCGGTGCTGCTGCTGAACCGGCTGTCCCGCAGCTGAGGGGCGGTCAGGGGTCCCGGAGGGGGCCGGAGTGTGACGGCCTTGTGAAGGGGGGCGGGGCGGGGGGAGCGGAAGCCCCCCGGGAGTGGACGCGGGGCCTTGGACTTCACTAGGGTCTGGCGTCAAACCTATATTCCGGACTGTCACTCGTTGGGGTGAGTCCAGCAGGAAGAAGGAGCTCCCCCTTGGCCTCCCACCGGCGTCCCAAGCAGCCGAGCCGTGCGCGGATCTCCGTGTTCACCGCCGCCGCCGCGACCGCGGTCGCCCTGACGGCCCAGGCCAGTGCGCACGCCGCCCCGGCCCAGCCGAACAAGGACGAGGTCAAGGCGCAGGTCGACAAGCTGCTGGAGGAGCAGGAGCAGGCCGCCGAGAAGTTCAACGGCGCCAAGGAGCGGGCCGACCAGCTGCGCAAGCAGGCCGACGACCTGCAGGACCAGGTGGCCCGCGGCCAGGAGCAGCTGACCGAGATCTCCTCCGGCCTCGCGGCGGTGGCCGGGGACCAGTACCGGCAGGGCGGCGTCGACCCGTCGATGCAGCTGATGCTCTCCTCCGACCCGGACCGGTACCTCACCCAGGCGGCCTCCTTCGACCAGGCCGCCAGCACCCAGGCCGAGACGCTCAAGTCGCTCAAGGAGCAGCAGCGCCGCCTGGACCAGCAGAAGCAGGAGGCCGCGCAGGTCCTGCACGAGCTGGACACCCAGACCCAGGCGCTCAACGACGCCAAGAACGAGGTGAACGGCAAGCTCGCCGAGGCGCAGAAGCTGCTCGCCAAGCTGAGCGCCGCGGACCGCGCCGCGATCCTCCGGGACAACGGCGGCACCGCCTCGCGCAGCTCCTCCCGGGTCGACCCGTCCACCCTGCCGCAGGCCAGCGGCTACGCCGCGACCGCGGTCAGCGCCGCGCTCGGCAAGCAGGGTTCGCCGTACGTGTGGGGCGCCACCGGGTCGAGCACCTTCGACTGCTCCGGCCTGATGGTGTGGGCCTACAAGCAGGCCGGCGTCTCGCTGCCGCGCACCTCGCAGTCGCAGGGCAGCTACGGCGTCAACGTGGGCACCGACTGGCACAACGCGCAGCCGGGCGACCTGGTCGTCTACTACGGCGACCGGCACCACGTCGGCATGTACATCGGCAACGGCCTGGTGGTGCACGCGCCGCGCACCGGTGACGTGGTGAAGACCATGAAGGTCGACACCCTGCCGATCTCGACCATCCGCCGGGTCTGACCGGGCCCGGCCGGGTCCGCCCGGGGGCGGCCTGACGGTCCGACGAATCGGACAAACGCCCCAGTGGGCGACAACTGACGCATAGTGACACGCCCGGACGGGTCGGGATCCGCTGTGATCCGTGACACGTCCGGGTGTGGCGTTTCTCGACCACATCATGAGAATTACTACGCTCCGTGTAACGAAGTGATCACTAACCGTCATATTCGGCACGGTATTTGATTCAGAATCAGATTTTTTTCCGACAAGGATTTGAGCGGATCACGGATCGGTTACTAGGGTCATGTCTCGACCACCGCAGAGTCGATCGCCCAAGGGGGGCGACGGCGGGGGTCGCCGCCGAGTCCGTGAAGCAGCGGGCAGACCGTCACCACCGGGTCTGCCGACGGGGATACCCCTGCGGGGGTGCTGTCGAACGGAGCCGGGGAACCACGTTCCCCCGGGGTGAATCGGCGCCGGGTCGGCCGCTCCGCGCGGCCGGTGAGGCGTCGTAGGGCAATCTCTTCCGGCCCGAACCCGTCAGCTCACCCGGTAGGCGGTCGAGGAAGAAGGAGTCCGCCTTCGTGGCGTCCCATCGCCGTCCCAAGCCCGCCGGCCGCGCGCGGGTCTCGATTCTCACTGCCACCGCCGCCGCCGCCGTCGCGCTCTCCGCCCAGGGCGGGGCGCACGCCGACCCCGCGCCGACCAAGGACCAGGTCAAGCAGCAGGTCGACCAGCTCAACGAAGAGGCGGAGATCAAGACCGAGGCGCTGAACGCCTCGGTCGAGAAGCAGCATGACCTGCAGAAGCAGGTCGGCCAGCTGCAGGACCAGCTCGCCCGGCAGCAGGCGCAGGTGACCACCGTCCAGGAGGGCCTGGCCGGGATCGCCGCCGAGCAGTACCGCACCGGCAACATGCCGCAGACCATGCAGCTGATGCTCTCCACCACCCCGGACGCCTTCCTCGGCCAGGCCGGCGCGCTGAACGTGGTCGGCTCCACCCAGGCCGACCTGCTCAAGAGCTTCAAGGACGAGCAGAGCAAGCTCGACGCGCAGCGCAGGGAGGCCGAGACCAAGCTCGCCGAGCTGGACACCACCACCAAGGCCCTGCAGGCCGACAAAGCGGACGTTCAGGCGAAGCTGGCCAAGGCCCAGGACCTGCTCAACACGCTGACCCAGCAGGAGCGCGAGCAGATCGCCGCCGCCGAGGCCAAGGCCGCCGCGGACGCCAAGGCGAAGGCCGAGGCCGCCGCCTCCGGCGCCTCGAAGGAGCGCGCCTCCCGGAGCACCGACCGGGTCGAGCTGGACGCGCCCGCCCCCTCTAGCTTCTCCGGCAACGCGGTCGGCGCGGCCGCCTCCAAGCTGGGCAGCTGGTACGCGTACGGCGCGGCCGGGCCGAGCACCTTCGACTGCTCCGGCCTGATGCAGTGGGCCTACAAGCAGGCCGGCGTGTCGATCCCGCGCACCTCGCAGGCGCAGGCGGGGGCCGGCACCAGCCTGGGCACCAACATCGCCAACGCCCGCCCCGGCGACCTGATCATCTACTACGGCGACCAGCACCACGTCGGGATGTACGTCGGCAACGGGCAGATCATCCACGCCCCGCACACCGGCGCGCAGGTCCGCTACGAGTCGGCGACCGCGATGCCGATCAACAGGATCGTCCGGATCTGACGGCTCCGCGGAGCCCTGCGGCCCGGTGCCCCCACGGGGTGCCGGGCCGCCTCCGTTCGGATGTCCGATTCGCGGCCGAATATTCGGGACTGTCAGGGTTTGGACTGGATCGGTCCGACTCGCTAACCTCTGCCCCCGGGCCCCCGCGAGGACGGCCGCCCGACCGCGGGCGGCGGCGGAGGCCGGTCGCAGAACGGAGCCGTCGCGCGTGTCCGTGCCCCGCCGCACCCCACTGCCCGGCGTCCAGCGCCTCGCCCGGACCCTGGCGCTCACCGCCGCCGCCACCAGCGCGCTCGGCCTGACCGTGGGCGGGGCCGCCGCCGCCCCGCTGAGCCCGGCCGACCCGCCGAGCCGGACCGAGGTCAAGCAGCGGGTCGACCAGCTCTACGAGGAGGCCGAGCAGGCTTCGGAGCAGTACAACGCGGCGCAGGAGCGGCTCAGGGCCCTGCAGGCCGAGGCCGGCACCCTGCAGGACCAGGTCGCCGCCGGGCAGGACGAGCTCAACCGGATGCGCGGCGACCTGGCCGCCGTCGCCGCCGCCCAGTACCGCGCCCAGGGCGTCGACCCGACCGTCCGCCTGATGCTCGACCAGGACCCGGCCGGCTACCTGACCGGCGCCCGCTCGCTCGAACAGGCCACCGCCCGGCAGGGCGACAGCCTGCGCGAGCTGGCCGAGCGGCAGCGCCGGCTGGACGAGCGGCGGCGGGAGGCCGGCGGCAAGCTGGCCGAACTGGAGCAGGCCAGGCAGCGGCTGGCCGCCGCCAAGGAGGACGTCCACGAGCGGCTGACCAGGGCGCAGCGGCTGCTGAACTCGCTGGCCCCCGCCGAGCGGGCCCGGATGGCGGCCGACGACGCCCGGGAGGCCCGGCAGCGCGCCACCCGGGGCACCGACCGGATCGACCTCGGGGACCAGCCGCCGTCCTCCGACCGGGCCGCCACCGCGCTGGCCGCCGCGATCTCCAAGATCGGATCGCCCTACGTCTACGGATCCACCGGCCCGGGTACGTTCGACTGCTCCGGTCTGATGTACTGGTCGTGGCGGCAGGCCGGAGTGACCCTGCCGCGGACCTCGCAGGGGCAGGCCTCGGCCGGCCGGCGGGTGAGCCTCGCCGACGCCCGGCCCGGAGACCTGGTGATCTTCTACAACGACAGGCACCACGTCGGCATGTACGCCGGCGGGGGCGTCGTCGTGCACGCGCCCTACCCGGGCGCCCGGGTCCGCTACGAGAGCGTGGGCGCGATGCCGGTGAACACGGTGGTGCGGGTCTGAGCCTCGTCGACGAACCCCTGGTCACCGACCTGCCGACGGCCGCCGGGCCGCGGCGGGCCGGTGCTCCGCTGTCCCGGCGCGCCGCCCTGCTGCTGGCCGCCGGCGGGGCGCTCCAGCTGTCGCCGCCGCGGGCGGCGCCCGGCCGGCCCGCCGTCGCGGGCGCCGTCGCCGCCGCCGGCCCGGCCCCGGCGCCGTCCGGGGTGCGCGCGGAGGTGGTCCGGCTGCTCGGGCAGCGGGCCCGGGCGGTGGCCGGACGGGACGCCGGGGCGCTGCTGGCGGTCTCCGCGGCCGGAGCCGAGGAGACCGACCGGGACCTGCTGACCCGGACCGCCGCGCTGGCCTTCGCCGCCTACGAGCTGAAGCTCACCGTGTTCGCCGAGCCGCCCGCCGACGCGGACCGGTGCACCGTCGGCGCCGAACTGGCCTACCGGCTCACCGGGGTGGACGACTACCCGGCGCTGCTGGAGCGGCGGATCGAGCTGGTGCGGGAGCCGGCCGGCTGGCGGGTGGCCGCCGAGGCGCCGACCGGCGCGGCCGCGCCCTGGGACCTGGGCACCGTCCGGGTCGCCGAGGGCCGGCACTGCCTGGTGCTCGGCCTCGGCGACCCGGCCGAGCTGGCCGCGCTGGTCGCGCTGGCCGACCGCGCGGTGCCCTCGGTGGCGGAGACCTGGGGCCCGGCCACCTCCCGGCTGCTGCTCGAACTGCCGCTCACCGAGCAGCAGTTCGCCCGCCGGATGGACGTCTCCGCGGAGGCCTACCAGGGCATAGCCGCGGTCACCCTGGCGGTCGGCGGCGCCCCCCTGCACACCCCCGCCGACCGGATCGTGGTCAACCCCGACGCGTACCGGCAGCTCAGCGAGCTCGGCCGCCGGGTGGTGGTCACCCACGAGGCCACCCACGTCGCCACCCGGGCCGACACCAGGGCCTGGACGCCGCTCTGGCTCTCCGAGGGCGTCGCCGACTACACCGGCTACCTCGGCACCGGGCGCACCGCCCGGCAGATCGCCCCCGAGCTGGCCAAGGACGTCCGGGCCGGCCGGGTGCCGGCCGCGCTGCCCGCCGACGCGGCCTTCGCGGCCGGGGCGGCGGGCATCGCCCAGGCCTACGAACTGGCCTGGCTGGCCTGCGACCTGATCGCCCGGACGTACGGGCAGGACCGGCTGGTGGCGCTCTACCGCACCGTCGGGGCGTTCGGCGAGGGCGGCCTCGACCGGGCGATGCGGGCCCAACTGGGGGTCGGCGTGCCGGAGTTCACCAAGGCTTGGACGTCCGAGGTGGCCCGGCTCGGGTAGGGCGGGCCGCTCAGGCCGCCAGGGCCCGCTCCAGGCCCGGCGCGTCCAGGAACGCGGTGTGGGTGCCCGCGACGGTGCAGGTGTACGCCCCCGCGACCGCGCCCGCCCGCATGCACTCCTCGACCGGGCGGCCCGCCAGCCGCCGGTGCAGGAAGCCGGAGACGAAGGCGTCGCCCGCGCCGTTGCTGTCGACGATCGGCGCGCCCGGGTCGACGGTCGGGAAGTGCCGGGGCGCGGTGTCCGCGCGGGTCAGCAGGAAGGCGCCGTCCGCGCCCGCGGTGGCCACCACCAGTTCGGCCCGGCCCCGCTCCAGCACCGCGCGCATCGCCGCCTCCGGGCGGTTGTCCAGGGCGGCGGCGGAGAGGAAGACCACGTCCGAACGGAGGGCGTAGTGCAGGTGGTGCTCGTTGACGCCGTCCCAGGCGTGCAGGTCGGTGGAGCTGGTGCGGCCCAGGCGTTCGACGTCCGGGTACATGTCCCGGTTGATGCCGGTGATCGACAGGTGGACGTGCGCCGAGCGCTCCAGCAGCGGCAGCCAGAACTCGCGCGGCAGCCGGGCGTCCGCCGGGTGCCGGCCGTCGTAGAAGGAGAACCGCCGGCCGTCCCGGTCGACCAGGTTGACGCTGCGCGGGGTGCCGTTGGGGGCGGGCAGGTGGCTGAAGTCCAGGCCGCGGCGGGCGTACTCGGCCAGCACCAGGGCGCCCTGCGGGTCGTCGCCGAGGAAGTCGGCGAACTTGGTGCGCAGGCCCAGCGCGTGGCAGGCCAGCGCCACGCCGTTGCCGGTGTGCGCCGGGTAGTCCAGCACCGGGGGGACGCCGAGCGAGTCGCGGCCCGGCGGGACCTCCAGCCGGTCCACCCGCACGATGGTGTCCACGCCGACGCCACCGGCGATCAGGATGTCGTAGTCGATCATTTCGCGATGGTGGCAGCAGCGGACCCCGCCCTGCAAGGACTTTCAGAAACTTGCAGCGACGGGGTCCGGGGCGGGTCGGTTCAGCCGCGGTCGGCCGGGGTCAGGTCGTCCAGCAGGTCCTGCTCGTAGGCGATGCCCGGACGCACCGGGTACTGCGGGACGACCTGCTCGGCCGGCAGCACCACCGTGGTCAGCGCCTCCCGGCGCCGGGTGGAGCGCCACAGCCGGTACGCCGAGAGCACCGTGGTCACCAGCAGCAGCAGGTTGCGGGCGGTCAGCACCAGCACGCCGCCCAGCTCGCTGCGGTTCACCGCGCCGAACATGACCGGGAACTCCAGCGTGGTCAGCACCGCCGTGACCAGCACCAGCACCGCCACCGGCCGCTGGCTGGTGCCGCGCACCGTCAGGCAGACCGCGGTCAGGCCGACCACCCAGATCATGTACTGCGGGGAGATCACCCGGCTGGTCGTGGTGAAGATCAGCAGCGCGCACAGCGCCGCGTCGAAGGTGGTCGCCGAGGTCCAGCGGGCCGCCCGCAGGCGCCACACCAGCAGCCAGCCGAAGCCCGCCACCGACAGCCCCACCATCACCTTCGAGATCACCGGCACCCACGGCCCCAGGAACTCCACCGAGCCGTAGTTCATCGTCACGGTGCCGTTCCACGACCCCGCGAGCTTCGCGTAGTGCAGCGGCAGCGCGCCCAGCGACTCGATCTCGATGCCGCGCTCCGACTGGAACTTCAGGAACTCGAAGGCGCCGTTCATGCCCGCCGTCAGCAGGAAGCCCAGCGCGGCCGCGCACGCCACCGCCGAGGTCCAGGCCCGCCGGGTCCGCCGCCCGCGCGGCGAACCGATCAGCGCCAGCAGCGGCCACACCTTCACCAGCCCGCCCAGGCCCAGCAGCACCCCGCTGACCGCCGGGCGCCGCAGCATCACCAGCAGGCCCGCGACCGCCAGCGCCGTCACGATGATGTCGTAGCGGCAGTACACCGTCGGCCCGAGCAGCGGCACGCCCGCCACCCAGAACCAGCCGCCCAGGTAGCTGCGGCCCCGGCGCACGCCCGCCCGCATCAGCAGCGCCATCGCGAAGGCGTCCACCACGCCGCAGATCACGTAGAACGACACCAGGTACGACCAGGGCAGCAGCCCCGGCAGCAGGATCACCAGCGCCGCGCCCGGCGGGTACTGCCAGGTCACGTCGTCCAGCGGGAAGGTGCCGGTGCGCAGCACCTCGTACCAGCTGTGGTAGATCACCGAGATGTCGGTGGTCACGTCGGTGTCGGCGATCCGCAGCACGCCCGCGACCATCAGCACGATCAGCGTCCGGGTCGCCACCCAGCCGCCCGCCAGCGCCCACAGCGGGCGGCGGCTCGGTACGGCGGCCTGGGGCGACGGCGCCGACGGCTCCGCGCCACCGGCCTTCTCGGCCTGGGCTGACTCCACTGCGCTCCTTCGGGTCGTCGCGTGCACGCCGGAACACCGGACGGACCGGGGCCCCCGTTGAGAGACCGGTGCTCCGCCCGAACGGTTGCGACGGCGCCCCGACCTTCACCGAACCGTGTCCCACCCGCCCCGGCGGACGGGTGGACCCGCCCCGGTCCCGCTCCGGTCGGCGGTGCGGGCCGCGTTCCCGGAGAACGGGCACGGTGACCTATCGTACGGACCACTCACAGGTACTCCGAGCACCCCCCGACCGAGCGAGCCGCGGCATGCACAAGACCCTCATCGTCACCAACGACTTCCCGCCCAGGCCCGGCGGCATCCAGGCGTTCGTCCACAACATGGCCGTCCGGCAGCCCGCCGGGTCCGTCGTGGTCTACGCCTCCACCTGGAAGGACGGCCGCGAGGTCGCCGAGTTCGACGCCGCGCAGCCCTTCCGGGTGATCCGCGACCGGACCAGGATGATGCTCCCCACGCCCCGGGTGACCCGGCGGGCCGCCGAGATCCTGCGCGCCGAGGGCTGCACCTCGGTCTGGTTCGGCGCCGCCGCCCCGCTCGGCCTGATGGCCCCCGCGCTGCGCCGGGCCGGCGCCGAGCGGCTGCTCGGCATGACCCACGGCCACGAGGCCGCCTGGGCCCAACTGCCGGTCTCCGCACAGCTGCTGCGCCGGATCGGGGCCGGCACCGACGTCCTCACCTACCTGGGCGAGTACACCCGTTCCCGGATCGTCCGCGCGGTCGGACCCGACGCCGCCCGGCGGATGGTGCAACTGCCGCCCGGTGTCGACGAGTCGACCTTCCGGCCGGACTCCGGCGGCGACGAGGTCCGGGCCCGGCTCGGGCTCAGCGAGCGGCCCGTGGTGGTGTGCGTGTCGCGGCTGGTGCCGCGCAAGGGGCAGGACACCCTGGTGCGGGCCCTGCCGCGGGTGCTGGCCGTCCACCCCGACGCGGTGCTGCTGATCGTCGGCGGCGGCCCCTACCGGGCCGAACTGGAGAAGCTCGTCGACACCGTCGGCGTCCGCTCCTCGGTGGTCTTCACCGGCGCCGTCCCCTGGGCCGAACTCCCCGCCCACTACGGCGCCGGCGACGTCTTCGCGATGCCCTGCCGCACCCGGCGCGGCGGCCTGGACGTCGAGGGCCTCGGCATCGTCTACCTGGAGGCCTCCGCGACCGGCCTGCCGGTCGTCGCCGGCGACTCCGGCGGCGCGCCGGACGCCGTCCGCGAGGGCGAGACCGGCTACGTGGTGCCGGGCACCGGCGGCGAACGGCTCCTCGCGGAGCGGCTGGTGCGGCTGCTCGGCGACGAGGGGCTGCGCCGCGAGATGGGCGAGGCCGGCCGGAAGTGGGTGCACGAGGCCTGGCGCTGGGACATGCTCGCGGAGCGGCTGACGGGGCTGCTGCAAGGGCGGTAGGTCCGAGCGGTTCCGCGCGCCCCGTCGGGGCGCGCGCCTACTTGGTGTAGAGGCCCTCGATCTCGGCGGCGAAGTCCTTGAGGACGACGTTGCGCTTGAGCTTGAGGGAGGGCGTGAGGTGGCCGCCGGCCTCGGTGAAGGTGGTGGTGAGGAGGTGGAACTTCTTGACCGCCTCGGCGTGCGAGACGGCCTGGTTGCCGTCGTCGATCGCGGCCTGGACGGCGGCGAGCAGGTCGGGGTCGTCGCGGAGCTGTTCGAGGGTGGCGTCGGCGGGCTTGCCGTGGAGGGCCTTCCAGCGGGGGAGGAACTCGTCGTCGACGGTGACCAGGCAGGCGATGAAGGGCTTGCGGTCGCCGACCACCATGACCTCGCCGATGATCGCGTGGGCGCGGATGCGGTCCTCGATCACGGCCGGGGCGACGTTCTTGCCGCCGGCGGTGACGATGATCTCCTTCTTGCGGCCGGTGATGGTGAGGTAGCCCTCGTCGTCAAGGGTGCCGAGGTCGCCGGTGGCGAACCAGCCGTCCTGGAGGGCGTCGGCGGTGGCGGCGGGGTTGTTCCAGTAGCCGGTGAAGACCTGCGGGCCCTTGAGCAGGACCTCGCCGTCCTCGGCGATCCGGATCGCCGAGCCGGGCAGCGGCTGGCCGACGGTGCCGATCTTCGGCTTGTCGTGCGGGTTGAACGCGGTGGCGGCGCAGGACTCGGTGAGGCCGTAGCCCTCCAGGACGACGAAGCCGATGCCGCGGTAGAAGTGGCCGAGCCGTTCGCCGAGCGGGGCGCCGCCGGAGATGGCGTAGCGGCAGCGGCCGCCGAGGGCGCCCCGGAGCTTGCCGTAGACCAGCCTGTCGAAGACCGCGTGCCGGATCCGCAGGCCGAGCGAGGGCCCGCCGGCGTCCAGGGCGCGGCTGTAGGCGACGGCGGTGTCGGCGGCACGGTCGAAGATCTTCCCCTTGCCGTCGGCCTGGGCCTTGGCGCGGGCGGTGTTGTAGACCTTCTCGAAGACCCGGGGGACGCCGAGGATCAGGGTCGGCTTGAAGGAGCCGAGCTCCTCGGTGACGTTCTTGATGTCGGAGACGTGGCCGAGCCGGACCGGGGCGATGGCGGCGGCGATCTCGGCGATCCGGCCGAGCACGTGGGCGAGCGGCAGGAACAGCAGGACGGAGGACTCGCCGGTGCGGAACAGCTCGGGCATCCGGGCGGTGACGTTGCCCAGCTCGGCGAGGAAGTTGCCGTGGGTGAGCCGACAGCCCTTGGGGCGGCCGGTGGTGCCGGAGGTGTAGACGATGGTGGCGACCGAGTCGGGCCCGGCCAGCCGCCGCCGCTCGGCGATCACCGCGTCGTCGACGCCGGTGCCGGCCTCGGTGAGGGCGGCGACGCCGCCCCGCTCGATCTGCCAGGCGTGCTTCAGCCCCGGCAGTCCGGCGCGCACCTCCTCGACCACGGCGGCGTGCCCGTCGGTCTCGGTGACCACGGCGAGCGAGCCGGAGTCGCCGAGGATCCAGCGGACCTGCTCGGCGGAGGAGGTCTCGTACACCGGGACGGTGATCGCGCCGGCCGTCCAGATCGCGAAGTCGAGCAGCGTCCACTCGTAGCGGGTGCGGGACATCACGGCGACCCGGTCGCCCGGGCCGACGCCGGAGGCGACCAGGCCCTTGGCGACGGCGTGCACCTCGGCGAGGAACTGGGCGGCGGTGAGGTCCTGCCACTGCCCGGCGGACTTGCGGCTGAGCACAGCGACGCCCGGGTGCCGCTCCGCGTTCTGGTGGACCAGGTCGGCGAGGTTGCCGTCGCTCGGTACCTGGTAGCGGGCCGGAAGGCTGAACTCGTCGAGCAAGACTGCTCCTCGTCTGCGACGCTGCGGGACGACTGGACGTTACTGCCGGGTAGGCACGTTCGACCAGAGGGGTCGGCCCGGGTGTTCCGATCGTCACACCGCAGGTCGGAAGAGCGGGCGGACCGAATCGAACCCTACGGCAGTGCGGAGGTGACCCGCCGGTAGGTGCCCGCGCGGGAAACGCGCGGGCCGGCCCGCGATAGCCTCTGCTGGGCGCACAGCAGCACAGGGAGATCGCGGAGGCCGCAATGGCGGAGCACACCAGGTCGAGCATTGTCATCGACGCCACCCCGGCCGAGGTCATGGCGGTGATCGCCGACTTCGCCGCCTACCCGCAGTGGACCGGCGAGGTCAAGGAGATCGACGTCCTGGAGACCGGCCCCGACGGCCGCGCCGCCAAGGTGCGGCTGCTGCTCGACGCCGGCGCGATCCGCGACGAGCACACCCTCGCCTACACCTGGGACGGCGACCGCGAGGTCGCCTGGACCCTGGTCAGCAGCCAGATGCTGCGCGCCCTGGACGGCTCCTACGCGCTCGCGCCCGCCGGGAAGGGCACCGAGGTCACCTACCAGCTGGCCGTGGACGTCAAGATCCCGATGCTCGGCATGATCAAGCGCAAGGCCGAGAAGGTCATCATCGACCGGGCCCTGGCCGGCCTGAAGAAGCGCGTCGAGGGCTGACCCGGCTCGTGGCCACCCGCACCGTACTGGTCAGCGGCCCGGAATCCGGCCGGATCGCCGCCGCCACCGCCCTGCACCACGCCCGGCGGGGCAGCGACACCCTGCTGCTGGCCGCCGACGACCCGCACCGCGCCGTCGACGACCTGCTCGGCGTCCGGCTCGGCCCCGAGGCCGTCGCCCTCGAACCCCGGCTGACCGCCGCCCGGATCGACGAGCGGGCCGCCTTCCGGGCCGCCCTCGACGGCTACCGCGACCGGCTCGCGCCCGCGCTCGACCTGCTCGGCGCCCAGCCGCTCGACCCCGAGGAACTCGCCCCGCTGCCCGGCACCCGCGCCCTCGCCCTGCTGCGCGCGCTGCCCCGGGCCAAGGCCGAGGTGCTGGTGGTCGCCGCCCCGCCGCCCGCCGAACTGGTCGCCACCCTCGCGCTCCCCGCCCAGCTGGAGCGCTACCTCGCCCGGCTGCTGCCCGAGCAGCGCCAGGCCGCCCGCGCGCTGCGCCCGCTGCTGGCGGGCCTGGCCGGCGTCCCGATGCCCACCGACCGGCTGTTCGAGGCCCGGGCCGCCGCCTCCGCCGCGCTCGCCGAGGCCGCCGCCGCGATCACCGCCCCCGGCACCACCGTCCGCCTCGTGGTGGACGCCGCCCGCCCCGCGCCGCGCGCGCTGGCCCGGATCCGGGCCGGACTCGCCCTGCACGGCCTCCCGCTGGACGCCGTCGTCGCGCACGGCGCGCTGCCCGCCGCCGCGGCCGCCTCGCCGGACCCCTGGCTGGCCGCCGCGGCCGCCCGGCAGGACGAACAACTCGCCGCCCTCGCCGAACAGCTGGGCGAGGTGCCGGTGCTGCTCGCCCGGCAGCCGGACGGCGGCCTGGAGGAACTCGCCGACCGGCTCCACGCCGGGGGCGCCCCGCGCCCGCCCGCGCCCGCCGACCCCCGGGTCGAGGACCGGCTGGCCGCCGAGGACCTGCTGGTCTGGCACCTCCCGCTGCCCGGCGCCGACCGCGGCGAGCTCGAACTGCTGCGCCGCGGCGACGAACTGGTGGTGGGCGTCGGAGGTTACCGGCGGGTCCTGGCACTCCCGTCCGCGCTGCGCCGTTGCACGGTCAGCGGGGCCGGACTCGCGGACGGCGTGCTGTCGGTGCGGTTCACGCCCGACCCCGCGCTGTGGCCGCGTGGCTAGTGGGAGCCCGGCGGGGACCGGACCGGACGAGAGGAGTGGCGCGGTGAGCACGGAACAGCAGGACCGGCACGAACAGCAGGAACAGCAGGGCCGGCAGGAACAGCAGGGCCAGGAGCACGGCGGCGCGGGGGAGTTCGCGCCGCTGGTGGAGGAAGTCCGCAGGTTCGCCGCCGCGTTGGGCGGCAAGGCGGTGGAGGTCGGCGGCCGGCTGCGCGAGTCCAACCCCGAGGTGTACGGCCACCTCGCGGCCGCCGGCGGGGAGTTGCTGGCCGCCTACCGGGCCGCCGTCGCCGGGCACGAGCGGCGCTGGTCCGCGCCCCAACACGCCGAGGCCGAACGGGTGGACCTGGACGAGGCCCCCGAGGCCTCCGACAAGTAGTTAATCCGGTCGCGCGTGCATGTCACGCTGCGCCCACAACCGATCACCGAACGGCACCGTTGGTATGACTTCTGAAGGCACCATGACCAACTGGTCTGGAATTGCCTTCGAATAATGTACGCCGGACTGTATACGTGGGTACCCCTCAGCGGGTACGGTTCCGCTGAGCGGGAACGAGTGAATAGCTGAGGGACACATGGCTCTGACCATCGGCGTGGACGTCGGCGGTACCAAGATCGCAGCAGGCGTCGTCGACGAGTCCGGCGAGATTCTGGCCAAGACCCGGGTGCCCACCCCGGCCGACCCCCAGTGGGCGGTCGATGCCATCGCCCAGGGCGTACGGGAGTTGAAGGAGCAGTACCCGGACGTCTCCGCCGTCGGCGTCGGCGCCCCCGGCTTCGTCGACCGGGACCGCTCCACCGTCCTGATGGCGCCCAACATCGCCTGGGAGAACGAGCCCCTCAAGCAGCGCGTCGAGGAGCTCACCGGCCTGCCGACCGTGGTCGAGAACGACGCCAACTGCGCCGCCTGGGCCGAGTTCCGGTTCGGCGCCGCCGCCGCGTACGAGGACATGGTCCTGATCACCGTCGGAACCGGCATCGGCGGCGGCATCGTCCTCGACGGCCGCCTGCACCGGGGCCGCTTCGGCGTGGCCGGCGAGATCGGCCACCTGAACATGGTCCCGGACGGCCTGGACTGCGGCTGCGGCGGCCACGGCTGCTGGGAGCAGTACGGCTCCGGCCGGGCGCTGCGCCGCTACGGCCGCGAGCGGGCCGCCGCCGACCCGATCGCCGGCAAGCGGATGCTCGAACTCAACGACGGCGTCGCCGAGACCATCCGCGGCATCCACATCACCGAGGCCGCCGAGGAGGGCGACCCGCTGGCGCTGTCCTGCTACGCGGAGCTCGCCGACTGGCTCGGCCGCGGCATGGCCGACCTGGCCGCGCTGTTCGACCCGGCCGTCTTCGTCCTCGGCGGCGGCGTCTCCGACTCCGGCCACCTGCTGCTCGACCCGGTCGCGGCCGGCTTCGCCAAGTACCTGACCGGCGGCCCGGCCCGGCCCCGCGCCAACGTGGTGCTGGCGTCGATGGGTTCGGCCGCCGGCATCGCCGGCGCGGCCGACCTGGCCCGGATCTGACGCACCGGCGGTGCGCCGCGGCGGGGCCGCGGTGGGGACGGCAACTCGCCGTCCCCACCGCGGCCTTCCCGCGTTCCGGCCCGCCGCGCGCGGGCGCGCCCGCTACCGGCGCCTGTTACTGTCGGTCAGATGACGGACACTGAGGTCGGGCTGGCGCCGTCCGGGGCGGAGCCGGACGGCGCGCGGCGGGTGCGGGTGCTGAGCTACAACGTGCGGTCGCTGCGCGACGACCGGGCCGCGCTGGCCCGGGTGATCCGGGCCTGCGCGCCGGACGTGGTCTGCGTGCAGGAGTCACCGCGCTACTGGAAGACCGAGAAGGCGGCGGCCTGGCTGGCGCACCGGACCGGCCTGGTGATCCTGGCCGGCGGCGGCCGGGTCGCCGCCGGGCCGCTGCTGCTGGGCAACCTGCGGGTGGACGTGCTGGAACTGCGCGACGTGCTGCTGCCGAAGACTCGCGGCCTGCACGCCCGCGGCTTCGCGAGCGCGCTGCTGCGGATCGGCGGGAGCCGCCCGTTCTCGGTGACCAGCTGCCACCTGAGCCTCGAACCGGCCGAGCGGCTACGGCAGTTCGACCTGCTGCGGGGCCAACTGCGGCCGGGCGAGCCGGGGGTGATCGCCGGTGACTTCAACGAGGCGCCGGACGGGCCGGGTTGGCGCTCGCTCGCGGCCGAGCTGACCGACGCGCACGCCCGGGCGCCCTGGGGCGGGACGTACACCTCGGTGCCGAAGGAGCCCTACCAGCGGATCGACGGGGTGTTCGCCACCCCGGACGTCGAGGTGCTGGGCTGCGGGGTGCCGTACCCGCTGCCGGGCGTCTCGGAGGCGGACCTGCGGGCGGCCACCGACCACCTGCCGGTGCTGGCCGCGCTGCGGATCCCGGCGCCGTAGCGCCACCGGCCGGGCGCCGCGGCGCCCCCGGGCCCGGGGCGGGGCGGTCGGCCCCGGGTGCGGCGCGCTGCGGTGCGGGCGGTCAGACGACGGCGCCGCCGGTCGGGTCCTCCGGCTCGTCCTCGTCGCGGTCCTTCATCCGGGCGACCAGGGTGCCGAAACCGCCGAGGAAGGACAGCAGGCCGACCCAGGCGGGCCAGCCGGAGACCTCGTGCCAGACCACGGCGTCGAACAGCAGCAGCGCCGGGCCGCCAAGCACGGCCAGCCAGGCGAACTTGGTGGTGGTGTCGGCGGACGGCAGCGGCGGCGGCTCCGGCGGGACGAAGTGGTCCTCGTCCGGGTCCTCGGCGGGCGTGTAGTCGCGCGGGCCGTCACCCGGGCGCGGGACCGGGCGCGGGGTGAAGTCGCCCAGGCCGCCGTTGGTGGTGGTCGGCGCGGTCGGGCCGCGCCGACCGCGCTCGCCGCCGGAGCCGGCACCCGGGCCGGCGCCGCGGCCGTCGCGCTCGTTCTGCGCGCGCACGTTCTCGACCTCGGGCCAGGCCGGGTCGGTCAGGTCGACCGGGTCGTCGAACTGGGCGACCAGCGCGGCGAAGATCGCGTCCTGTTCGGCCTGGCTGCCCGCGGCGGGACGGCGCGGCGCAGGCTCGGCGGCGGCCGGCGCGGCCGCTTCGACCGGGTCGGCGCCCCGGGCCGCCTGGGCGTCGTCCTCGCGGGGCAGGTCCTCGTCGTCGTTCGCCTTGCTGGTCTCGTTCACGTTCGGCCTTTCAGCCCGAGTGGTGGGTCCCGGCATCGACCGCCGCTGCCGGGGCCAGTCGCCGGACGAAGTCGAGGCTCGCCTCGAAGATCAGACCGGCGTCGTGGTCCAGCGTGGCCACGTGGAAGCTGCGGTCGAGCAGCAGCTCCGTCACATCGGTCGAGGATATCCGGGCGAGCACCATGGCCGAGTTGCGCGGCGAGACGACGTGGTCCTGCGGACTGTGCATCAGCAGAACCGGCTGGGTCACCGACGGCATTCCCGCCCGGGCCTCCTTCCACAGCCGGGCCAGCGACCAGGCGGCGTGCAGCGGCACCCGGTCGTAGCCGACCTCGGCCGCGCCCGGCAGGGCGATGTCACCGGCCACGCCGGACAGCGACGGGACCAGGTGGCGCAGCACCGGAAGAAGCACCGTCGCGGGGTTGTCGGAACGCACCGAGGGGTTGACGAGCACCAGTCCGGAGACCCGGTCGCCGTGCTTCGCCGCCAGCCGCAGGGCCAGCGACCCGCCCATCGACAGCGCGCAGACGAAGACCTGCCCGCACTCGGCCGCCAGCTCCTCGAACGCGGCCTCCGCGGTCGCGTACCAGTCCTCCCAGCGGGTCGGCTGGAGGTCCTGCCAGCGGGTGCCGTGGCCCGGCAGCAGCGGGGCGGAGACCGTCAGGCCGGCATCGGCCAGGTGCTCGGCCCAGGGGCGCACGGACTGCGGGGAACCGGTGAAACCGTGGACCAGCAGCACACCGACCGGACCGCCCGCGCGGCGGAACGGCTCGGCACCCGGCAACAGCGGCATGCGTGGACTCCTGGGAGGTGCGGGCGGGGTGAGGGTGCCTCCGATCGTCCCACGGGCGGGATGCCCCGTACAGGGGCCCGGTGCGGGGACGGACGGTTCGCCGGTGCACCGGGCGGGAGGCCGGGGCATTAGGATCGTCCGGTCCGCACCACAGGAGGCCCCGGTTGTTCTACCGACTGATGAAGATGATCGTCGCCCCGCTGCTGCGGATCTTCTTCCGGCCGTGGATGGAGGGCGAGGAGAACATTCCGGACGAGGGTCCGGCCATCCTCGCCAGCAACCACTTGTCGTTCTCCGACTCGTTCTTCCTGCCGGCGCTGCTCAAGCGCCGGGTGACCTTCATCGCGAAGGCCGAGTACTTCACCACCCCCGGCATCAAAGGCCGGCTCACCGCCGCGTTCTTCAAGGGCGTCGGCCAGCTGCCGGTGGACCGCTCGGGCGCCCGGGGCGCCGGCGAGGCGGCGATCCGCAGCGGCATCGCGGTGGTCGAGCGCGGCGAGATCTTCGGCGTCTACCCGGAGGGCACCCGCTCGCCCGACGGCAAGCTGTACCGCGGCAAGGTCGGCGGCCTGGCCCGGGTCGCGCTGGCCACCGGCGCCCCGGTCATCCCGGTCGCGATGATCGACACCGAGAAGGTGCAGCCGCCCGGCCAGGTGGTCCCCAACTTCGGCGTCCGGCCCGGCATCCGGATCGGCCGCCCGCTCGACTTCTCCCGCTACCAGGGCATGGAGAACGACCGCTTCATCCTGCGCTCGGTCACCGACGAGGTGATGTACGAGATCATGCGGCTGTCCGGCCAGGAGTACGTCGACATCTACGCGACCGCCGCCAAGCGGCAGCTCGCCGAGGAGAAGAAGGCCGCGGACGCCGACCGCAAGGCCCAGCAGAAGGCCGACGCGGCGAAGGCGGCGGACGAGAAGGCGGCCGACGAGAAGGCGCCGGACGCGCCGCACGGGAAGGACGCCGGGGCCTGACCCGGCACCCGGCCGGCACAGGGGGGATCGGGCTGGTGGAGGAGCACGCAACGGCCGTCGCGCGGCGCCGCACGCCGGTGCCCGCGGCGCCGGCCGGGGTGGCGGCGGCCGTGGCCGCCGGCGGGATGTCGGTGGAGCTGCCGCTGTGGCGCGCCATGGGGTACTTCCGGGTGCTCGCGCTCGGCTACGCGGTGCTGCGCTACTTCACCTCGTTCCACCAGTTCCTGCACCCGGTCTCCGGCTGGATCTTCCTGGGCGCGCTGAGCCTGTGGACGCTGGCCTCCACCCGGGCGTTCGCCGGGCCCGCGCGCTGCACCTGGCCGGTGCTCGGCACCGACCTGGCGTTCGCGGTGACCGGCATCGTGATGAGCGGGGTGATCGACACCCCGGCCCGGATCCACGCCGGCGCGCCGACCCTGCCGACCATCTGGGCGGCCGGCACCGTGCTGGGCTTCGCCGGCAAGGGCGGCTGGCGGGCCGCCGCGTTCGCCGGCGCGGTGATCGGCACCGCCAACATCCTGGGCCACGGCGGGGTCAGCCCCGACAACCTGCACAACATCGTGCTGCTGCTGCTCGCGGGCTGCGCCATCGGCTACGTCATCGAACTGGCCCGCGCCAGCGAGGCGGTGCTCACCCGGGCGCTCCAGGTGGAGGCCGCCACCCGGGAGCGCGAACGCCTCTCCCGGGACATCCACGACGGCGTGCTGCAGGTGCTCGCCCTGGTCCACCGGCAGCAGGGCGACGCCGCCGAGCTCGGCCGGCTGGCCGGCGAGCAGGAGCGCGCGCTGCGGGCCCTGATGGCCGGCGGACGGCCCACCGGGCCGGACGGGGACGGGCCGGACGGCGAACAGGACCTGCGTCCGCTGCTCTCCGGGCACGCCGACGAGCGGATCACCGTCGCCGCGCCCGCCACGCCCGTCCTGCTGCCCGCCGCCGCCGCGTCCGAACTGGCCGCCGCGGTCGCCGCCGCGCTCGACAACGTCCGGCGGCACGCGGGCGACGGCGCCAGGGCGTGGATCCTGGTCGAGGACGAGCCCGACGCGGTCACCGTCTCGGTGCGCGACGACGGCCCCGGCTTCCCGGCCGGGCGCCTCGCCGAGGCGCAGCGGGACGGCCGGCTCGGGGTCGCGCAGTCGATCCGCGGCCGGATGCTCGACCTCGGCGGCAGCGCCGAGCTGTACTCGGTGCCCGGGGAGGGCGTCGAGGTGGAACTGCGGTGGCCGAGGAGGGGACGTGACGACTGATCAGCCGGTGCGCGTGATGGTGGTGGACGACCACCCCATGTGGCGCGACGGGGTGGCCCGGGACCTGGCCGAGGCCGGGTTCGCGGTGGTCGCCACCGCCGGGGACGGCGAGGAGGCGGTGCGCCGGGCCCGGGCCAGCACCCCGCAGGTGGTGGTCCTCGACCTCAACCTGCCCTCGCTGTCCGGCGCCGAGGTGTGCCGCCAGGTGGTCGCCGCCGACCCGGCGGTGCGGGTGCTGGTGCTGTCCGCCAGCGGTGAGCACGCCGACGTGCTGGAGGCCGTGAAGTCCGGCGCCACCGGCTACCTGGTGAAGTCGGCCGGCCGCGAGGAACTCCTCGACGCGGTGCGCCGCACCGCCGTCGGCGACCCGGTCTTCACCCCCGGCCTGGCCGGCCTGGTCCTCGGCGAGTTCCGCCGCCTGGCCAGCGAACCCGGCACCCCCGCCGAGCCCGCCGCCCCGCAGCTCACCCCGCGCGAGACCGAGGTGCTGCGGCTGGTCGCCAAGGGCCTGTCCTACCGCCAGATCGCCGACCGCCTGGTGCTCTCGCACCGCACCGTGCAGAACCACGTCCAGAACACCCTGGGCAAGCTCCAGCTGCACAACCGGGTCGAACTCGTCCGGTACGCGATCGAGCAGGGCCTGGACGAGGAACTGGGCCGGGGCGAGTAGCGCCCCGCACCGGGCTCACCCCTCCGGGTCGACGTCCAGCAGCGCGGCCAGCCCGTCCAGCGCCCGGTGCGGCCCGCACAGCTTGCGGGCCTCGGCGAGCAGCGCCCGGCGGGCCTCGGCGGTGCGCGGGTGCTCCAGGCAGGCGGCGGCGATGTCGCGCAGGTGCAGGTGGGCCAGCGCCTGGAACGGGACGCGGATCTCCTGCCCCGCCCCGAGCCGGTCGTTCACCAGCCGGATCAGGCCCTCCCGGACCGCCGGGTCCTGCAACGGGGCCGGCCCGCCGAGCAGGTCCGCGCACTCGCCCGCCGAAGCCCCCCGCACGGGCGGGGGAGCGGGCGGCGCGGGGGCGGGCAGTACGAGGGCGGGCGCGGCCGGTCCGGGGTCCGGCGGTTCCGGTGCCCGGGTCCGGGAGACCGCCACCGCCTGCCGGGCGATCCGCGCCAACTTCGGCTCGAACCGGTCGAGTTCCGCCAGCAGCGGCTCGGGCCCGCCGGCCGGCCCGGAGCGCTCCACCAGGTCGGCCAGCCGCCGGGCACCGAGCCGCCCCGGCGCCACCGGCGGGAAGCACAGCACGCCGGCGATCACCACCAGGTCGGCCCGCTGCTCGACGCTCAGCCCGGCGGGGTCCTGCGCCCGGGCCAGCAGGGCCACCCCGGGCGCGCGCCACTCGGGCCCGTCGGCGTGCCGCAGCCAGCCGTGCAGGTCGCCGATCGCGGCGGACGGATCCGGGTGCTCCCCGGCCAGGAACCGCGCGATCCGCTCGACCGGAGGCCGCTCCGGTACGGCCGGCCACCGGGCGGGGCGGCCGCCGGCCGGCGCCGGGTGCGGCTCCGGGCGCGACAGCGGCGGCGGGGGTCCGTCCCACCCGGTGAGCAGCCGCACCAGCAGGTGCCGGGTCTCCCGGGCCAGGCGGTCCACGCTCACCCCTCCGGCCCGACGTCCAGCAGTGCGGCCAGCTCGTCCAGCGCCCGGTGCGGCCCGCACAGTTCGCGGGCCCCGGCGAGCAGCGCCCGGCGGGCCTCGGCGGTGCGCGGGTGCGCCAGGCAGGCGGCGGCGACGTCGCGCAGGTGCAGGGCGGCGAGTCCGTTGAAGGGGACGCGGACCTCCTGCCCGGGGCCGAGGCGGTCGCTCACCGCC
The DNA here is from genome assembly GCF_055562955.1 of Kitasatospora sp. NPDC015121. Taxonomy (NCBI): domain Bacteria; kingdom Bacillati; phylum Actinomycetota; class Actinomycetes; order Kitasatosporales; family Streptomycetaceae; genus Kitasatospora; species Kitasatospora sp. NPDC015121. The sequence continues at coordinate 67,262 of NZ_JBVHEH010000002.1, forward strand.
CGGACCAGCCCCAGCCGGACGGCCGGGTCCTGGAACGGGAACGGTTCGCCGAGCAGCCGGGCGGCCTCGCCCGCCGTCGGCTCCCGGCGCGGCGCCGGGGCGGGGGCCGGGGCGGGGACGGGCCCGAGCAGGGGGAGGAGCGCGGAGAGCGGGGTCAGCCAGCCGCCCGCCGGGCCGCTGAAGCTCGCGCTGGCCTTGACCACGCCGACCACCCGGCCCCGCTCGTCGACCGCCATCGCACCGCTCAGCCCGCGCGGCAGCTGGCCGCCCTGGACGCGCAGCCCGAGGCCGGACGGACCGGCCACGGTCAGCAGGGCCGACTCCGGGCCGACCGCGCCGGTCACCGGGTTGGCCGCGAAGCCGTACGCCCGCAGGGTCGAGCCGTCGGCCGGGTCGTGCCCGGCGAGCGGCGCGGCCGGCCCGGCGGCCAGGCCGGGCGCGGTGAGCAGCGCGAGGTCCGGCGGCGGGTAGGCGGCCGCGTCGGGGTCGGGCCCGGGCGGGAACAGCCGGGCGGCATGCACCGGGTGGGCGTCCGCGCCGTGCCGGGCGACCGGCTCGGGGCAGCCGTGCACCACGTGCGCGCAGCTCACCAGCAGGCCGGCGCCGAGGTGGAAGCCGCTGCCGAGGAAGGCGCCGGCGGCGTCGGTGATCCGGACGGCGGCGGCGTGGCCGCCCGGGGCGCTCACGCCGCCGGGCGGCCGGCGCGCCGGGCGGTCGGTCCGGCGCCGGGCGCGGCCGTGTTCGTCATGCGTCCCCCCACTCGTGACGGCTGTGCAGCACATGCATACCAGTCGCTTCGGGAGGGGAGCCAGACCTCCCCGGCACCGGGCCCGGCACCGGTCTCCTCAGCTCCGGACGGCCGCCGTGCCGCGCAGCAGCTCGGCGACGACGGCCACGCCGTCCCGGGTGAGCACCGACTCCGGGTGGAACTGCAGCCCGGCGAAACCGGGCCCGCGCAGCGCGTGCACGTCGCCGGTGCGGGCGTCCCGGGAGAGCTCGACGCCCTGGCCGGCCAGCCGGGCGGCCAGGGCGTCGTCGCAGCGAGCGGTGAAGGTGTTGTAGAAGCCGACCGTCCGGGGGGTGCCGAACAGGTCGATCCGCTCCTGGGCGCCCTGGTACGGCACCGCCTTGCGGGCCAGCGGGAGCCCGAGCTCGGCGGACAGCAGCTGGTGGCCGAGGCAGACCGCGAGCAGCGGCGCGGTGCGCTCCCCGGAGCGGACGGCGGCCAGCGCGTCGGCGGCGACCGGCCGCAGCAGCGCCATCTTCGGGTCGTCGGGGTCGGCCGGGTCGCCGGGGCCGGGGCCGAGCAGCAGCGGCCCGCGGTGCGCGGCGGCCCGCTCGCGCAGGCCGGGGGCGTCGTAGCGGAGCACGGTGACGGTGTGGCCGAGCGAGCGCAGCAGGTGGGCGAGCATCGCGGTGAAGGTGTCCTCGCCGTCGACCACCAGGGTGTCGGCGCCGGGCAGCGGCTCGGCGGGCTGCTGCATCCGCAGCCAGAACGGGGCGAGTCCGGCCCGGCGGGCGTCGAGCGCGGCCTGCACCCGGTGGTCCTCGCCGAGCCGGGGCCGGGCGGCGCTCTCCCGGGCGGAGCGGCCCGGGCGGGCGCCGATCGCGGTCAGCACCCCGGCGGCCTTAGCGTGCGTCTCGGCGACCTCGGAGCGCGGGTCGGAGTGCCGGACCAGGGTGGCGCCGACCCGGACGACCAGCGAGCCGTCCGCGGGGTCGATGTCGGCGGCCCGGATGCAGATCGGCGAGTCCAGCTGCCGGCCGCCGCTGGCCGAGCGGCCGATCAGCGCCAGCGCGCCGGAGTAGTAGCCGCGCCCGCCGCGCTCGTACCGGTCGATCACCCGGGTGGCGTTCTGCACCGGGCTGCCGGTGACGGTGGCCGCGAACATGGTCTCCCGCAGCACCTCGCGGACGTCCAGCGAGGTGCGGCCGCGCAGCTCGTACTCGGTGTGCGCGAGGTGCGACATCTCCTTCAGCCGCGGGCCGAGCACCTGCCCGCCGAGGTCGCCGACCGCGCACATCATCTTCAGCTCCTCGTCGACCACCATGGTGAGCTCCTCCAGCTCCTTGGGGTCGCGCAGGAACTCCAGCAGCGACCCGGCGGTCGGGCCGCCCGCCGGGTAGCGGTAGGTGCCGGAGATCGGGTTCATCACCACCGTCCCGCCGGACTGCCGGACGTGGACCTCGGGGGAGGCGCCGACCAGCACCCGGTCGCCGGTGTGCACCAGGAACGTCCAGTACGCGCCGCGCTCGTGCTCCAGCAGCCGGCGGAACAGGGTCAGCGCGGTGGCGGTGGAGTACCCGGCCAGCTCGGCCCGGAAGTCGCGCCGGATCACGAAGTTGGCGCCCTCGCCGCGCCCGATCTCGTCCCGGATCACCCGGCGGACGATCTCCGCGTACTCCTCGTCGTCGATGTCGAACTCCCCGCCGCGCAGCTCCACCGGCGCGTCGGGCAGCGCCGCCAGCACCTCGGCCAGCGGCAGCGCGTGCTGCCCGGTGACGGACAGCGCCCGCAGCGGGGTGCCGTCCTGCCGGGCCGCGAAGCCGCGCTCGCGGATCTGCGCGTACGGGACGAGGGCCAGCAGGTCGTGCCGGGGCCCGCCGTCCGGGACGCCGTCCGGCAGCGGGAGGTCGGCCAGCGCCTCGTGGTCGGAGACCGTGCCGGTCAGCAGCTCGACGGTGTCCGGGGCGAGCCTGGGGGCGCGGCGGTGCAGCAGGGCGAAGGCCGGGGCGCCGGGGGCGGTCAGCCGGGCGAGCAGCTCGGCGGCGGTGGTGGTCACGACTGCGGTGTTCCTTCCGGGAGGTGGTTCGCGGGGGTTCCGCCGCCTCCGGGAGGCCGTGACGCTGCGCACACGCGCCGACGGCCGCCCCGGAGGGCGGCCGTCGTTCGTCGCTAGGGACGCGCGATCCGTGGGCCGCCCAACGGGCTGGCCCACCACCAGGAGAAGGTGTGCGTCGCGGTCACGCAGCAGACCTTAGCCCACCGGCGGGCGGCCCGGCGGGGGAACGCCGGGATGTCCACGCGCCGTCTCACCCACCGGGCGGCACCCCCAAATCGGTTGTCGCACCCCGTAGCCTTGCCCTGTGACCGTGACTAACCACTCCTGGCAGTCCCTGCCCGCGGCGCAGCAGCCTGAATGGCCGGACCAAGAGGCTCTGCGCAAGACCCTTGCGGAGCTCGCCTCCTATCCGCCCCTCGTCTTCGCCGGCGAGTGCGACCAGCTGCGCGCCCGGCTCGCGGCCGTCGCGCGTGGTGAGGCGTTCCTGCTCCAGGGCGGCGACTGCGCCGAGGCGTTCGACGCCGTGTCGGCCGACCAGATCCGCAACAAGCTGAAGACCCTGCTGCAGATGGCGGCGGTGCTCACCTACGCGGCCTCCGTGCCGGTGGTGAAGGTCGGCCGGATCGCCGGCCAGTACTCCAAGCCCCGTTCGAAGAGCACCGAGACCCGGGACGGCGTGACCCTGCCGACCTACCGCGGGGACTCGGTCAACGGCTTCGAGTTCACCGCCGAGGCCCGGATCCCGGACCCGGAGCGCCTGAAGCGGATGTACAACGCCTCCGCGGCGACGCTGAACCTGGTGCGCGCCTTCACCACCGGCGGCTACGCCGACCTGCGCCAGGTGCACGCCTGGAACCAGGACTTCGTGCGCAACTCCCCGGCCGGCCAGCGCTACGAGCAGCTGGCCCGGGAGATCGACCAGGCGCTGGCCTTCATGAACGCCTGCGGGGTGGCCCCGGAGGAGTTCAGGACGGTCGAGTTCTTCTCCTCGCACGAGGCGCTGATCCTGGACTACGAGACGGCGCTGACCCGCACCGACTCGCGCACCGGCGACCTGTACGACGTCTCCGGCCACATGGTGTGGATCGGTGAGCGCACCCGGCAGCTGGACCACGCGCACATCGAGTTCGCGTCCAAGATCCGCAACCCGATCGGCGTCAAGCTCGGCCCCACCACCACGGTGGACGAGGCGCTGACCCTGATCGACCGCCTCGACCCGGAGCGCGAGCCCGGGCGGCTCACCTTCATCACCCGGATGGGCGCGGGCAAGATCCGCGACCACCTGCCCACCCTGGTGGAGAAGGTCACCGCGTCCGGCGCCCAGGTGGTGTGGATCAGCGACCCGATGCACGGCAACACCTTCGAGGCCTCCAGCGGCCACAAGACCCGCAAGTTCGACGACGTGCTGGACGAGGTCCGGGGCTTCTTCGAGGTGCACCGCGCGCTCGGCACCCACCCGGGCGGCATCCACGTCGAGCTGACCGGTGACGACGTCACCGAGTGCGTCGGCGGCGGCGACGAGGTGCTGGTCGACGACCTGCACCAGCGCTACGAGACGGCCTGCGACCCGCGGCTCAACCGCAGCCAGTCGCTGGACCTGGCGTTCCTGGTCGCCGAGATGTACCGCGGCCAGTGAGGCACCCCCGGTAGGTGTGACGAAGGCCCCTCCGTTCTCGGTCGTTCCGAGCCGGAGGGGCCTTTTTCGTACCCGGAGCACCAGGTAAGGTAAGCCTCAGCAAACCGCACCAATCGTGGAAGGGGCCGCACATGTACGTGTGCATGTGCCACGCGGTCACCGAGGCCCAGGTCAAGCAGAAGATCGACGAGGGGGCCAGCACCCCCCGCCAGATAGCCCAGGGCTGCAGGGCCGGGACCGACTGCGGCTCCTGCGTGCGCCGGATCCAGGCGCTGCTCGGCGAGCACGGCGCCCGGCCCTGCCCCACCGCCCGGCTGGCCGAGCGCCTCGGCCTGGCGGCCGACCCGGTCACCACCGCCCCGGCCGCCCCGCGGGCCGCCTGAGGGCCGCAGCCCCCCGGTCGGCCCTCAGCTCTCCGGCTGCTCGATCAGCTGCGCGATGTAGAGCGCCTCGCCGAGCTTGTCCAGCAGCTCCAGCTGGGTGTCCAGGTAGTCGATGTGGTGCTCCTCGTCCGCCAGGATCGACTCGAAGATGTTCGCCGAGGTGACGTCGTTCTTGGCGCGCATCACCACGATCCCGCGCCTGAGGCGGTCGATCGCCTCGACCTCGACCTGCCGGTCGGCCTCGAACATCTCCTTGACGGTCTGCCCGATCCGGACGTGGAACAGCCGCTGGTAGTTCGGCAGGCCGTCCAGGAAGAGGATCCGGTCGGTCAGCACCTCGGCGTGCTTCATCTCGTCGAAGGACTCGTGCCGGGTGTACTTGGCGAGCTTGGTCCAGCCGAAGTTCTCCTGCATCTTGGCGTGCAGGAAGTACTGGTTGATGGCGGTGAGTTCGGCGGTCAGCTGCTCGTTGAGGAACTCGATGACCTCGGGGTCGCCCTGCATGGCCTGCCTTCCTGGTGCGCATTCCGGTCGGTCTCCGGATGCCCCGCATCGTGGCAGCTGAACGGGTGCGCTTCCAGTAAGTTCACGCTTACAGACGCGCCCCCGGGCGGCTTTCGCGCCCCGCCCGCACCGTGCTGACCTGCGGGAACGCGGAACGGATTAGGCCGTTCGGTGGTATCTCGCTCGAACGCGCGCGCGGATTCGCCAGGTGTTGCCCCCCTCCGTCGGACGGGAATTCCCCCCGGGGCGTGCGGTGGGGGCGCGCGCGATTCGGCGCCCGCCGTCTGTCACCATGGGGGCATGGGTCAGCACGAACCTGAACAGCGGCCGACGACTGACCCGAGGCTCCCCCCGGGGCAGCGGCAGCAGCGCGGCTGGCCCGTCCTGCACTACGGGCCGGTGCCCCGGTTCAAGCCGCAGAGCTGGGACTTCCAGGTGTTCGGGGCCACCGCCGACGCGGAGAAGGCCAGGTGGGACTTCGCGGCCTTCCACGCGCTGCCCAAGACCACCGTCCGCGGCGACCTCCACTGCGTCACCAAGTTCTCGATGCTCGGCAACGAGTGGGCCGGGGTCGCCGCGAAGACCGTCCTCGACCTCGTCCCGCCCGACCCGGGCGTCACCCACGTGATGGTGTGGGCCGAGTACGGCTACAGCGCCAACCTGCGGCTCGCCGACTTCGCCGACCCGGCCACCGTCTTCGCCACCCACCACGACGGCCGGCCGCTCACTCTCGAACACGGCTTCCCGGTCCGGCTGGTGGTGCCCCACCTGTACGCCTGGAAGGGCCCGAAGTGGGTGCGCGCCGTCGAGTACATGCGGGCCGACCGGCGCGGCTTCTGGGAGGAGCGCGGCTACCACAACCTCGCCGACCCGTGGCGGGAGCAGCGCTACTCGTACCAGGAGCAGCCCGGCGACGGCCCGCTGCGCTGAAGCCCGCCGCCCGGAACGCCCGGGCCCTCCCCTTCGGATCGTGCCGGGCGCCCGGCGCCGCGCGCCGATCCGACGCGATCCGTCACGATCCGGAAGGCAGGCCCTAGAACAGGCTGACCGCGATCGTCACCGTGCTGCCCTGCCGGGCCGGGGTGCCGGCCGCGGGGGACTGGCCGGTGACCTTGCCGAGCGGCAGCAGGCCGGAGACCTGCGGGACGAAGCCGGCCGCCTCCAGGGCCGCGGAGGCGTCCTCCTTGCTCTTGCCGCCGACGTCCGGGACGAGGTGCATGCCCTTGGAGACGGTCAGCGCCACCGGCGCGTCCGGGGACAGGCTGCTGCCCGCCGCCGGGGCGGTGGAGATCACCGAGCCCTTCGGCACGGTGTCGCTGAACTCCTCGCCGCTGGTGCCCGCGGTCAGCCGGGCGTCGCCCAGCGCCTTGCGGGCGTCCGCCACCGGGCGGCCGGCCACGTCCGGCACCCGCACCCGCTCCGGGCCGCGCGAGAGCACCACCTTCACCGCGTCGCTCTTGCGGACCTTCGCGCCCACCCCCGGGTCGGTCGAGATCACCTGCCCGGCCTGCACCGACTCGCTGAACTGCTCGCTGAACGCACCGTGCAGGCCCTGCCCGTCGAGCGCCGCGGCGGCCTGCTCCCGGCTCTGCCCCAGCACGCTCGGCACCGTCGCGTACACCGCGTTGGACAGCGTGTACGTGATGCCGCCGACCACCAGCAGCACCACCACCAGCACCGCCGACCAGATCAGCGGGCGGCGGCCGTAGCCCGAGCGGCGGCCGTAGCCCGAGCGGCGGGCCCGGCCCGCCAGGCCGCGCGGCGGGTCGTCGTCCACCGCCGGGCGCACCGGCGGCAGCAGCTCCGGCGGGACCTCCAGCACGCTGGTGCGGTCCAGCGCCGGCACCCGCTCGATCACGGCGGTGGCCTCGCCCGGGCTGTGCACCGGGGTCGGCAGGGACGAGGCGGGCGGCTCCGCGTCCAGCCGGTCCGGGGGCAGCGAGCGGCGGGCCCGCTGCACGGCGGCCAGCAGCTCCACCGCGTCCCACGGCCGGGCCCGCGGGTCGCGCGCGGTCGCCGCCGCCACTATCGCGTCCAGCTCCGGGCCCACCGCGGGCGCGGAGGCGGACGGCGCCGGGACGTCCTCGTGCAGGTGCCGGTACATCACCTGGGCGGCGTGCTCCCCGGTGTGCGGCTTGGCGCCGGTCAGCATCTCGTACAGCAGGATGCCCGCCGCGTAGACGTCCACCCGCTGGTCGGTGTCCTCCTGGCGGATCTGCTCCGGCGCCAGGTACGAGACGGTGCCCAGCAGTTGGCCGGTCCCGGTGGCCGTGGTGGCCGTCGGGTCGGTGCCCGCGAGCACCCGGACCAGGCCGAAGTCGGCGACCTTCACCAGGCCGGTGTCGGTGATCAGCACGTTCTCCGGCTTGACGTCCCGGTGCACCAGCCCGGCCCGGTGCGCGGCGCCGAGCGCCGCCAGCACCGGCTCCAGCACGTCCAGCGCGCCCCGCACCGAGAGCGCGCCGCGGTCGCGCAGCAGGTCGCGCAGGGTGCGGCCGGGCACGTACTCCATCGCCATGAACACACCGCGCGGATCGGCGCCCTGGTCCAGCACGTTGACCACGTTCTGGTGGGCGAGCCGGGCCACCGCCTTCGCCTCCCGGATGAAGCGCGCCGTGAACTCGTCGTCCGCCGCCAGCGACGGGTGCATCACCTTCAGCGCCACCGTGCGGTCCAGCCGGGTGTCGGTGCCCCGGTAGACGGTTGCCATGCCGCCGACCGCGATCCGCTGCTCGACCCGGTAGCGGTCGTCCAGCAGTACGCCGTACAGGGGATCGTCGAGGGTCATGTCCACCCGATGGAGTGTAGGGGGCGAGGGGTCCCGGCCCCGGCAGGGGCCGGGTGTCGGGCGCAGCGCGCCCGGCACCCGGTGGGACGTCCCGCGGCGGCGGCCGGTTCGCCCGGGGTGGACGGGGTCGGGACGGCGGGGTCAGAACGCGGGGCGCTCGCGGGTGTCGGCCAGGCCGGCGGTGGGGGAGGAGGCCTCGGCGTAGTAGCGGCGCGGGATCCGGCCGGCCCGGTGGGCGAGGCGGCCGGCCTCGACCGCCCGGCGCATCGCCCCGGCCATCAGCAGCGGTTCCTGGGCGCGGGTCACGGCGGAGGCCAGCATGACGGCCGAGCAGCCCAGCTCCATCGCCAGCGCGACGTCGCTCGCGGTGCCCGCGCCCGCGTCCAGCACCACCGGCACGTTCGCGGACTCCACGATCAGCTGGAAGTTGTGCGGGTTGCGGATGCCCAGGCCGGAGCCGATCGGCGCGCCCAGCGGCATGATCGCCGCGCAGCCGACGTCCTCCAGCTTGCGGGCCAGCACCGGGTCGTCGCTGGTGTACGGCAGCACGGTGAAGCCGTCGTCGACCAGCGTCTCGGCGGCTTCCAGCAGCTCGATCGGGTCGGGCAGCAGGGTCCGCTCGTCGGCGATCACCTCCACCTTGATCCAGTCCGTGCCGAGCGCCTCGCGGGCCAGCCGGGCGGTCAGCACCGCCTCGCCCGCCGTGTAGCAGCCCGCCGTGTTCGGCAGCACCCGGATGTTGTTGCGGGCCAGCACCTCCAGGACCGAGCCCTGGGTGGCGGTGTTGACCCGGCGCATCGCCACCGTGGTCAGCTCGGTGCCGGACTCCTTCAGCGCCTGCTCCAGCACCTCCAGGCTGGGGGCGCCGCCGGTGCCCATGATCAGCCGGGAGCCGAAGGTGGTGCCGGCGATGACGAGGGCGTCGTCAGCCATGGTTCAGCCTCCCTGGACGGCGGTCAGGATCTCGACCCGGTCGCCCTCGCCGAGGGCCGTGGCGGGCCACGAACTGCGCGGCACCACCGCCTCGTTGACGGCGGCGGCGACACCGGAGTTGGCGGCCGACACCTCGGCCACCACCACGTCCAGCGTGGTGGTGGCGGGCAGGGTGCGCGGCTCGCCGTTGACGGTCAGGGCGATGGTGTTCATGCGGGGACCTTGGGAGCGAAGCGGGCAGGGGTGAAGTCGGCGGCCAGCGCCGGGAGTTCGCCGGTGGCCAGGTAGTCGGCGAGCAGGTCGGCGGTGACCGGGGTGAGCAGCACGCCGTTGCGGTAGTGCCCGGTCGCGGCGGCCAGGTCGGCCAGCGCGGTCGGGCCGAGCAGCGGCGCGTTGTCGGGGGAGCCCGGGCGCAGGCCCGCGCAGGTCTCCACCAACGGCAACTCGGTGATGCCGGGCACCAGTTCGTGCGCGTCCCGGAGCAGCTCGTAGACGCCGCCCGCGGTGACCGTGGTGTCGTGCCCCAGCTCCTCGGTGGTCGCGCCGACCACCAGCTCGCCGTCCGCCCGCGGCACCAGGTACAGGTGCTGCCCGCGCACCACCGCCCGCACGTTCCGGGACAGGAACGGCCCGTGCGCGGTGGGCATCCGCAGCCGCAGCACCTGGCCCTTCACCGGCCGGACGGCCGGCAGCACCCCGTCCGGCAGGCCCGGCAGCAGGTGGCTGCGCGAACCGGCCGCCAGCACCGTGCGCCCCGCCGCCACCCGCTCGCCGGTCGACAGCCGGACGCCCGCCGCCCGGCCGTCCTCGACCAGCAGCTCGGCGGCCTCCGCCCGGTGGAACACCACGCCCGCCAGCGCGCAGGCGGCGACCAGCGCGGCGACCAGCCGCCGCCCGTCCACCTGGTGGTCGTCGGCGACGTGCAGGCCGCCGCGCACGCCCGGGGCCAGCATCGGCTCCAGCCGGCGGCACTCGCGGCCGGTCAGCCACTCGGACGCCAGGCCCAGCCGGCCGTGGAAGGCGTGCAGCTCGCGCAGCTCCGCCCGGTCGTCGGAGTCCAGCGCCACCGCCAGCGTGCCGGTGGCCCGGTAACCGGTGTCCAGGCCGGTCAGTTCGGTCAACTCGGCGGCGAACGCGGCGTACCGCTCGTTCGACGCCATCCCCAGGCGCAGCAACGGCTCCTCGCCGTACTGCAGTTCGGTGACGGGGGCGAGCATGCCCGCCGCGACCCGGGCCGCGCCGCCGCCCGGATCCGGGTCGGCCACCGCGACCGCCAGGCCGCGCTGCGCGGCCCGCCAGGCGACGCCCAGCCCGATGACGCCCCCGCCGACCACCAGCACGTCGGGCGCGTGGAAAGGTGCCACAGCCGCTGATGCTCCCTTCGCCGGCATGACCCGGATCAGGTTCGGACGGTCGCGGGCCGCCACAGCCCGCCTCTCAGCCCGGTGCGCCGGGCTCCCGTGATGAAGTACAGATGAAGTGCACAGGTTGTTGAGCACTCCCACCATAACGCCGCCCCGACCCCGTCCAGAAGGCGCGTACGCACGGTGGACACCCGCCACCGCCTCGGTAGGGTGGAGGCCGTGGCTGAACTGAGCGAAACGGACCGGGTGGTCGTGGTCGGCGCGGGCATGGCGGGCGCCCAGACCGCCCTCACCCTCCGGCAGGGCGGCTGGACCGGCCCGCTCGCCCTGGTCGGCGCCGAACTCCACCTCCCCTACGACCGCCCCCCGCTCTCCAAGGACGTGCTGCTCGGCAAGGCCGACGCCACCGCCTTCGAGATCGACTGGCACGGCCTCGGCGTCGACCTGCTCACCGGCCGCCGCGCCACCGGCCTCGCCGACGGCGTCCTGCACACCGACCGCGGCGAACTCCCGTACGACGCCCTGGTGATCGCCACCGGCGCCGACCCGCGCACCCTCCCCGGCCTGCCCGGCGCCCGCACCCTGCGCACCGTCGACGACGCCCACGCGCTGCGCGCCGCCCTCACCCCCGGCCGCCGGATCGTGCTGGTCGGCGCGGGCTGGATCGGCGCCGAGACCGCCACCGTCGCCCGCCGGCTCGGCTGCCACGTCACGGTGGTGGAAGCCGCCGCCGCCCCGCTGGCCGGCGCCCTGCCCGCCGAACTCGGCGCCCTGATGGCCGACTGGTACGCCGAAGCCGGCGTCGAACTGCGCTGCGGCACCGCCGTGGCCGGCGCCGCCGACGGCGGCGTGCTGCTCACCGACGGCACCCACCTGCCCGCCGACGAGGTCGTCGTCGGCATCGGCGGCCGCCCCGCCACCGACTGGCTGCGCGGCGGCCCGCTCGCCCTCGACCCCGACGGCACGGTCCCGGTCGACGACCGGCTGCGCACCGCCCTGCCCGGCGTCCTCGCCGCCGGCGACTGCGCCTCCTACCCCTCCGCCCGCTCCGGCACCCGGCTCGCCGTCCAGCACTGGGACCACGCCCTGCACTCCGGCGGCGCCGCCGCGGCCTCGCTGCTCGGCACCCTCGACACCCCCTACGACCCCGTCCCGTACTTCTGGTCCGAGCAGTTCGACCGCATGGTCCAGTACGCCGGCCGGCACGCCGGGGCCGACCACCTGCTGTGGCGGGGCTCCCCGTCCGAACCTGGCTGGACGGTGCTCTGGCTGCGCGACGGCGCCCTCACCGCGCTGTTCGCCGTCGACCGGCCGCGCGACCTCGCCCAGGGCCGCCGCCTGATCGAACGCGGCACCGTGCTCGACCCGGCCCGGGCCGCCGACCCGGCCGTCCAGTTGAAGGCCGCCGCCCGATAGCGCCTAGGCTGGGGGAGTGAGCGAGATTGATCCCAAGATTGACGCCCTGGTCCCCGCCTGGCTGTACCTGCCCGACATCTCGGAGCGGTGGGGCGTGGTGATCACCGACGTCCGCGACATGGTGCGCAACCGCACCCTGCTGGCCGTCCGCCGGGGCCCCAACAAGTCCCTGCAGGTCCCCGCCGACTTCATCGAGGACGACGGCCCGGTCAAGCACCTGGTCGGCACCCTCACCGTGCTGCGCGACTGCGGCTTCTCCGACCAGGAGATCCTCGAGTGGATGTTCACCGAGGACGACTCCCTGCCCGGCAGCCCGATCCAGGCCCTGCGCGAGAACCGGGGCACCGAGGTCAAGCGCCGCGCCCAGGCCATGGCCCTGTGACGGCCCGGCAGCGGCTGGCCGACGCCCGGCTCTACCTCTGCACCGACGCCCGCCGCGAACAGGGCGACCTGCCCGAGTTCCTGGACGCGGTGCTCGCGGGCGGCGTCGACATCGTCCAGCTCCGCGACAAGGGCCTGGAGGCCAAGCAGGAACTGGAGTACCTGGAGGTCTTCGCCGACGCCGCCCGCCGCCACGGCAGGCTGCTCGCCGTCAACGACCGCGCCGACGTCGCGTACGGGGCCCGCCCCGACGTGCTGCACCTCGGCCAGGACGACCTGCCGGTCGCCGTCGCCCGCCGCATCCTCGGCGAGGACGTGCTGATCGGCCGCTCCTGCCACGCCGAGAACGAGGTCGACACCGCCCTCGCCGAACCCGGCGTCGACTACTTCTGCACCGGCCCGGTCTGGCCCACCCCCACCAAGCCCGGCCGCCACGCCCCCGGCCTCGCCCTGGTCCGGTACGCCGCGGCGCGGCGGCCCGAACGCCCCTGGTTCGCCATCGGCGGCATCGACCAGGACAACCTCCAGCAGGTCCTCGACGCCGGCGCCACCCGCGTCGTCGTCGTCCGCGCCCTCACCGCCGCCGAGGACCCCGCGGCCGCCGCGGCCGCCCTGGCGGCCCGCCTCCGCTAGCGCCCCCGGTCGGGGGCCTGGGGCAGGGCCGGGAACCGCGGGGCCGGGAACCGCGGGGGTGCGGTCCGCACTCCGTGCAGGCATGACCTCCCTCGTGCCCCGCCGGGCCGCCCGGCTCGTGCTGCTCGTTCCCGCGCTGCTCGTCGCGGCCGTCGTCGGTTTCGTCGCGCAGCGGCCGCTGGGCCGGCGGGCCGGGTGGAACGGCTGGGTGGGGACGGTCAACGGGATCGTGTTCCTGGCCGCCGCCGCGCTGCCGGTGGCCGTCCTGCTGGTGTGGTGGCTCTCCCGCCGCCGCCGGGCGGCCGGGGTCGCGGCCGGACGGGCGCGGCGTACGGCGCTGGCCGAGGTCGGGATGGTGTACGGGACGCTCCCGTGGGTGTGGATGATCCTGCTGCCGGGCGTCGACCCGGGCGGCCCGCGCCGCCGGGTGAACCTGGTGCCGCTGCACGACGTCGCCGAGGTCGTCGCCGCCGGGCCGCCGGCCACCGTCGTGGCGCAGATCGGCGGCAACATGCTGGTGTTCGCCGCGCTGGGCTTCCTCGCACCGGTGCGGTTCGCCGGGCTCGCCTCGGTGTGGCGGGTGCTGGCGCTCGGCGCGGCGGGCTCGGTGCTGGTGGAGACCGCCCAGTACGTGCTCCGGCTGGACCGGGTCTCCTCGGTCGACGACGTCCTGCTGAACGCCGGCGGCGCCGCCCTCGCGGCGCTGGCCTCCCGCCGCTGGTGGCGGCGGGCCTGAGGCGGGCCCGGTCAGTACTTGCGCACCGTCGCGGCGTCGGCGAGCGCCCGCAGCACCTCGCGGGCGGGGCCGTCGGCGACGGGGGCCGCGTCGAGGGCGGCGAGGGCCTCGGTGAGCAGGGCCTCGATCCGGTCCTCGACGATCGCGGGGGCGCCGCTGAGGGTGATCAGGTCGCGGAGCCCGGCGATCTCGTCGGCGTCCAGGCCGGGGGCGCCGAGCCGGGCGTCGAGGTGGGCGGCTTCGGCGGGGGAGAGGCCGCGCATGGCGTGGGCGACCAGCAGGGTGCGCTTGCCCTCGCGGAGGTCGTCGCCGGCGGGCTTGCCGGTGACCGCCGGGTCGCCGAAGACGCCGAGCAGGTCGTCGCGGAGCTGGAACGCCTCGCCGAGCGGCAGGCCGAAGCCGCCGAGCGCGTCCACCAGGTCGGGTCCGGCGCCCGCGAGCAGCGCGCCGACCTGCAGCGGCCGCTCGATGGTGTACTTCGCCGACTTGTAGTGCAGCACCGTCCGGGCCCGGCCGAGCGCGTCCGCGTCGGTGGAGTCGCCCGCGACCGGCTCCAGCACGTCCAGGTACTGGCCGAGCATCACCTCGGTGCGCATCAGGTCGAACACCGGCTTCGCGGAGGACACCGCGCCGACGGGCAGCCCCGAGCACTGGAACAGCTCGTCGCACCAGATCAGCAGCAGGTCGCCGAGCAGCACCGCGGCGGACGCCCCGTACTGCTCGCGGTCGCCGCGCCAGCCGCCCGCCCGGTGCAGGTTCTCGAAGCGGCGGTGGACGGCGGGCAGGCCGCGGCGGGTGTCGCTGCGGTCCATCAGGTCGTCGTGCACCAGGGCGCTGGCCTGCAGCAGCTCCAGCGCGGCCGCCGCCCGTTCGATGCCGGACCCGTCCGGGTCGCCGCCGGCCGCCCGCCAGCCCCAGTAGCAGAACGCCGGGCGCAGCCGCTTGCCGCCGTCCAGCAGGAAGTCGCGCAGCGCGTCGGAGACCGGACCGAGCTGGTCGGAGATCCCGGAGAGCAGGGCCGTCCGCTCGGCCATGAACTCGCCGAGCGTGCGGTTCACGCGCTCGCGCACGTCCTCCGCGTCGACGGGGTTGCGGGGAAGGCGGATGGAGGAGGGCACCTGAGACTCCGGATCGAGGGGGCTGACAGTCAGATTAACGCGCCTGGTCGGGTCCCCCGTCCCCCCGCCCGCCGGACGGCCCGGGCGGGCGGCACCGGAAATCTCAAGTGGCGTCTCAGGTGCTGGACGTCGTTTGTCCGGGCCGCGCCGCCGACGGCTAACCTGCCTGCATGGCACTCGGCATTCCCTCCACCAGAAGCGACCGCGCGCAGACCGTGCGTGACCTGCTGGCGGCAGGCGACCGCTCCTTCTCCTTCGAGTTCATGCCGCCGCGCGGCGAAACGGGCGAGCGCAGACTCTGGGACGCGATCCGCCGGGTCGAGTCCCTCGAACCCAACTTCGTCTGCATGACGTACGGCGCGGGCGGCTCCTCGCGCGCCCGCACCGTCGACCTGGTCGGCCGGATCGCCACCGAGACCACCCTGACCCCGGTCGCCCACCTCACCGCCGTCGACCACTCGACCGCCGAGCTGCGCAACATCATCGGCCAGTACGCCGACCAGAACGTGCGCAACGTCCTCGCGGTGCGCGGCGACCCGCCCGGCGACCCGATGGGCGAGTGGGTGCGCCACCCCGAAGGCGTCACGTACGCCGCCGAGCTGGTCGAACTGATCAAGGGCATCGGCGACTTCTGCGTCGGCGTCGCCGCGTTCCCGCAGATGCACCCGCGCTCGGCCGACTGGGACGAGGACATCCGGCACTTCGTCGCCAAGTGCCGGGCCGGTGCGGACTACGCGATCACCCAGATGTTCTTCGAGGTCGAGGACTACCTCCGGCTGCGCGACCGGGTCGCCGCGGCCGGCTGCGAGACGCCGATCATCCCGGAGATCATGCCGGTCACCAACATCCGCCAACTGGTGCGCTTCCCGGAGCTCTCCGGCTCCGACTTCCCGCCCGAGTTCCGCCGCCGGCTCGAAGCCGTCGCCGACGACCCGGTCGCGGTCCGCGCGGTCGGCCTGGAGCACGCCACCGCGATGGCCGAACGCCTCCTCGCGGAGGGCGCCCCGGGGCTGCACTTCATCACGCTCAACCACTCCACCTCGACGCTGGAGATCTACCAGAACCTGGGCCTCCACACCCGCTGACGGCCTCCGGCCGGGGCCCGCGCCGGGGAAGGCCGGCGGGGCCAAGGGAGCCTTCGGCCGGGTGGTGGGGGTGGGCCCCCACAGCCGCTGGCGGCCTTCGGCCCGGGTTCGCGTCCCGGGGAAGCCCGGCGGGTCAAGGGGGCCTTCGGCCGGGTGGTGGGAGTGGGCCTCCGCACCCGCTGGCGGCCTTCGGCCGGGGGTCGCGTCTGGGGAAGGCCGGCGGGCTTCGGTCCGGGGTGCTCCGTGTTCGGTGGGGGCTGCCGGTGCGTGTCGGGGCGGGCGTGTGCGGGGGTCTCGGGGAGGTCTGGTCCGGGATGCGGTGGTGTTCGCCCGGAGGCTGTACAGTCGCCCGCAACCGCGCGGTGATGGTGGCGTCTGGAGGTTGCGGGATGGGCATCGGATACCTGCTCCTCTATGGCGCGTTGGCCCTGGTCGCACTCTGGCTGACCGCCGAGCTGCTGCTGCAGAACCGGGCGCCGCTGCACTGGCGGGTGCTCGCGCTGGCGGGTTTCCTGGGCGTCGTCGTCGGGATGCGGACGTCCTCGCTGCCGGTGATAGCGGCGGGCGCCGTCGGGTTCGGGCTCGGTCAGGTGCTGGTGACGGGTTCGGTGAAGCGCGGCCGCCCGGTGGGCTGGTCGCTGCGCCGGACGGACGGACGGCTGCCCGGGCCGCTGGCGAAGGTCCCGCTGCTGGCGGCGGCCACCGGCGGGGCGGCCGCGGCCGCGGTGGTGGCGGCGCCGGTGGAGCCGGTCGGCGAGGTCGGGCCGGTGGAGGACGAGTCGGTGGTGCCGTTCGACGAGCAGTCCTTCGCGTACGAGGAGTTCCAGCAGCTCGACGCGGGCGTCTACGCCGAGGAGCAGCCCGCCTACCAGGTCCCGCAGCAGCCGCACTACGGCTACGCCCAGCAGGACCACGGCTACCAGCAGCAACAGCAGCAGTACGCCCAGCCGCAGGTGCAGCTGATCGGCTACGACCAGTACGGGCAGCCGGTCTACCAGGACCCCTACACCCGGCAGCAGTACCAGCAGCCGTACGTCCCGCAGCAGCCGCAGCCGCAGCAGGACCAGAACTGGTACTACCAGCAGCAGTACTGACGTCCCGTCAGGCCGGGCCGAGCAGCCCGGCGGTGATCGACGCCGACATGCCGACCCGGGCCAGTCCGCCGCCCGGGTGGGCGTGCGCGCCGATCAGGTAGAGGCCCTCGGGGCCGGGCCGGTTGGCCTGGGCGAGGTGGCCGCCGGCCAGCGAGGGCGGCGGGACGGAGGCGGTCAGCCGGGTCTCCCGCCAGCGCAGCCGGGGGCGCAGGTCGAGGCCGGCGGCGGCCAGGTGGGCGAGCAGCCGCTCGGCGTACGCGTCCCGTTCGGCGGTGGTGAGGGTGAGCCGCCCGGGCACGGTGACGGTCAGCACGGCGGCCTCCGCGTCCGGTCCGGGGACGAGCGCGGGGTCGTCCGGGCGCAGCACCTGCACGGTGGGGCGCTCCGGCAGCGCGCCGTCGGCGAAGACCGCGCGGGCCTCGGCCGCGCCGTCCGCCGCGTGCACGACGGTGCGGTGCGCGGTGCCCGCGGGGCGGGCGCCGTCCAGGGCGAGCAGCACGGTGAACCGGCCCGGCGCGGGCGCGGCGGTCTCGGCCACGCCCAGGCCGGGGACGGCGGACAGCACCGCGTCCGCCGCCAGCACGCCCCCGTCGGTGCGGACGCCCACCACCCGCTCGCCGTCCCGCTCCAGGGCCCGCACGGGGGTGTCGAAGCGGAACTCCACGCCGCGTTCGCCGCAGCGCGCGAACACCGCGTCGGCGAGCGCCCGCAGGCCGCCGTCCACGTACCAGACGCCGAACGACTGCTCCATGTACGGCAGCACGGTCGCCGAGGCGGGCGCGGCCAGCGGGTCCAGGCCGTAGCGCAGCGCGTACTCGCCGAGCAGCGCCGCCGGGCCGGGCCCGCCGCCCAGCTCGCGGGCCACGTCGCCCAGGGTGTGCCGCCCGCGCGGCAGCAGCCGGGACAGGCCCCGGCGCGGCGGCACCGGGTACGGGTCGGCCGGGTCGACCGCCGGACGCGGCTCCTCCAGCAGCGGCCGCCGGGTCGCCTCCCAGACCGCGCGGCCGCGGTTCAGCAGCTCGCCCCAGCGCTCGCCGGTGCCCGCCCCGAACGCGGCGTCCAGTGCCTGGCCGACCCCACCCCGGGAGGCGTTCGGCAGCAGCAGCTCCGTCCCGTCCGGGAACAGGTGCCGGCTCTCCGGATCGACCGGCCGCAGCCCGACCAGATCCTCCAGCGGCTCCCGCCCGGTCTTCAGCGCCAGGTCCCGGTAGACGGCGGGCAGCGCGAGCAGCCCCGGGCCGGTGTCGAACCCGAACCCCTCCCGCCGGTACGCCCCCAGCTGCCCGCCGTGCGTGCCGGTCGCCTCCAGCACCGTCACCCGGTGCCCGAGCGTGCCCAACCGGGAGGCGGCCGCCAGACCGCCCATGCCTGCGCCGACGACGATGATCCGAGCCATGGCAGGAGATCCTATGCCGCCGCCGCTCCCCGCCCGCCCGGCAGGTCAGGCCGGGGTGGGGGCCGTCCCGGCCCGCCGCCGGGCGCGGCGCTCCCGGCGGCGGAGCCAGAAGCGGCGGATCCGGGAGACCGCGAACCACACCAGCAGGACGCCCAGGGCCAGCAGGACCGCCGCCGTCGAGGCGGCCAGCCAGGGGTGGAAGAGCGCCAGGGTGACCAGGCCCGCGACCGAGAGGTCCTCGGCGAGGCTGACCAGGACGTTCGAGGCCGGTTCGGGGGAGGTGTTCACCGCCATCCGCAGGCCCGCCTTGACGCCGTGGCTGACCAGGGCGGTCGTGCCGCCGACCGCGCCGGCCGCGACCTCGCCGAGCGAGCCGGGGTCGTGCGCGGCGAGCAGGGCCCCCACGGTCGCGCCGGCGACCGGGCGGACGAAGGTGTGCACCACGTCCCAGACGCTGTCCACGTACGGGATCTTGTCCAGGACCGCCTCGCACAGGAACAGCACCCCGGCGGCGACCAGCACGTCCGTGCGCTCCAGCACCGGCGGCACGCTCCCGGCACCGCCGAAGCGGCCGAACAGGCCCAGCAGCAGGACCACGGCGTACGCGTTGATGCCGCTCGCCCAGCCGCTGGTGAAGATCAGCGGAACGGCCCCCACGGCGGCCTCCTCCCGACGCGCGCCCGCCCGGACCTCGGACGGGACGCGGCCACCGTACCCGGCCCGACCGACCGCCGGGGACCGCGGGCGCTCTGAGTATCCGTACTCAGACCGCCGGTTGAGTACCCGGGCGGATATCCGGCGCCCCCGCCCGGCGGGCAGAGTAGGGCGCACCGGGAGGCCGCCGCAGGGCGGAGCCGCCCGGAGCGCTCCGGGGCGGCCGCCGGTCCAGGGGGGGAGCGGCGGACCACGCCGCGTCCGGAGCGCGAGCAGCGGCCGGGACGAGGGGGCCGGGCACCGCCGACACGGGGCGGCGGAGCCCGACCCCCTCCCCCCTGGGGGGGGAACCCGGGGACGGCCGCGGGGGACGACGGAACCGGGCCGGGGGGCCCGCGGGGCGGGGGACCCCGAGTTGTCAGACCCCCCGTTCACGATGGATGCATGCGCGGACCGACCGGTCCGGGCAAGGTCCGGAGTGAACGGGGGAGACCCATGACCATCAGTCGTCCTGAGCCTGTCGCCCGCCCTGCCGTCGATCAACCCACCCTGCCGGCCACCCGAGGCGCCGACGTCCACCCGGTGCTGCGCCGGGGCTCGGCCCCGCCCGCGGCGCTCGAACTGCTCCGCCACGCGCACCGCACCCTGGTGCACGCCCGCGGCCGGCAGGACCCACTGGAGCGGTACGCCACCGCCCACCTCGCCGCGCTGCGCGCCACCGCCGCCGTGCTGGCCGTCCGCGGCCGCCCGGTGCGCAGCCCGCGCCGCCGCCAGGCGATCCGCCCGGCCTGGGAGCTGCTGCCCGAGGTCGCTCCCGAACTCGCCGAGTGGGCCGCCTACTTCGCGGCCGGCGCCCGCCGCCGGGCCGCCGCCGAGGCGGGCATCGCCGGCGCCGCCGGCGAGCGCGACGCGGACGACCTGATCCGCAACACCGCCCTGTACCTGCGCATCGTGGAGCGGATCCTGGCCCTGCACCCCTGAGTCCCGCCGACAAGCGCCCCGGGCGGGCCCGCACCGGCGGGCACCCGTCGCTGTGCCCCGCGCTGCGCCGCACCTCAGCCGCCCCCGCCCCGGCGGATAAGGTGGAGTCGTCCCGCCGTGGAAGACCCGTCAGAAGACCTGCCAAGAGGGGTGCCGCCTTGTATCCGACTCGTCCCCGCAGTGCGTTGCGTACCGCCGTGGTGTGGGAGGTGGTGCGGGCGGCGCTGGAGCGGCGCGCGGCCGAGCTCGGACGGCCGGTGCTGGAGGTCGTCGACACCGGCGGCGGCACCGGCAACTTCGCCGTGCCCGTCGCCAGGCTGGGCCACCGGGTCACCGTGGTCGACCCCAGCCCGGACGCGCTGTTCGCGCTGGAGCGCCGGGCCGCCGAGGCCGGCGTCACCGAGCTGGTCCGGGCCGTCCAGGGGGACGCCCAGACGCTGCCCGAGCTCGTCCCGGCCGGATCGGTCGACGCGGTGCTCTGCCACGGCGTCCTGGAGGTCGTCGACGACCCGGCCGAGGCGCTCGGCAACCTGGTCGGCACCCTCGGCGGGGGCGGGCTGCTCAGCCTGCTCGCCGCCAACCGCAACGGCGCGGTGCTGGCCCGCGCGGTGGCCGGCCAGTTCACCGAGGCCCGCACCGCGCTGGACGCCCCCGACGGCCGCTGGGGCTCCGGCGACCCGATGCCGCGCCGCTTCACCGGCGAGCAGCTGGACGCGCTGGTCGCCGACGCCGGGCTGCGGGTCACCTCCGTGCACGGCATCCGGGTCTTCGCCGATCTGGTCCCCGGCGTCCTGGTCGACACCGAGCCGGGTGCCCTCGACGCCCTGCTCAAGCTGGAGCTCGCGGCCGCCGAGCAGCCCGCCTTCCACGCCGTCGCCACCCAGCTCCACCTGCTGGCCGAGGTGCGCTGAATCCCCCGGTGGGGGCACCAAGCGGGCCCTCCGCTCGTTGCAGGGGTGCGGGCCGCCGATGCGGCGGCCCGAGCCACGCCTGATTGACCACGCCGAACCGCGGCCGTGGACCGTATGATCTAGGTAAAGCCGGTAAGCATGACGGCCAGACCGGTGGGGCATATGGACCACACAGGCCCGAGCCAGGGGTGGCGGACCGGTCGCCCCGCGACCGACGAGTAGGAGGACTCCGTGCCGCTCTCGGAGCACGAGCAGCGACTGCTCGAGCAGATGGAGCGAGCGCTGTACGCCGAAGATCCCAAGTTCGCGTCAGCGCTCGAGGGAACCGGCCTGCGCACCTACACCCGTCGGCGGGTCTACCTGGCCGGGGCGGGGTTCGTGGCGGGCATCGCGCTGCTCATGGGGGGCCTGGTCGCCCAGGTCATCTGGGTCAGCGTGGTGGGGTTCCTGGTCATGCTTGGCTGTGCGGTCCTCGCGGTCACCGCGTGGCGCCGCGGCCCGGCCGGACACGGCCCACGGCAGGCGGCAGCGCCACGCCGGAAGGCCGGTGTCGTCGATCGAATGGAACAGCGCTGGCAGCGCCGCCGCGACGAGCAGAGCGGCCTGTAGCACCGACCGGGACGACGCCCCACGGGGTCGGCGCCCACGGAGACGCGATCCGCCCGGCGAGGGAACCCCTCGCCGGGCGGATCCTTTTTCTCTCCTCCGCACCCGGGGCCGGACCAGCCGGAGCAGTCGGTCCAGCCGCCCGGCCGGGCCGGCCCGCGCGGCTCAGCCGCCCGGCTTGTCCCGCTCGGACCGGCGCCGGAACGGCCTGCGGACCGCCGCGCGGAGCGCCGCCACCCGTTCGGCGGTGCGCTCCCGGCGGGCCGCGGCCCGGTCCTGGGCCCGCCACCACAGCCGGACCGCGGAGGCCGGCAGCAGCAGGGCGCGCAGCCGGCGCCGACGGGTGGCCCGGACCAGCAGCGCCTCGCGGGTGGCGCGGACGTCGCCGCCCAGCTGCTGGGGCGCCTGCGATTCGCGGGCGTACATGACCCGCTCGGTGGCGAGCGCGACCCGGCCCGCGGCGGCCGCGGCGTCCGCGTCCAGGCGGGCGTCCTCGGCGAGCCGGCGGGCGGCGTGCCGCGGGGTGCGGGCCTCGTCCGGCGGGATGCCCAGGTCCCACGCGGAGTCGACCAGCTCGGCCCAGGCCGCCAGCACCTGCTCGTCGGTGAGCGGCGGGGCGCCCGCGCCGGGCAGGCGGCGGCCGGTGCCGAGGCGGCGCCGGCGCAGCCTGGTGCGCCACAGCATCGGGAAGACCAGCAGCCCCACCAGCAGCAGTCCGCCCAGGACGCCGACCAGCACCGTCCAGGACCGCCACCACGGGGTCCCGACGACCTTCCGCTCGGCCACCGCGGTCTCGTCGGCGCAGTCGCCCAGCTTGTGCTGCTGCGGCGGGCAGCTGCTGGAGGAGGACGGCTGGGCGCTCGGCTGCTCGCTCGGCGCGGCGCTGCTGGGCGCGGTGCTCGGCGCGGTGCTGGGCGCGGCCTGCTGGACGGAGTACAGCGGGGTGCTGCCCCGGTTCGGGGTCGGCTCGAAGCGCATCCAGCCGTAGCCGTTGAAGTACAGCTCGGGCCAGGCGTGGTAGTTGGAGCTGCGCACCACCCGGCTGTTGCCGCTGCCGCTGCCCGGGGTGAAGCCGATCGCGACCCGGGCGGGGATGCCCAGCGAGCGGGACATCGCGGCCATGGTGGCGGCGAAGTGCACGCAGAAGCCCTCCTTGTCCTGGAGGAACTTGGCGATGGCGTCCGGCCCGGTGCGGGCGTCGATCTTGGTGTCGTAGGTGAACTCGCCGCCGGTGAAGTACTGCTGCAGGGCGACGGCCTGCTCGTACGGGGTGGTCCTGCCCCGGGTCACGGCCCGGGCGGTCTCGCCGACCACGGGCGGCAGGTTGGCGGGCAGGCCCAGGTAGCGCTTGGCGAGGGCCTCGGGGGCCGGTCCCGCGGTGCGCAGCTGGGTGGCGGTGGCGTTCACCGCGACCGAGCCGACGGAGTACGTCAGGCCCTTGCTCTTCTGGCCGTTGACGCCGCTGACGGTGCGCCCGGTCGGGTCGAAGCGCCAGTCCGAGCTGCTCGGCAGCTGCACCCAGGACATCGGGTACGGCATCGGCAGCCAGGCGGTGCTCAGCTGGTCCGAGACGGTGATGTTGGTGCGGACCGAGGCGGTCGGCAGGTTCGGCGAGAGGCCCTCGGGCGCGGGCACCGTGGTGGGCATCGGCTGCGGGTCCTGCGGGCCGGGCAGCCACTCCTGGCCGTTGAACTCGCTGAGCGCGGCGATCCGCAGGTAGAGCTGCTCGGGGTCGGGCGAGTCGGTGGAGAAGGAGAGCAGCTGGGTGTCGTCGTTGGAGCGCAGGTTGGCGGTGAGCGCGACGACCAGGTTGAGCGAGCGCTGGTCGGCGGTGCCGTTCCCGTCGCCGCTCCCGCCGCCGCCGTGGCCGCCGCCGCCGAACAGGCCGGGGCCGACCGCGGGCACGAACACCGGCAGCAGGACGGCGGCGGCCAGCGCGATCACGCCGATCCGGCGGCCGCCGTTGGAGAGCGCCACGGCGGAGCGGCCGGTGCCGTGGAAGACCCGGCCCCAGCGGGTCAGCCGGTCCTGGCCCTCGACGTACAGCAGGGCCAGGTAGCCGGCCGAGCCGAACAGGAACCACAGCCACATGCCGCCGGCCGAGTCGATCAGGCCGCCGGCCACCGAGTACAGGGCCAGCAGCGGCAGGCCCGCGGCGGCGGCCCGGCGGTAGGTGACCGCCAGGGTGTCGACCAGGACGGCGACCAGGGCGACCGAGCCGACCACGATCAGCCGCAGGCCGTCGGTGGCCGGGGCCGGGATCGCGTACTCCTGGATGTCGGTGCCGCCCTGGGTCAGCAGCGCGGAGACCGCGTCCAGCGCGCCGGGGCCGGGCAGCAGGCCGAAGCTCAGGGCGGACTGCACGGTGGTCAGCAGCAGCGCGTACAGCACCACGAGGAGCTGCAGCGGCGGCACCAGGGCCCGGGGCAGCGGCAGCGCGCGCAGGCCCGCGCCGGCGCCGGCCGTGACGGCGACCATCAGCAGGCCGTGCGGGGCCAGCGCGAAGGAGTCCTGGAACAGCGGGGACAGGCACAGCGCCGCCAGGGCGGTGGCCAGGGCCGCGCAGAGCGTCAACTTGGCCCGGGTGGTCACGCGCCGACCTCGTCTCGGTAGGGAACGGTGGTGTTCTGGGTCCGGTCCGCGGCCCGCCACAGCGCGGGCAGCGAGTCGCCGGCCCGCACCGGCAGCACGGTCCAGCCGGACTCGCGCAGCCGGGCGGCCCGGCCCGCGGCCCGCTCGTCGCCGCCGCCGTCCGGCAGCACGTGCCGCAGGCCGGCCCAGCTGCCGGTGTCCAGCAGCAGGACGACGGCGCCGCCGGTGCGGCGGCGCAGCCGGGACAGCCGCTCGGTCTGCTCCTCGTCCAGCTCGCCGACCACCGCGACCAGCAGGCCCTCGCCGCCGAGCCGGAGCACCTCCTCGGCCCGGGCCAGGGTGCCGCCGTCGGAGTGCTCGACCACGGCCAGCGCGTCCAGCAGCATGCCGACCGACTCGGCCGCGGTGGTGCCGCCGGCGCCGGTGCCCGACCCGGGCACCGCGAAGCCGGTGTCGGTGAGCAGCCGGGTGCGGTAGCCGCGCTGCACCAGGTCGACCGCGACCGAGGCGGCGCAGGACACCGCCCACTCGAACGAGGAGGCCGGCCCCGAGCCGCGATGCGCGGTCTCCCGGGTGTCCAGCAGCACGGTGGCGCGGGCCTGCAGCGGCTGCTCCTCGCGGCGGACCATCAGCTCGCCGTACCGGGCGGTGGACTTCCAGTGCACCCGGCGCAGGTCGTCGCCGTGCCGGTACTCGCGCGGGATGACGTCGTCGTCGCCGGCCAGCGCCAGGGTGTGCGTGTTGGAGTCGCCCTGCCCGCCGGACTCGCCGGGCAGCCGGACCGCCGGCAGGTCCTGGACCTGCGGGACGACGGTCAGCACGTCGGCGGCGCTGAACGCGCGGGTCAGCTCGCACATCCCGAACGGGTCGGACAGCCGCAGCTGCAGCGGGCCCAGCGGGTAGCGGCCGCGCAGGTCGGAGCGGACCCGGTAGGACACCTCGCGGAAGCCGCGCGGCTCGACCCGGTCCAGCACGAAGCGCGGGCGCGGGCCCAGCACGTACGGGACCTTGTCCTCCAGCAGCAGCAGGCCGGTGGGCACCCGGGAGACGTTGTCCAGCCGCAGGTGCACCCGGGCCTCCTGGCCGGCCGCGGCCCGGTGCGGGCTGAGTCGGCGGCCCGAGGCCACCCGGTAGCGGGTGCGCACCAGCATCCCGGCGGCCGCCAGCGGCAGCGCCGCCAGCAGCACGCCGACCTGGAGCAGCGCGGCCTGGCCGAACACGAACGCGCACAGCGCCGCGGTCACGCCGGCCGCCAGGAAGGAGCGCCCCCGGGTGGTGAGCCCGCGCAGCGCGGTGCGCACCCCGGAGGCGCGGGCGGGGCGCGCCACCTCAGCGGCCCTGCGGGCGCGGGATCGGCAGCCGGGCCACCAGGTCGAGCACGACCTGCTCGACCGTGCGGCGGCTCAGCTGGGTCTCCGAGGTCGGCAGCAGGCGGTGCGCCAGCACGGGCACGGCGAGCGCCTGGATGTCGTCCGGGAGCACGTAGTCGCGGCCGTCCAGGGCGGCGTGCGCGCGGGCCGCCCGCACCAGGTGCAGGGTCGCCCGGGGGGAGGCGCCGAGCCGCAGCTCGGAGGTGGTGCGGGTGGCGGCGACCAGGTCGACGGCGTAGCGGCGGACCGGGTCCGCGACGTAGACGGTCTTCACCAGCTCGATCAGCTTGAGCAGGTCGGCGGCGTGCGCGACCGGCTGCAGGTCGTCCAGCGGGTTGGCCGCGGAGTGCAGGTCGAGCATCGCGAACTCGGCGTCCGCGCTGGGGTAGCCGATCGAGACCCGGGCCATGAAGCGGTCGCGCTGGGCCTCCGGCAGGGCGTAGGTGCCCTCCATCTCGACCGGGTTCTGGGTGGCGATCACCATGAACGGCGAGGGCAGCTCGTGGGTGGTGCCGTCGATGGTGACCTGGCGCTCCTCCATCGACTCCAGCAGCGCGGACTGGGTCTTCGGCGAGGCCCGGTTGATCTCGTCGCCGACCACGATCTGCGCGAAGATCGCGCCGGGCCGGAACTCGAAGTCGCGCTGGTGCTGGTCGAACACGTTGGTGCCGGTGACGTCGGAGGGCAGCAGGTCCGGGGTGAACTGGATCCGGCGCACCGTGCAGTCCACCGAGCGGGCCAGCGCCTTGGCGAGCATGGTCTTGCCGACGCCCGGCACGTCCTCCAGCAGCAGGTGGCCCTCGGCGAGCAGCACCGTCAGGGCGATCCGGACGGCCTCCGGCTTGCCCTCGATCACGCTTTCCACGGACTCCCGGACCCGGTCGACCACCGCCGCCAGCTCCGCCAGACCGACCGGCTCCCGCCGGTCGTAGCGGCCCGGCTCCGGCTGCTCCGCGCCCTGTCCGTTGATCGTCGTCACCCGTCAGCTCCCATGTTGCACAGTCGCCGGGCGGCTGGTTCGAGCCCGGCCCACCCCGAATACTTGGCGCATTCTTCCCTGTCGCACGGCCAGAAGTCACCCGCCCGGGCGACACGCGAAGGCTGTCCCGGTTTGGGACGAGAAGCGGGGCCCGGCGGTTTCGCCGGCGGCCGGGCGCACGCCCGGAGAGCCCCCGGCGGCAGCCGCGGCGGACGCCTCAGCGGATCTCGCGGAGCAGGCCGGTGTGCACGTCGAACACGAAGCCGCGGACGTCGTCGGTGTGCGGCAGGAACGGCGAGGTGCGCACCCGCTGGACGGACTGCCGGACGTCCGCGTCCAGGTCGGTGAAGGACTCCACCGCCCACTGCGGGCGCTGGCCGACCTCGCGCTCCAGCTCGTGCCGGAAGTCCTCGGTCAGGCCGAGCAGCCCGCAGCCGGTGTGGTGCACCAGCACCACGGCGCGGGTGCCCAGGGCGCGCTGGCTGATCGTCAGCGAGCGGATCACGTCGTCGGTGACCACGCCGCCCGCGTTGCGGATGATGTGCGCGTCGCCCTGCTCCAGGCCGAGCGCGGCGAACAGGTCGAGCCGGGCGTCCATGCAGGCCACCACCGCGACCCGGCGCACCGGGCGGGCGTCCATCCCGCCGTCCCGGAAGGTCTCGGCGTAGGAGCGGTTGGACACCACGAGGCGGTCGGTCTCGGAGGGCCGCTCGGGGCCGGGGGCGGGAGCCATGGCGTCGACCGTAGCCCGCCCGGGCGCGGCGCGGGGCCGAATGCCGCCACGCCCCGGCCGGCGGGCCCGTTCGGACGGCTTCGCCCCGCTTCGCCCGGCGCACCCCGCCGGGCCCGCGCCCCGCCCCCGCGGCGCCCCCGGAACCGGTCCGACCTGCGCCGATCCGTACCGCCGCCCGGGTGGTGCGCCGGAGCGGAGCGTTGACTGGCGGGGCGCGGGCGATAGGCTGCAGGCGCAGTGGAGCACGGCGGACGGCACCCGGCAACCGGGCGGCCGCGGCCGCCCTCCGCGCCGGGCCGACCGGCCCGCACGCAGCCCGCGGCCTCCTCCCGCTCCGTGCCCACCTGGCGCACCTTCCCCGGTGCCGGGCGGTCGCACCTTCCCCGAGCGAGCGGGCGGGGACCCCGGGCGGTGTGCGTCCCGGCCGGCCCGGTGCGCGAGAATGGCCCGGCCACACCGCACCTGAGGAAGGCCCCGCCCCCGTATGAGTACCGACAGCTCCGCCCCCCGGCACGTCCCGGTGATGCTGGAGCGCTGCCTGGACGCCCTCGCCCCGGCGGTCTCCGCGCCCGGCGCCGTCGTGGTGGACGCCACCCTGGGCCTGGGCGGCCACAGCGAGGCCCTGCTGACCCGCTTCCCGGACGTCCGCCTGATCGCCGTCGACCGCGACCCGCAGGCCCTGCGGCTCTCCGCCGAACGGCTGGCCCGCTTCGGCGACCGGGCCACCCTGGTGCACGCCGTGTACGACGAGATCCCGCGCGTGCTGGACGAGTTGGACGTCCCCGAGGTGCACGGCGTGCTCTTCGACCTCGGCGTCTCCTCGATGCAGCTGGACGAGGCCGACCGCGGCTTCGCCTACGCCCAGGACGCCCCGCTGGACATGCGGATGGACCAGACCCGGGGGATCTCCGCGGCCGAGGTGCTCAACACCTACAGCCACGGCGACCTAGCCCGGATCCTCAAGGTCTACGGCGAGGAGCGGTTCGCCGGGAAGATCGCCTCCGCGGTGCTCCGCGAGCGCGAGCGGGAACCGTTCACCACCAGCGCTCGTCTTGTCGAGTTGGTCCGCAACGCCATCCCGGCGGCCACCCGGCGCACCGGCGGCAACCCGGCCAAGCGGACCTTCCAGGCGCTGCGGATCGAGGTCAACGGCGAACTGGAGGTGCTCGACCGGGCCATCCCGGGCGCGCTGGACGCCCTCGCGGTGGGCGGTCGGATCGTCGTGATGTCCTACCAGTCGTTGGAGGACCGCCTCGTCAAGCAGTACTTTCAGGCCGGTGCCACCTCCGCCGCCCCGCCGGGCCTGCCGGTGATCCCCGAGGAGCTCCAGCCCTGGCTGAAACTGCTCACCCGCGGTGCCGAACTGGCCACCGAGGAGGAGATCGAGGAGAACCGGCGCGCCGCGCCCGTACGGCTGCGCGTGGCGGAGAGGATCAGACGGACCCGGAGGTAGCCAGCCGCCGGGAGCAGCGCAGCGAAGGGGAGTGGAGCGGTGCCGGTGGCCGGCGAGCGGACCCGGGGGAACGTCCCCGGGCAGGGGGGCGGGGCGCGGATCACCGTCCGCCCCGGAGCGCGCTCGATGCGGGGGCGCACCCCCTTCGCGGTGCTGGTGGTCGCCCTGCTGTCGGCCGGGCTGCTCGGCCTGCTGATGCTCAACACCGCCCTGAACGAGGGCTCGTTCACCCTCACCAAGCTGCGCAGGCAGACCACCGAGGCCACCGACCAGCAGCAGACCCTGCAGCAGCAGATCGCCGAGCAGTCCGCGCCCGACGCGCTGGAGCGGCGGGCCCGCGAGCTCGGCATGGTCCCCGGCAACGACCCGGCCTTCCTCAACCCGGACGGCTCGGTCACCGGCAAGGCCAAGCCCGCCGAGGACAAGCCGCCGGTGCCGCGCCCCAGCGCCGCCGACCCGTCCGCGACCGCCTCCGCGACCGCCGCCGCCTCCGGCCCGGCCTCGCCCGGGGCGAGCGGCAGCCCGGCCGATCCCGGCATCGACCTCGCCCCGGCCCCGCCGGTCGGCACCCCGTCCGGCCCGTCCGGCAGCCCGTCCGCCGGGGCGCAGCGGTGAGCCGCCCGCCCGGGGACGCCCCGCGCCCGCGCCGCACCCCGCCGGCCGGCTCCGGCCGGTCCGGCTCCGGACGCCCGGCCGCCGGCGGCCGCTCCGGCTCGGGCGGCCGCTCCGGCGAGCCGCCGCGCCGCCGGGTCGGCGAACCGCGTCGCGCCGACGGCGGCGCCGGACGCCCGGCCCGCCCGCGCGCCGCCTCCGCCGGGCACCGCGAGGTCGCCCCGCCGCGCCCCAGCGCCCGCCCGGCCCGCCGCCCGGCGCCGCCGCGCCGCCCCGCCCCGTCCGGCCCGCGGACCATCAAGCTGGCCGACCCGCGCCGCCGGCTGCGGCTGGTGACGGTCTGCCTGCTGCTGGTGTTCGCGATCTTCGCGGGCCGGCTGGTGCAGCTGCAGCTGCTGGACTCCGACGCGCTGGCCGCCGCCGCGGGCGCCAACAAGTACGTCCGGGTGGCGCTGCCCGCCGAGCGCGGTTCGATCACCGCCGCCGACGGCACCGTGCTGGCCACCTCGGTCGACGCGTACGACATCACCGCCGACCCGACCATGTTCACCCCGGAGTCCGCCCACCTGCCGGACGCCCCGGAGCAGGCCGCGGCGCTGCTGGCGCCGATCCTCGGGCAGCCGAAGGAGAAGCTGGCCGAGAAGCTGCACCCGAACAGCAAGAACCCGAAGAGCCAGTACGCGCTGCTGATGGCCCGGCAGACCCCGGAGACGAAGAACCGGATCGCCGACCTGAAGGCCGCGCTGACCAAGCAGACCGACACCGCGGCCTGCCGCGCCCAGGTCCAGCTGCTCAAGAAGCCCGCCGACAAGGGCGGCCGGCAGTTCCTGGACCCGGCCTGCGTCAACCCGCTGGCCGGGATGTTCTGGGAGCAGTCGACCCGGCGCAGCTACCCGGCCGGCGGCCTCGGCGCCAACCTGGTCGGCTTCGTCAACGCGGAGGGCACCGGCACCGGCGGCCTGGAGCTGCAGTACCAGCAGCTGCTGGCCGGGCAGGACGGCCACTCCACGTACGCCGCGTCGGGCGGCCGCCGGGTGGCCACCGCGGGCGGTGCCCGGCAGGACCCGGTGCCCGGCACCGACCTGCGGCTGACCGTCGACCCGGACATCCAGTGGGCGGCCCAGCGCGCCATCACCGACCAGGTCGCCAACGCCGGGGCGGAGAAGGGCTACGTGATCGTCCAGGACGTGCGGAACGGCCAGGTGCTGGCGATGGCGACCTCGCCCGGCTTCGACCCGAACGACCTCTCCTCGGCCCGCCCCGAGCAGCTCGGCAACGCCGCCCTGCAGGACGCGTACGAGCCCGGGTCGACCGCGAAGCTGATGACCATGGCGGCGGTGCTGGACACCGGCAAGGCGAACTGGGACACCCACGTGGAGGTGCCCAACACGCTCCAGCGGGCCGACCGGGTGTTCCACGACGACATCGACCACGAGACCTGGTACCTGACCCTGGCGGGCGTGCTCGCCAAGTCGTCCAACATCGGCACCATCGAGGCCGCCGAGCACCTGGGCGCCACCCAGGCCGAGTCCAACAAGGTGCTCGCCGACTACCTGGACCGGTTCGGCATCGGCAAGCCCAGCGGCCTGGGCTTCCCCGGCGAGACCCGCGGCATCCTGGCCAAGCCCGAGGACTGGAACGGCTCGCAGCAGTACACGATCCCGTTCGGCCAGGGCCTGTCGGTGAACGCCCTGCAGGCCACCTCGGTGTTCTCCACCATCGCCAACGGCGGCGTGCGGACCGCCCCCAGCCTGCTGGCCGGGACCACCGGGCCGGACGGGAAGTTCACGCCCGCGCCGGCCGGCGCGCAGAACCGGGTGGTGTCGGAGCAGACCGCCAGGACCCTGACCGAGATGCTGGAGTCCGTCGTCACCGA
Source organism: Kitasatospora sp. NPDC015121 (assembly GCF_055562955.1). Taxonomy (NCBI): domain Bacteria; kingdom Bacillati; phylum Actinomycetota; class Actinomycetes; order Kitasatosporales; family Streptomycetaceae; genus Kitasatospora; species Kitasatospora sp. NPDC015121. The sequence goes on from NZ_JBVHEH010000002.1 coordinate 98,279, forward strand.
CGAGCAGGGCACCGGCACCACCGCGAAGATCCCCGGCTACCGGGTGGCCGGCAAGACCGGCACCGCCAACCGGGTGGACCCGAAGACCGGCAAGTACTCCGGGTACACCGCCTCCTTCATCGGCTTCGCGCCCGCCGACCAGCCCCGGGTGACGGTCTCCTGCGTCATCCAGGACCCGGTCAACGGGCACTTCGGCGGGCAGCTGTGCGGGCCCGTCTTCAAGCAGGTGATGGAGTTCACCCTCAAGACCCTCCAGGTCCCGCCGAGCGGCAGCGAGGCGCCGAACCTGCCCGTCGACTGGAAACCCTGAGATGAGCGACACCCCCCGGCGCGCGGAGCGCACTGTGAGCAAGGTCACGGCCCGGCAGGCCCGGTTTGGCCCCGGGGGGCGCGGGGCCGATAGCCTTCCGGCCGTGCCGAAATCCGATCAAATCTCCGCGAGCCCGCCCCGACCCGACCGCACCGCGGCGCTGCCGCTCGCCGAGGCGGCCCGGCTGCTCGGGCTGGCCGGCGTCGAGGGACCCGAGGTCACCGGCGTCACCCACGACTCCCGGGCGGTGCGGCCCGGCGACGTGTACGTGGCCTTCCCCGGCGCCAACCACCACGGCGCGGCGTTCGCCGCCGGGGCCGCCGCCTCGGGCGCGGTCGCGGTGCTCACCGACGCCGCCGGGGCCGAGCTCGCCGCCGACGCCGGCGTCCCGCTGCTGGTGGTCGACAGCCCGCGCGAGGCGATGGGCCCGCTGGCCGCCGCCGTCTACGGGGCGCCCAGCGAGCGGATGCTGATGATCGGCCTGACCGGCACCAACGGCAAGACCACCACCTCCTACCTGGTGGAGGGCGGCCTGCGCGGGGCCGGCCGGCGGCCCGGCGTGATCGGCACCGTCGAGATGCGGGTCGGCGAGGAGCGGATCAAGTCCGAGCGCACCACCCCCGAGGCCACCGAACTGCACGCCGTGCTCGCCGTGATGCACGAGGCCGGCGCGGACGCGGTGGTGATGGAGGTCTCCAGCCACGCGCTGGTGTACGGCCGCACCGACGGCGTGGTCTACGACGTCGCGCTGTTCAACAACCTGACGCCCGAGCACCTCGACTTCCACCCCGACATGGAGGACTACTACCGGGCCAAGGCCCGGCTCTTCCACGAGGGCAAGTCCCGCCGGGGCGTCGCCAACCGGGACGACTCCTACGGGCGCCGGCTGGCCGGCGAGGCCCGGATCCCGATGACCACCTTCTCGGCGGCCGGCGACCCGGCCGCCGACTGGCGCGCCGTCGACGTCCAGCCCGGCCCGTCCGGCTCGACCTTCCGGGTGCTCGGCCCGAACGGCGAGCGGGCCGACGCCTCGGTGCCGCTGCCCGGCCTGTTCAACGTCTCCAACGCGCTCGGCGCGATCACCGCGCTGGTCACCGCCGGCGTCGAACTGGCCGACGCGGTCGCCGGGGTGGCCGCCGTCCCCGGCGTGCCCGGCCGGCTGGAGGAGGTCGACGCGGGGCAGGACTACGTCGCCGTGGTCGACTACGCGCATAAGCCGGACGCGCTCAGCTCGGTGCTCGCCTCGCTCCGCGAGGTCACCAAGGGCCGGCTGCACGTCGTCGTCGGCTGCGGCGGCGACCGCGACCCGTACAAGCGCGGGCCGATGGGCGCGATCGCCGCCCGGCTCGCCGACACCGCCGTCCTCACCAGCGACAACCCGCGCTCCGAGGACGCGCTGGCGATCCTCGCCACCATGCTCTCCGGCGCCGCCGAGGTGCCCGAGGAGGAGCGCGGCGAGGTGCTCGCCGTCCCCGACCGCGGCGAGGCGATCGCCCTCGCGGTGGCCCGCGCGCACAGCGGCGACACCGTGCTGGTGGCGGGCAAGGGCCACGAGCTGGGCCAGTACGTGAAGGGCGAGGTCCGCCCGTTCGACGACCGCCAGGTGCTGCGGGTCGCGATTGAGCAGTCGATGGAGGCCGAACGGTGATTGCCCTGACTCTGGCGGAGGCCGCGCAGGCCGTGGGCGGCGCGCTCGACGCGGTGCCGGACCCCCGGGCGTCGATCACCGGCGCGGTGGTCACCGACAACCGGGCGATCGAGCCCGGCGGGCTGTTCGTCTGCGTGCTCGGCGAGCGCGTCGACGGCCACGACTTCGCCGCGAAGGCGGTCGCCGACGGCGCGGTCGCGGTGCTCGCCACCCGGCCGGTCGGCGTCCCCGCGATCCTGGTGGACGACGTGGTGGTCGCCCTCGGCCGGCTGGCCCGCGCCGTGGTGGCCCGCTCCGCCGACGTGCGGATCGTCGGCCTGACCGGTTCCTCCGGCAAGACCTCCACCAAGGACCTGATCGCCCAGGTGCTGTCCGGGCACGGCGAGACGGTCTTCCCCGCCGGTTCGAACAACAACGAGATCGGCCACCCGCTGACCGCGCTGCGGATCACCCCGACGACCCGTCACCTGGTGATGGAGATGGGCGCCCGGCACAAGGGCGACATCGAGTACCTGACCGGCATCACTCCGCCCACCGTCGGACTCGTCCTCAACATCGGCTCCGCCCACCTCGGCGAGTTCGGCTCCCGCGAGGGCATCGCCGAGGCCAAGGGCGAGATGGTGGAGGCCCTTTCGCCCGAGGGCGTCGCCGTCCTCAACGCCGACGACCGGCTGGTGCGCGCGATGAGCACCCGGACCAGGGCGAAGGTCGTGCTGTTCGGCGAGTCGCCGGACGCCCACGTCCGGGCCACCGACGTCCGCCTGGACGCCACCGGGCGGCCGCGGTTCACGCTCAGCACCCCGGCCGGTTCCGCACCCGTGCAGCTGCGCCTGTACGGTGAGCACCACGTCTCGAACGCCCTCGCCGCCGCAGCGGTGGCGGTGGAGCTCGGGATGCCCGTCGACCGCGTCGCCGAAGCACTCAGCGAGGCGGGTGCGCTGTCCCGCTGGCGCATGGAAGTGGTCGACCGGGCCGATGGCCTCACCGTCGTCAACGACGCCTACAACGCGAACCCGGAATCGATGCGGGCCGCGCTGCGGACCCTCGCGACGATGGCGGGCACCGGCCCGGAGCGCCGCCGCACCTGGGCGGTGCTCGGCGAGATGCGGGAGCTCGGCGAGGACAGCCTCGACGAGCACGACACCATCGGAAGGCTCGCGGTGCGGCTGGACATCACCAAGCTGGTGGCGGTCGGCGGACGCGAGGCGGCCCGGATGGAACTGGGCGCGAGGAACGAAGGTTCGTGGGGTGAGGAGTCGGTGCTGGTGTCCGACGCGGACGCGGCGATCGAGCTGCTGCGCAGTCAGGTGCGGCCGGGGGACGTGGTCCTGGTGAAGGCCTCCCGTTCGGTGGGTCTGGAGAAGGTCGCCGAGGCGCTGCTCGCGGACGGTGCCGCGAAGTGAAGCAGATCCTCTTCTCCGGCATGATCGGCCTGGTGCTGACCCTGCTCGGCACCCCCGCCCTGATCAAGCTGCTCGCCCGGCACGGCTACGGCCAGTACATCCGCGACGACGGCCCCAAGGCGCACCACAGCAAGAAGGGCACGCCCACGATGGGCGGCATCGCCTTCATCCTGGCCACCCTGATCGCCTACTTCGCGACCAAGGCGATAACGGGCGAGTCGCCCACCGCCTCCGGCCTGCTGGTGCTGTTCCTGACCACCGGCCTCGGCCTGGTCGGTTTCCTGGACGACTACATCAAGGTGGTCAAGCGCCGCTCGCTGGGCCTGCGGGCCAAGGCGAAGCTGCTCGGCCAGTCCTTCGTCGCCCTCGCCTTCGCCGTCCTGGCCATGCAGTTCAGCGACAGCCGCGGCCTGACCCCGGCCTCCGACAAGCTGTCCTTCGTGCAGGACTTCAAGTGGGCGATCGGCCCGGTGCTGTTCGTCATCTGGGCGTACTTCCTGATCGCCGCGATGTCCAACGGCGTGAACCTGACGGACGGTCTGGACGGCCTGGCCACCGGCGCCTCGGTGATGGTGTTCGGCGCGTACACCTTCATCGGCCTGTGGGAGCACAGCCAGAACTGCGCCTACGCGATCAAGGCCACCGCGTCCTGCTACGACGTCCGCGACCCGCTGGACCTCGCGGTGGTCGCCGCCGCGCTGATGGGCTCCTGCTTCGGCTTCCTGTGGTGGAACACCTCGCCCGCCAAGATCTTCATGGGCGACACCGGCTCGCTCGCCCTCGGCGGCGCGCTGGCCGGCCTCGCCATCGTCTCCCGCACCGAGCTGCTGCTCGCCATCCTCGGCGGCCTGTTCGTGATCATCACCCTTTCGGTGATCATCCAGGTCGGCTCGTTCCGGATGACCGGCAAGCGCGTTTTCAAGATGGCACCGCTCCAGCACCACTTCGAGCTCAAGGGCTGGAGCGAAGTCCTGATCGTGGTCCGGTTCTGGATCATCCAGGGCCTGTGCGTGGCCGTCGGACTCGGACTCTTCTACGCGGGATGGGTGACCAAGTGAACAACCCGGAGTGGGCCGGGCTGCCGGTCGTCGTGGCGGGACTCGGCCTCTCCGGGATCAGCGCCGCCCGCGTCCTGCACGGGCTCGGCGCGCGCGTCACCGTGGTCGACGGCGGGGACGGGCCGGGCCTCGCGGCCAAGGCCGCCCCGCTCGCCGAACAGGGCGTCACCGTCCGCCTCGGCGACGGCGCCACCCTGCCGGAGGGCACCGAACTGGTCGTCACCTCGCCCGGCTGGGCCCCCGACAGCCCGCTGTTCGGCGCGGCCGCCGCGGCCGGCGTCCCGGTCTGGGGCGACGTCGAACTCGCCTGGCGGCTGCGCGCCCCGCACCCCGCCACCGGCGAGCCGGCCCCCTGGCTGGCCGTCACCGGCACCAACGGCAAGACCACCACCGTCCAGATGCTGGCGTCCATCCTCACCGCCGCCGGCCGGCGCACCGCCGCCGTCGGCAACGTCGGCGTCTCCGTGCTGGACGCGGTGCTCGCCGAGGAGCCGTACGACGTGCTCGCCGTCGAGCTCTCCAGCTACCAGCTGCACTGGGCGCCCTCGCTGCGGGTGCACTCCGGCGCGGTGCTCAACCTGGCGCCCGACCACCTCGACTGGCACGGCTCGATGGAGGCGTACGCCGCCGACAAGGGCCGGATCTACGAAGGCAACCAGGTCGCCTGCGTCTACAACCTGGCCGACCCGGCCACCGAGGCGCTGGTCCGCGAGGCCGACGTCGAGGAGGGCTGCCGGGCGGTCGGCTTCGGCCTGGACGCGCCCAGCGTCTCCAACCTCGGCGTGGTCGACGGACTGCTGGTCGACCGGGCCTTCGTCGCCGACCGGGCCAACTCCGCCGCCGAACTCGGCGCCGTCGCCGACGTCAACCCGCCGGCCCCGCACAACGTCGCCAACGCGCTGGCCGCCGCCGCCCTGGCCCGCGCCTACGGCGTCGACGCCAAGGCCGTCCGCGACGGGCTGCGCGCCTTCACCCCCGACGCGCACCGGATCGCGCACGTCGCCGAGGTCGACGGCGTGACCTACGTCGACGACTCCAAGGCCACCAACACCCACGCCGCCGCCGCCTCGCTGGCCGCGTACCGGCCGGTGGTCTGGATCGCCGGCGGCCTCGCCAAGGGCGCCACCTTCGACGGGCTGGTCGCCGACGCGGCGCCCCGGCTGCGGGCCGCCGTGCTGATCGGCCAGGACCGCGCGCTGATCCGGGAGGCGCTGGAGCGACACGCCCCGGACGTCCCGGTCTTCGAGCCCGCCCCGGGCCAGACTGGCGCCGAGGCGATGACCGCGATCGTCGCGGCCGCGGCCGCCGCCGCCGAGAAGGGCGACACCGTCCTGCTGGCACCCGCCTGCGCGTCGATGGACATGTTCACCAACTACGGTGAGCGCGGCGACGCGTTCGCCGCCGCCGTCCGGGCCCTGCGGCCCTGAAGCACGCACCACGAGGCCGCGCCCGCCGGCGGCACACCGCCGGGCGCGGCCTCGCCGTCGGACGGCCCCGGCGCCGCCCGTAGCCCGTGAGCCGAACCGAGAGGAGCCGTGGTGCCGACCAGGGAGAAGGAGCCGCCGCAGGGCCTCCAGTTGATCTCGGCCACCACGACCACCTTCAAGTCGGCTGGCCCGATCGCCCGCTTCCGGGCCGCCCGCGAGCGGTTCGGCTACCTGATGGCCCGCCCGCTCACCCCGTACTACCTGATTCTCGGCGCGGCCCTGCTGCTGGTGGTGCTCGGCCTGGTGATGGTGTTCTCCGCCTCGCAGAGCGTGGTGGTGGAGTACGGCCTGCCGATGACGTTCTTCTTCCGCAAGCAGCTGGTCGCCCTGCTGCTGGGCGGCGCGATCGCCGTGCTGCTGACCCGGGCCCCGGTGCGGGCGCTGCGCACCGCCGCCTACCCGCTGCTGTTCGGCGTGGTCGGCGCGCTGGTGCTGGTGGCGATCCCCGGCGTCGGCGTGCGGATCAACGGCAACCGGAACTGGATCAGCCTGGGCTTCTTCCAGATCCAGCCCTCCGAGTTCGCCAAGCTCGCCCTGCTGCTGTGGGCCGCCGACCTGCTGGCCCGCAAGCAGCGCACCCACACCCTCGACCAGTGGAAGCACCTGCTGATCCCGCTGGTGCCCGGCACCGTCGTGCTGATGATGCTGATCATGATCGGCGGCGACATGGGCACCACCATGGTGCTGATCGCCATGCTGTTCGGCCTGCTCTGGATGGTCGGCGCCCCGCTGCGGCTGTTCGCCGCCACCCTGGGCATCGCGGTGGTCGCCTGCACCGCGCTGATCATCACGGTGCCGCACCGGCTCGGCCGGCTCGCCTGCGTCGGCGTCACCAGGCCCGACCCCAACCTGGACTGCTTCCAGGCCCTGCACGGCCTGTACGCCCTGGCCGCCGGCGGCCCGTTCGGGTCCGGACTGGGCGCGGGGGTGGAGAAGTGGGGGCAACTGCCGGAGGCCCACACCGACTTCATCTTCGCCGCGACCGGCGAGGAACTCGGACTGGTGGGGACGCTGTCGGTGCTCGCGCTCTTCGCGGCACTAGGCTACGCGGGTATCCGAGTGGCCCTCGGCACCACGGACCCGTTCGTGCGGTACGCGGCGGGCGCCGCCACCACGTGGATCATGGCTCAGGCCGTGGTCAACCTGGGGTCGGCGCTGGGACTCCTGCCCATCGCGGGCGTCCCGCTGCCGCTGTTCTCGTACGGCGGCTCCGCGATGCTGTCGGCCATGTGCGCCATCGGGCTGCTGCTCTGCTTCGCACGCAGCACCCCGGCGGCGAAGGCAGCGCTGGCTGCCCGGCCCCGCAGGTGGCGGAAGGGGGCCAACTCCCGGTTCGGGCCCGTCCTGGGCCGGGTGCTGCCAGGTAGGAAAACCACAGCGCGCAAGGCCGCCCGGCCGCCGCGCAGGGAGCGGTGAATTTCGGTGCATGTCGTACTCGCCGGCGGCGGGACCGCCGGTCACATCGAGCCGGCCATGGCGCTCGCGGACGCGCTGCGCAGGCACGACCCGTCGATCGGGATCACCGCCCTCGGCACCGAGCGCGGCCTGGAGACCAGGCTCGTCCCGGAGCGCGGCTACGAGCTGGCGCTGATCCCGGCCGTGCCGCTGCCCCGCAAGCCCACCCCGGAGCTGATCACCGTCCCGGGCCGGCTGCGCGGCACCGTGCGCGCCGCCCAGGAGGTCATCGAGCGGGTCAAGGCGGACGCCGTGGTCGGCTTCGGCGGCTACGTGGCGATGCCCGCCTACCTGGCGGCCAAGCGGGCCGGGGTGCCGATCGTGGTGCACGAGGCCAACGCCCGCCCCGGCCTGGCCAACAAGATCGGCGCCCGCTACAGCGACTTCGTGGCGGTCTCCACCCCCGACTCCAAGCTGCGCGACTCCCGGTACATCGGCATCCCGCTGCGCCGCACCATCGCCACCCTGGACCGCGGCACCGTCCGCCCGGAGGCCCGGCACTACTTCGGCCTCGACCAGCGGCTGCCCACCCTGCTGGTCTCCGGCGGCTCGCAGGGCGCCCGCCGGCTGAACGAGACGGTGCAGGCGATCGCGCCCCGGCTCCAGCAGTACGGCGTGCAGATCCTGCACGCGGTCGGCCCGAAGAACGAGCTGCCGACCATCGACGACATCCCGGGCATGCCGCCCTACCGGGTGCTGCCCTACCTGGACCGGATGGACCTGGCCTACGCGGCCGCCGACATGATGCTCTGCCGGGCCGGCGCGATGACGGTGGCCGAGCTGGCCGCGGTGGGCCTGCCGGCCGCGTTCGTGCCGCTGCCGATCGGCAACGGCGAGCAGCGGCTGAACGCCCAGCCGATGGTGAAGGCGGGCGGCGGCCTGCTGGTCGACGACGCCGAGCTGACCCCGGACTGGGTGCTGAAGAACGTCCTGCCGGTGCTCACCGATCCGGCCAAGCTCTGGGAGATGTCGCGCTCCGCCGCCGAGTTCGGCCGCCGGGACGCCGACGACCTGCTGGTGCAGATGGTCTACGAGGCGATCGAGGCCGCCCGCGGCGGCCGCCGCCGTGGCTGACGAGGAGTACGAGGAGGAGCTGGGGGAGGACGGCGAGACGGCCCGTCCGCCCCGGCTCCGACTCTCCCGCCGGGGCGTCGGGGTGCTGGTCGCGCTGGGCGCGCTGGTGGTCGGCGGCCTCGGCTGGACGGTGTTCTTCTCCGCCGCGCTGGACGTCCGCGGGGTGGCGGTGCAGGGCCTGGACTCCGGGAAGCTGACCCAGCAGGACGTCGAGCGGGCGCTCGGCGGCACGGCCGCCGGCCCGCTGGCCCGGGTCGACCTGGACGGGGCCAGGAGCCGGGTGGCCGGGCTGCCCCGGGTCGCCTCGGTCGAGGTCTGGCGCGGCTGGCCGCACACCCTGCGGGTGAAGGTCACCGAGCGTCGCCCGGTGGCGGCGATCCGGCACGACGGCGGGGACGGCTTCGTCCAGGTCGACGCCGGGGGTGTGGAGTTCGCCACGGAGCCCGAGGCCCCGCCCGGCGTGCCGGTGGTGGGCCTCGAACTGAGCCAGCCGGCCCAGGACGCGGTGGGGGTGATCGACCGGCCGACCCTGGTCCGGGCGGCGATCACGGTGGCCGCCGGACTGCCGCCGGAGGTGGCGAAGCAGGCCGGTTCGCTCACGGTCTACTCCTACGACGACATCCGGCTGCGGCTCTCCTCGGGCGCGACCGTCCGGTGGGGGAGCGCGGAGCAGACCGATCGGAAGGCGAAGGTGCTGACCGCACTGCTCGGCCGGAAGGCGTCGAATTACGACGTGAGTGCGCCGGATGCCCCGGCGGTGTCGGGTTGATCCGGTAAGTTCTGTGTCCGGGGGCGGTATTGACGGGGCCACGGCTCCGGTCCGACCCTTGGTGGTCACCCCGGTTTCACCGCGGGGTCGATGATCACATAGGCTCAAAAGAAAAAGGGAAGCTCGGCGTGTTCGTTGAAACGCGCGCCGGTTGCGACCTACTGTCCTGTGTCAACGAGCTGTGCTCGGCACCGAGGTGACACCGGCACAGCCATAACCCTCAACCTCAAGTTTAGGGTTCGGGTTGGAACCACGTGCTTCCCACCCATCGACATCCGTCGGCCTTCACAATCCAGGGGAGCCGACCCGGAAATTCGAGGCGAGAGGCCCCGACGTGGCAGCACCCCAGAATTACCTCGCGGTCATCAAGGTCGTCGGCATCGGCGGCGGCGGAGTCAACGCCATCAACCGGATGATCGAGGTCGGGCTCAAGGGCGTCGAGTTCATCGCGATCAACACCGACGCCCAGGCGCTGCTGATGAGCGACGCCGACGTGAAGCTCGACGTCGGCCGCGAGCTCACCCGCGGCCTCGGCGCCGGCGCCAACCCCGAGGTCGGCCGGAAGGCCGCCGAGGACCACCGCGAGGAGATCGAGGAGGTCCTCAAGGGGGCCGACATGGTCTTCGTGACGGCCGGCGAGGGCGGCGGCACCGGCACCGGCGGCGCGCCCGTGGTGGCCAACATCGCCCGCTCGCTCGGCGCGCTGACCATCGGCGTGGTCACCCGCCCGTTCACCTTCGAGGGCCGCCGCCGCGCCAACCAGGCCGAGGACGGCATCGCCAGCCTGCGCGAGCAGGTCGACACCCTGATCGTCATCCCGAACGACCGGCTGCTGTCGATCTCCGACCGCCAGGTCTCGGTGCTGGACGCGTTCCGCTCCGCCGACCAGGTGCTGCTCTCCGGCGTCCAGGGCATCACCGACCTGATCACCACCCCCGGCCTGATCAACCTCGACTTCGCCGACGTCAAGTCGGTCATGTCGGACGCCGGCTCGGCGCTGATGGGCATCGGCTCGGCCCGCGGCGAGGACCGCGCCAAGGCCGCCGCCGTGATGGCGATCTCCTCGCCGCTGCTGGAGGCGTCCATCGACGGCGCCCGCGGCGTGCTGCTCTCCATCTCCGGCGGCTCCGACCTCGGCCTGTTCGAGATCAACGAGGCCGCCCAGCTGGTCAGCGAGGCCGCCCACCCGGAGGCCAACATCATCTTCGGCGCGGTCATCGACGACGCGCTCGGCGACGAGGTCCGGGTCACCGTGATCGCCGCCGGGTTCGACGGCGGGCAACCGCCGGCCATCGTCCGCGAGCCGGTGGTGAAGTCCACCTCCACCACGTCCTCCGCCGCTGCCGCCCCGGCAGCCGACCGCCCGGCCGGCCGGCCGTCCTACGGCTCGATCGGCTCGGTCACCCGCTCCGAGGAGCCGGCCCGCCCCGCCGAGGCCCCGGCCCCGGCCCCGGTGACGGCCACCGCCCCGCCGGTGCCGCCGCAGGTGCAGCCGGTCCTGAAGCCGTACGTCGAGAGCCCCGCCGAGGAGCTGGACGTGCCGGACTTCCTCAAGTGATCCGAAGGGTCTTCCGCGACGGTGCTCACTTCGCCTCCACCACCCGGTGGGGCGGGGTGAGCACCTCGCCGTACGGGGAGTTCAACCTCGGCGGTGCGGTGGGCGATTCGCCCGAAGCCGTCAAGCAGAACCGTTTCCGCGCGGCCCGGGAGCTGGGGCTGGATCCGGCCGACGTGGTCTGGATGAACCAGGTGCACGGCGCCGAGGTCGAGGTGGTGACCGGGCGCCAGCCCGACGGCACCGCCCCGACCGTGGACGCGGTGGTCACCGACCGCCCGCTGGCCCTCGCCGTGCTCACCGCCGACTGCACGCCCGTCCTGCTGGCCGACCCGGTCGCCGGGGTGGTCGGCGCGGCGCACGCCGGGCGTCCGGGCCTGGCCGCCGGGGTCGTCCCCGCCGCGGTCGCCGCGATGCGCGGGCTCGGCGCCCGCCCCGAGCGGATCCGGGCCGTGCTCGGCCCCGCGGTCTGCGGCCGCTGCTACGAGGTGCCGGCCGCCCTGCGCGCGGAGGTCGCCGCACTCGTCCCGGCCGCGCGCGCCGAGACCTCCTGGGGCACCCCCGCGCTGGACGTCCCCGCGGGGGTCGCCGCACAGCTCGCCGAGGCGGGCGTGCAGGATGTGGTGCGATCATCCGTCTGCACGCTCGAATCGCCCGACCACTACTCCTACCGCCGGGAGCAGCGGACCGGCCGGCTCGCGAGCTACGTCTGGCTGGGGCCCTCACACTCATGACGAACGACATCTACGGTCCGTTCCCGGGCCGTTCCGAGTTCTCCGCGGCGCTGACCGAGGGGCAGCGGGCCCGCTACGAGCAGCTCGGCGCCAACCTCGACGTGGTCGAGCGCCGGATCGCCGACGCCTGCGCCGCGGCCGGCCGGCCGCGCGCGGACGTCACCCTGGTCGTGGTGACCAAGACCTATCCGGCCGAGGACACCGCGCTGCTCGCCGGGCTCGGCGTCACCGACGTCGCCGAGAACCGCGACCAGGACGCCGCCCCCAAGGCGGAGCGCTGCGTCGAACTCCCGCTGACCTGGCACTTCGTCGGCCAGCTGCAGACCAACAAGGCCCGCTCTGTGGTCCGCTACTCCGACGTCGTGCACTCGGTGGACCGGGCCCGGCTGGTCGACGCGCTGGCCGCCGCCGTCCGCGCGGCCGAACGCCCGCCGCTGGGCTGCCTGGTGCAGGTCGCCCTCGACAAGGAGGCCGGGGAGGGGGAGCACCGCGCGGGCGTCGCCCCGGCCGAGGTGCTCGCGCTGGCCGGGCGGATCGCCGACACGCCCGGGCTGCGACTGGACGGTGTGATGACCGTCGCACCGCTCGCCGGGCCGCTCGCGGGCGATCCGGCGCGGGCCTTCGCGCGGCTGGCGGAAATCGCAAGCGACGTACGCGCGGCCCATCCGGCTGCCACCATGGTCTCCGCAGGCATGAGCGGGGACTTGGAGCAGGCCATCGCCGCCGGAGCGACACATGTACGCGTCGGTACGGCGGTACTCGGAGTGCGGTCACCGCTCGGGTAACGTCACCGAGTAAGTAGATCAGACTGCAGGACAAAATAGGACAGAACCTAGCAGATGATCAGTCTGCTGGTAAACCGTGGATCGCATCCGAGCGCACACTCCGCGGTCTGACGGACCGTCGGCCTGACAGGTCGTAAGAGGACCACGGCATCCGCAGGCGACACGGTGAGCGCATGAGCGGAGGAGACAGCAGCATGGCCGGCGCGATGCGCAAGATGGCGGTCTATCTCGGTCTGGTCGAGGACGAGACCTACGACAGCCAGGGGTACGACCCCGACGACGACTACGACGCGGACCCGGAGCCGATCCGCACCGGCCGGACCGAGGACCTCCGGTCCGCGGCCGCCGCCCCCGCTCCCGCCGCACCCGCCCCGCAGCCGGCGCCCGTGGCCCACATCGCGCCCCAGCCGGTGCCCGCCGCGGTCCCGATCCGGCAGGAGCAGCCGCGGATGGCCCCCGTGTCGTCCATCACATCCGAGCGTCACCGCAACCTGGAGAAGAGCACCCCGGTGATCATGCCCAAGGTCGTCAACGAACGAGAGCCCTACCGCATCACCACGCTGCACCCCCGCACCTACAACGAGGCCCGCACGATCGGCGAACAGTTCCGCGGCGGCACTCCCGTGATCATGAATTTGACCGAGATGGACGACACGGACGCCAAGCGGCTCGTAGACTTCGCCGCTGGACTGGTCTTCGGTCTGCACGGCAGTATCGAGCGCGTGACACAGAAGGTGTTCCTGCTGTCGCCTGCTAACGTCGATGTAACGGCGGAGGACAAGGCTCGGATCGCCGAGGGTGGGTTCTTCAACCAGAGCTGACCCGAACCCACGACCACACGTGTGGGTCTGTTGACAGAGCGTCACTGACGGAACGTCGGACAGGGAGAGGGAGACGCGATGGGGATCTTCGGTTCGGTGCTCTACTGGGTGCTGACCGTGTTCCTGCTGATCCTGCTCTTCCGGCTCGTCATGGACTGGGTTTTCCAATTCGCCCGCTCATGGCGTCCGGGGAAGACCATGGTCGTGGTGCTGGAGGCCACGTACACTGTCACGGATCCGCCACTCAAGCTTCTTCGGCGTTTCATCCCGCCGTTGCGTCTCGGGGGCGTGGCGCTCGACCTGTCCTTCTTCGTACTGATGATCATTGTGTATGTCCTGATCTCGCTCGTGCAGCGCCTGTCGTTCTGAACGATGCGACAGGATGCCGGTCCGACGATCACGTTGAGGTGAAGAGATGCCATTGACCCCCGAGGACGTTCGGAACAAGCAGTTCACGACCGTCCGGCTGCGCGAAGGCTATGACGAGGACGAGGTCGATGCCTTCCTCGACGAGGTCGAAGCCGAGCTGACCCGCCTGCTGCGCGAGAACGAGGACCTGCGGGCCAAGCTGGCCGCCGCCACCCGTGCCGCCGCGCAGAACCAGGCCAACATGCGCAAGGAGCAGGCCCCGCAGGACGGCGGCCGCCCCGGCGCCCCCGTTCCCGCCGCCATATCCGGCCCGCCGGTCCCCGGCCAGCAGGGCCCCGGCCCGCAGCAGCTGGGCGGCCCGCAGCAGGGCATGGGCAACCAGCAGGGCATGGGCAACCAGCAGATGGGCAACCAGCCGCTCGGTCTGCCGTCCGGTGCCCCGCAGCTGCCCGCCGGCCCGCAGCAGGGCATGGGCAACCAGCAGGGCATGGGCAACCAGCAGGGCATGGGCGGTCCGATGGGCAACCCGATGCAGCAGCAGATGGGCCAGACCATGGGCGGCCAGCAGCAGCTGGTCCAGCCGATGGGCGGCCAGATGCTGCAGCCGATGGGCAACCCGATGCAGCAGCAGATGGGCCAGGGCATGGGCGGCCAGCAGCTGCAGCCGATGGGCGGCCAGCTCCAGCCGATGGGCGGCCCGATGGGCAACCCGATGCAGCAGCAGCAGGGCCCCGGTGGCGACAGCGCCGCCCGTGTCCTGGCGCTCGCCCAGCAGACCGCGGACCAGGCCATCTCCGAGGCCCGCTCCGAGGCCAACAAGATCGTCGGCGAGGCCCGCAGCCGCGCCGAGGGCCTGGAGCGGGACGCCCGCGCCAAGGCCGACGCCCTGGAGCGGGACGCCCAGGAGAAGCACCGCGTCGCGATGGGCTCGCTGGAGTCCGCCCGCGCCACCCTGGAGCGTAAGGTCGAGGACCTGCGCGCCTTCGAGCGCGAGTACCGCACGCGGCTGAAGTCCTACCTGGAGACCCAGCTGCGCCAGCTGGAGTCGCAGGCGGACGACTCGCTCGCCCCGCCGCGGATCCCCGCCACCGCGTCGCTGCCGCCGGCCGCGTCGTCGATGGCCCCCGCCGGTGCCAGTGCGATGTCCTCCCCGGCGCCGTCCTTCGGCTCCACCCCGTCCTTCGGCGGGAACCAGTCCTTCGGCGGTTCCTCCTTCGGCGGTTCGTCCGGTGCCCCGTCCTTCGGCGGCGCCTCGGCGAGCAGCAACGGGTCGATGGCCCCGGCGGGCATGACCCAGCCGATGGCGGCCGTCCGGCCGCAGCCCCCGCAGCCGATGCAGCAGGCTCCCGCGCCGATGCGGGGCTTCCTGATCGACGAGGACGGCGACAACTAGCGGTACCGCAGCGCGTCACCGAAAGGGCGCCCTTGGCCGTCACGGCTGGGGGCGCCCTTCGCCGTGCGCGGTCGCCCGCGCTCCCGTTCCCGCCCCCGCCGGCCCCCGCACCCCCCGGCAGCGGGGGTGCGGGGGCCGGCGCGGTGCTCAGGCCTTGCGGAGGGTGAACTCCAGGGCGAGGTCCTCGTCGCCGAAGCGCGGGGCGTCGGGGTCGGTGACCGCCAGGCCCAGCGACTCGGCGAGGACCTCGGCGGCGATCAGCGACTGGTGCTCGGTGAGGCCGGCCAGGGTCTCCGGGTCGGTGCTGGTGAGCTGGAGGTGGACGCGGTCGGTGATCTCCAGGCCGGAGTTCTTCCGGGCGTCCTGGATCTGCCGGATCGCGTCGCGGGCCACGCCGAGGCGCTTGAGCTCCGGGGTGATCGTCAGGTCGAGGGCGACGGTGGCGCCGGACTCGTTGGCGACGGCCCAGCCCTCGCGCGGGGTCTCGGTGATGATCACCTCCTCGGGGGAGAGCGCGACGCTCTCGCCGTCCAGCTCGACCGAGGTGGTGCCGGTGGCGCGCAGCTCGGCGGAGAGCCGGGCGGCGTCGGCGGCGGCGACCGCCTTGGCGACGTCCTGGACGCCCTTGCCGAAGCGCTTGCCCAGCGCCCGGAAGTTGGCCTTGGCGGAGGTGTCGACCAGCGAGCCGCCGACCTCGGCGAGGGACTCCAGCTCCAGGACGTTGAGCTCCTCGGAGATCTGGGCGCGCAGGTCGGCGGGGACCTCCTCCCAGCCCTGGGCGGCGATCAGCGCGCGCAGCAGCGGCTGGCGGTTCTTGACGCCGCTGCCGGCCCGGGTGGCGCGGCCGAGCTCGACCAGGCGGCGGACCAGCGCCACCTGCTTGGCGAGCTCGGGGTCGACCAGGCTCTCGTCGGCGACCGGCCAGCTGCTCAGGTGGACGGAGAGCGGGGCGTCCGGGGTGACCGGGACGACCAGGTCCTGCCAGACCCGCTCGGTGATGAACGGGGTGAGCGGGGCCATCAGCCGGGTGACGGTCTCCAGCGCCTCGTGCAGGGTGGCCAGCGCGGCGGCGTCGCCCTGCCAGAAGCGGCGGCGGCCCCGGCGGACGTACCAGTTGGACAGGTCGTCGACGAAGCCGGACAGCAGCTTGCCGGCCCGCTGGGTGTCGTACGCCTCGTAGGCGGCGTCGACCTCGCGGACCAGGGCGTTCAGCTCGGAGAGCACCCAGCGGTCGAGCACCGGGCGGTCGGCCGGGGCCGGGTCGGCCGCGGAGGGGGACCAGCCGGCCGCGCGGGCGTACAGGGCCTGGAAGGAGACGGTGTTCCAGAAGGTGAGGAGGGTCTTGCGGACCACCTCCTGGATGGTGCCGTGGCCGACCCGGCGGGCCGCCCAGGGGGAGCCGCCGGCGGCCATGAACCAGCGCACCGCGTCGGCGCCGTGCTCGTCCATCAGCGGGATCGGCTGCAGGATGTTGCCCAGGTGCTTGGACATCTTGCGGCCGTCCTCGGCCAGGATGTGGCCCAGGCAGACCACGTTCTCGTACGAGTTCCTGTCGAACACCAGGGTGCCGACCGCCATCAGGGTGTAGAACCAGCCCCGGGTCTGGTCGATCGCCTCGGAGATGAACTGCGCCGGGTAGCGCTTCTCGAACAGCTCCTTGTTGCGGTACGGGTAGCCGTACTGCGCGAACGGCATCGAGCCCGAGTCGTACCAGGCGTCGATCACCTCGGGCACCCGGACCGCGGTGGCGGAGCACTGCGGGCAGGGGAAGGTGACCTCGTCGATGTACGGGCGGTGCGGGTCGAGGCCGGACTGGTCGGTGCCGGTCAGCTCGGAGAGCTGGGCGAGCGAGCCGACGCAGGTCAGGTGGTCGTCCGCGCAGCGCCAGATCGGCAGCGGGGTGCCCCAGTAGCGGTTGCGGGACAGCGCCCAGTCGATGTTGTTGTTCAGCCAGTCGCCGAAGCGGCCGTGCTTGACCGTCTCCGGGTACCAGTTGGTGGCCTCGTTCTCGCGGATCATCGCGTCCTTGACGGCGGTGGTCCGGATGTACCAGGACGGCTGCGCGTAGTAGAGCAGCGCGGTGTGGCAGCGCCAGCAGTGCGGGTAGCTGTGCTCGTACGGGAGGTGACAGAACAGCAGGCCGCGGGCCTGCAGGTCGGCGACCAGGGTCTCGTCGGCCTTCTTGAAGAACACCCCGCCGACCAGCGGCACGTCGGGCGCGAAGGTGCCGTCGGTCTCCACCGGGTTGACCACGGGCAGGCCGTAGCGGCGGCAGGTGGCGAGGTCGTCGGCGCCGAACGCGGGCGACTGGTGGACGATGCCGGTGCCGTCCTCGGTGGTGACGTAGTCGGCGGTCAGCACGTAGTGCGCGTCCGGGATCTCGACCAGCTCGAACGGGCGCCGGTAGGCCCAGCGCTCCATCTCGGCGCCGGTGAAGGACTCGCCGGTGGCCTCCCAGCCCTCGCCGAGGGCCTTGGCGAGCAGCGGCTCGGCGACCACCAGGCGCTCGGTGCCGTCGGTGGCGACCACGTAGGTCACCCCGGGGTGGACGGCGGCGGCGGTGTTGGAGACCAGCGTCCACGGCGTGGTGGTCCACACCAGCAGGGCGGCGGTGCCGGCCAGCGGGCCGGAGGTGAGCGGGAAGCGGACGAACACCGAGGGGTCGACCACGGTCTCGTAGCCCTGGGCCAGCTCGTGGTCGGAGAGGCCGGTGCCGCAGCGCGGGCACCAGGGGGCGACCCGGTGGTCCTGCACCAGCAGGCCCTTGTCGAAGATCTGCTGCAGCGACCACCAGACCGACTCGACGTAGGACGGGTCCATGGTGCGGTAGGCCTGGTCGAGGTCGACCCAGTAGCCCATCCGCGTGGTCAGCTCGGCGAACGCGTCGGTGTGCCGGGTCACCGACTCGCGGCACTTGGCGTTGAACTCGGCGATGCCGTACTTCTCGATGTCCGGCTTGCCGGAGAAGCCCAGCTCCTTCTCCACCGCGAGCTCGACCGGCAGGCCGTGGCAGTCCCAGCCGGCCTTGCGGGCCACGTGGTAGCCCTTCATGGTGCGGAAGCGCGGGAAGACGTCCTTGAAGACGCGGGCCTCGATGTGGTGCGCGCCCGGCATGCCGTTGGCGGTGGGCGGGCCCTCGTAGAACACCCACTCGGGGCGGCCCTCGGACTGCTCCAGGCTGCGCTGGAAGACCTGGTTGTCCTGCCAGAAGGAGAGGATCCCGTGCTCCAGCGCGGGCAGGTCGACGGCGTTCGGGACGGCGTTGTAGACGGGGGGCATGGCGGGCGTTCAACCTCCGGCGGATGCGTGGACTGGCTCCGACGGAGGGACGAGACGGCGAGCCGCCCCGCGGTACCACCCTCCTTGACCGCGCGCGCTGCGGCCCTCTCTTTGGGTTTTGCGGCCGGTTCTACTGGGCCCGCTGACGCGGGCCGTTCTTCCGGCGGCTCCGGGGTGATCTTCCCGCCGCGCACACCCCCGGGCTCCCACCGCCCCCGGGTCGCTGCTGGCTGCGTGCGTCGGTACTCGTCCCATCTGCGCCTTGCGAGGCCCAGTGTATCGGCCCCCGCAAGCCGTTTCGCGCACCCGCGAGCCGGGGGCCGGCGGGCGGCGGGTGGTTAGCCCGGGGCGTTCTGGGCACAACTTGGGCAGCGCCGGACCGACGGAGGCTGCGCGGGTGGGATCGGTGAGGTGCATCGGTATGTCCCGTTGTGGGCTGATTCGATGGGGTTTATCGTTCCGGGACCGGCAAGATCGTCGGGAACCGACGCTTCTGATCATTCGTGAATGAGGTCGAAAGCCATGGCTGAGAAGGCGACAGGAACCGTGACCAAGAGGTCGCGCGAGGCCGTGGCCGGCGACCCAGGGGAGGGGACCGTGAGTACTGCGCGGCGAAAGACCGGCACCACCGGACACACCGCGGCGAGCAGCCGCACCCACGTGCCGGCGGGCAGCGGTGCCCGCGGCGGCGGCGAGCAGGCCGACCCGGCCGAGCTGCCGGTCCGCCCCGGCGAGGACCCGTGGACGGCCGAGGAGGTCGCCGAGCTGCGCGACGAACTGGCCGCCGACCTGCTCCGGCTGCGGGCCGAGATCGAGGCCTCCGAGGCCGCCATCGCCGGCCTGATGCGGGACTCCAACGACGGCGCGGGCGACGACCAGGTCGACGCCGGCACCAAGAACATCAACCGGGAGAGCGAGCTCTCGCTCGCCAACAACGCCCGCGACAGCCTCGCCCAGACCGAGCGCGCCCTGGCCCGCCTGGAGGGCACCGCCTTCGGCCGCTGCGAGTCCTGCGGCCAGCCCGTCGGCAAGGCCCGGCTGCAGGCCTTCCCGCGCGCCACCCTCTGCGTCAGCTGCAAGGCCAAGCAGGAACGCCGCTGACCGCGGGTGCCGGTCGACTGGTCCCGAAGGCCGGACAATCCCGGCTGCGGCGGCCAACCGGGCGGGCGGTGCCGTACCCTCGTCCCCAGTACGTCGACCGGCATTCCACCCGGCGCATTCCACACGGCAGCGGAGCGGATCATCAGCACGCCAGGTTCCCACCAGACCCAGGACGACGCCGTCCCCACCGCCCGGCCCACCGGGGCGGGTGAGCCGGCCGAGCGTCCGGCGCCCGAGCACGAGCAGCCAGAGAACGCCGGTTCGACGGCCGCCGAGGGCGCCCGCGCCGTGGTGCGCCGCCGCCGGATCAGCCTGCTGCTGCTCGTCGCGCTGCTCGCCTACCTGATCGACCTCGGCTCCAAGATGCTGGTCGTCGCCAAGCTGGAGGGCCGCTCCACGCCGATCGACGTGATCGGCGATTGGATGACCCTCCAGGTGATCCGCAACGGCGGCGCCGCGTTCGGCATGGGCCAGGCGATGACGCTGCTGTTCACCGCGATCGCCGCCGGCGTCATCGTGGTGATCTGGCGGATCGCCCGCCGCCTGTACAGCCTGCCCTGGGCGATCGCGCTCGGCCTGCTGCTCGGCGGCGCGCTCGGCAACCTCACCGACCGGCTGTTCCGCGCCCCCTCGGCGTTCCGCGGGCACGTGGTCGACTTCATCTCCGTCCAGCACTTCGCGGTCTTCAACCTCGCCGACTCGGCGATCGTCTGCGGCGGCATCCTGGTCGTCCTGCTCTCCTTCCGCGGCTCCAACCCGGACGGCACCACGCACGGCGCGCCGGCCGCCAGGGCCGGGAAGCAGGCGGAGCAGGAGGACGGCGAGGGCTGACCGCCCCGCCCGCCCCCGTACGCGTGCCCGTCGGACCCCAGGTCCGGCGGGCATCCGCGTGTCGGGGGCCGGCGGGCGGGCATGGTGTCGGGAGGACGGACCGCCGGGGAGGGCGCGTGGTGGGGTGGGACGGGGCGCTGCTGCTGTGGAGCGCGGCGTGGGGCGCGGTGGCGCTGGTCGGGGCCGGGCGGTCGCTGGCCGGGGTGACGAAGGCGCAGCGGACGGTCCGGCTGGCCGGGCGGATCGAGCGGGTCGGGGAGGTGCGGCACGGCGCCTCGCGGATCGGCGGCATCCCGGTGACGGTCTCCTGGCGGGACCCGGACTCGGGGCGGGAGGTCGTCGTCCAGGGGGACGACGGGCGCGGCGAGACGCTCACCTCGGCGTGGGTGGGCCGGGAGATCGGGGTCAGCCACCCGGTGGGCCGGCCCGCCGAGCACCGGTTCTCCAACGCCCCCGAGCCGCCCGCCCGGGGCCTGGCGGGCCCGGCCGGCGCGCTGTTCGCGGCGTACGCGGGCCTGGTGGCGCTGGCCGCCGTCCGCTGGGCCTGGCCGTGGGCGCTGGTCGGCGGCGCCGGGCCGTGGGCGCTGCTCGGGATCCGGTACCTGCCGGAGGCCGTCCGGGACCGGAGGGCGAAGCGGGAGCGGCTCGCCGCGATGGACGCGGTGCCGGGGCGGATCGTCGCGGTGTTCCGGGACGTCCGGGTCGACGAGGACGACGGCTCGACCCACACCACCCTCACCCCCGTCGTCGCGTTCACCACCCGCGCCGGCACCGCCGTCACCGCGCACTGCACCGCGCACCTCGCCGACCCGGCCCGGGCGCGCGGGCGCGCGGTGACGGTGCACCACACGCCCGCGGACCCGGCCGAGTTCACGCTCGACCCGGCGGCCGACCGGCGCTCGTGGGGGTGGGACCTGGCGGTGCACGTCATCGCGGTGGCGGTGCTCGCGGCGACCGCGGCGGTCGGCGGCCGGCTGCTGCTCTCCCGCTGAGGGGCGGGCGGCGGGGATCAGGCGGTGAGCAGCCGGGTGATCTCCTCGGCGAGCTCCGGGCCGAGCCGGCCCCAGCCGTCCTTGTAGCCGTACACGGAGGCCAGCGTGCGGGCCTCGTAGTCGCCGTTCAGCACCTCGATGTCGTCGGGCGTGATCAGCGACGGGTGGGCGACGCCGAGCGCCGAGGAGACCTTGGTCAGCTCCCGGCGCAGGGTGCGCAGGTAGAGGGCGGCCCGGGTGGCCTTGGAGGCCGGGTCGACGCCGCGGGTCAGCCACGGGTTCTGGGTGGCGATGCCGGTCGGGCAGCGGTCGGTGTGGCACTTCTGGGCCTGGATGCAGCCGATCGACAGCATCGCCTCGCGCGCCACGTTGATCAGGTCGGCGCCCAGCGCGAACGCCACCGCGGCGTTCTCCGGCAGGCCGAGCTTGCCGGAGCCGACGAAGGTCAGCCGGTCGGTCAGGCCCAGCTCGGCGAAGGTGCCGTAGACCCGGGAGAAGCCCATCCGGAACGGCAGCGACACCGAGTCGGCGAAGATCCGCGGCGCCGCGCCGGTGCCGCCCTCGCCGCCGTCGACCGTCACGAAGTCCACGCCGCGGTCGCCGCGCGCCATCATCGACGCCAGCTCCCGCCAGAAGCCCAGCTCGCCCACCGCGCTCTTGATCCCGACCGGCAGGCCGGTCTCGGTGGCCAGCAGCTCGACGAAGTCCAGCATCGAGTCGGTGTCGCCGAACGCGCTGTGCCGGGACGGCGAGGCGCAGTCCTCGCCGACCGGGATGCCGCGGATCCCGGCGATCTCCGGCGCCACCTTCGCGCCCGGCAGCATGCCGCCCAGGCCCGGCTTGGCGCCCTGCGACAGCTTGATCTCGATCGCCCGGACCGGACCGGACGCCACCACCTCCCTGAGCTTCGCCAGGTCGAAGCTCCCGTCCGCGTTGCGGCAGCCGAAGTACGAGGTGCCCAGCTGCAGCACCAGGTCGCCGCCCTTGCGGTGGTACGGGGACAGGCCGCCCTCGCCGGTGTTGTGCAGCGCGCCGGCCTGCGCCGCGCCCTCGTTCAGGGCGGTGATCGCGGCGCCGGAGAGCGAGCCGAAGCTCATCGCCGAGACGTTCACCACGCTGGCCGGCCGGAACGCCTTCGCCCGCCCGCGCGGGCCGCCCAGCACCTTGGCGGACGGCAGCGGCGCGTCCGGGTCGTGCGCGTCGGGCAGCGGGCCGGCGAAGGTGCGCTGCTTCAGGTAGGCGTGGCCCTGGACGTGCGCGACGTCGACCTCGGTGCCGAAGCCGAAGTAGTTGTTCTCCTCCTTCGCGGAGGCGTAGATCCAGCTGCGCTGGTCGCGGCTGAACGGGCGCTCCTCCTCGTTGGAGGTGACGATGTACTGCCGCAGCTCCGGGCCGATCCGCTCCAGCAGGTAGCGGGCGTGGCCGGCCACCGGGAAGTTTCGCAGCAGCGCGTGCCGCTTCTGCAGCAGGTCGCGGGCCGCGAGCGCGGCCACCGCGGCCGCGGCGGCCGTACCGATCGTGCGGGCCTTCATGGCGGGTCCCCCCTCGGATCCGGCCCCGTCCCCGTTGACCGGGCCGTCGTGATGGTGGTGCGGCTCCGATGCTAGGAGGCGGCCCCGGACGTGCCGCCGCCGGGGCGAGGACGGCCGCCGGGCGGGCGGCGGGTGGGGCCCGGGCGGGGGCCGGTGGGGTCGGGGGCCGGTGCGGGTCGGGCATACTCGGGTGGGTGAGTATCGCAGCGCAGACCCGTAGCCTCCCCGTACCCGACGGCCTGGAGGGCGAGCGGCTGGACGCCGCCCTGGCCCGGATGTTCGGGTTCTCCCGCACCAAGGCCGCCGAGCTCGCCGCCGAGGGCAAGGTGACCCTGGACGGCGCGGTCGCCGGGAAGTCGGACCGGGTCACCGCTGGCTCCTGGCTGGAGGTCGAGATCCCCGCCCCCGCGGCGCCGGTGCAGATCGTCGCCGAGGCCGTCGAGGGCATGCGGATCATCCACGACGACGACCATGTCGTGGTGATCGACAAGCCGGTCGGCGTGGCCGCGCACCCCAGCCCCGGCTGGACCGGCCCCACCGTGATCGGCGGCTTGGCCGCGGCCGGCTACCGGATCTCCACCTCCGGCGCCGCCGAGCGCCAGGGCGTCGTGCACCGCCTCGACGTCGGCACCTCCGGGATCATGGTGGTCGCCAAGTCCGAGCGGGCGTACACCGACCTGAAGCGGCAGTTCCACGACCGGATCACCGAGAAGAAGTACAACGCGCTGGTCCAGGGCCACCCCGACCCGCTGTCCGGCACGGTGGACGCGCCGATCGGCCGGCACCCCAGCAGCGACTGGAAGTGGGCCGTCACCCGCGACGGCAAGCCCTCCGTCACGCACTACGACCTGATCGAGGCGTACCGGGCCGCGTCCCTGCTCGACATCAAGCTGGAGACCGGCCGCACCCACCAGATCCGGGTGCACATGTCGGCGCTGCGCCACCCCTGCGTCGGCGACCTCACCTACGGCGCGGACCCGACGCTGGCCAAGCGGCTCGGCCTGACCCGGCAGTGGCTGCACGCCGTCTCGCTCGGCTTCGAGCACCCCGAGGACGGGCGCTGGGTCGAGTTCACCTCGGACTACCCGGAGGACCTGCGGCACGCGCTGGATACCATCGCGGCCGAGAGCTGAGGAGGACGGGGATGGGCATCCCACTGACGGACGTGTCGATCCGGGTGGTCGACGGGGACGCGGAGATGGAGCTGGCGCGCGGCGTGCGGCACGAGGTGTTCGTGGTCGAGCAGAGCGTGCCGCCGGAGCTGGAGTACGACGAGTACGACGCGACCTCCGCGCACCTGCTGGCCGTCGGCCCCGACGGCGCGGCGCTCGGCACCGCCCGGCTGATCTCCGGCGCCGAGGCGCTGGCGATGACCGGCGGCACCGAGGGCCGGGTGCTGCTCGGCCGGCTCGCCGTGGTCGCCGCCGCCCGCGGCACCGGCCTGGGCGCCCGACTCGTGCGCGCCGTCGAGGAGTTGGGGCGCGAACGGGGCGCCCGCGAGGTCGAGCTGCACGCCCAGGTGCAGGCGCTCGGCTTCTACGAGCGGCTCGGCTACGCGGCCGAGGGCCCGGTGTACGACGACGCCGGGATCCCGCACCGGACGATGACCCGGGTGCTGTGACGAGGGGAGCGGGGACCGCGGCCGAAGCCGGACGCGGTCCCCGCTCCGACACCCGCCGCCGCGGGTGACGGCGGCGCCGTGCCGTTCGGCGGCGGACGCCGCCCGGCCCGGAGGGGCGTGGGTCACTCGGTGCGGACCCGGGGCAGCGACTCCGGGTGGTGGTCGCGCAGGTGGGCCAGCAGGTGTTCGCGGGCGGCGAGCTTGAGGGCGGCGGTGGCGTCCGGGTCGCGGGCGGTCATCATGGCGCGGACGACGATGGTGGACGGGGTGGTGTCGCTGACGGTCAGCGACCACTCCTGGCCGTCCCAGAGCGGGCTGGCCGCGAGGTAGCGCTCCAGTTCGGCGCGCAGGGCGTCGACCGGGGTGCGGTGGTCGAGGTGGAGCAGCACCCAGGCCAGCAGGCCGGGGTCGCGGCGGGTCCAGTTCTCGTACGGCTTGGAGACGAAGTACGAGACCGGGACGACCAGGCGGCGGTAGTCCCACAGGCGCAGCACCAGGTAGGAGAGGGTGATCTCCTCGACGGTGCCCTGCTGGCCGTCCACCACCACGGTGTCGCCGATCCGGACGGTGTCGCTGAACGCGATCTGCAGGCCCGCGAAGAAGTTGCCGAGGGTGGACTGGGCGGCGATGCCCGCGATGATGCCGATGATGCCGGCCGAGGCGAGCAGGCTGGCGCCGACCGTGCGCATGGCGTCGAAGGTCAGCAGCAGCGCGCCGCCGGTCACCACGCAGACGACCGCGGAGCCGACCCGGCGGACCAGGCCGAGCTGGGTGCGGACGCGCTGCACCCGGGAGGCGTCCTCGGTGACCGTCTCGTAGCGGCTGAACGCGGCCTCGACGACGGCCGCCAGCACCCGGACGGTCAGCCAGCCGAGCGAGCCGACCAGCACCAGCAGCACGCCGTGCCGGACGCCGTCGTCCTCGGCGTGGAAGATCCGGCGGACCGGCTGGGCGGCGAGCAACAGGGCCGACAGCAGCACCAGTTGGAGCGGGACGCGGCAGCGGCGCAGCTCCGCCCAGACCGGGGCGTCCGGGTGGCGGGCGGCCAGCCGCTGGAGGAGCTGGTCGACCAGCCAGCCGGCCAGCAGGGTGGCGAGGATCGCGGCGAGCAGGCTGACGAGCGGCCAGAACACGGGTCACCTCGGGCGGTCCGGGGGTGGGGGAGGCACGGGGGCCGGGTGGGGGATTCGCACCCTATCGCGGCGGAATGCGGGGGTACGGGAGCCCGGGGCGGGCGGGTGTCGGGGTGTCCGGGGACGGGGGTGTCCGGTGGTGGGGGAGGGCGGGGGCGCGCTGACGGATTCCCTACCGCGGCCCCGGTTAGGATCACCGGCATGGGCTTCGGTGGGGCGTGGCGCGGGTGGTGGACCAGGCGCAGGGCGGTGCTGGCCGGCGGGGTCGCGGCCGCGCTGCTGGTCGGGGGCGGGGCGGTCGCGGTGGCCGGGCAGCCGGAGCGGGTGCACCGGGAGGACCGCTTCCTGGAGCTGCCCGAGGTCGCCGGCAGCGGTGAGACCGTCCGGATCGACACCTCGTTCTTCACCGCGGGCGGCTCCGGGCGGCGCCCGGCCGTGCTGCTGGCGCACGGCTTCGGCGGGTCGAAGGACGACCTGCGGGAGCGCGCCGAGGAGCTGGCCCGGCACGGCTACGCGGTGCTGACCTGGTCGGCGCGCGGCTTCGGGAAGTCGGGCGGGCGGATCGGCCTCGACCAGCCGGAGCGCGAGGTCGCCGACGTCTCCCGGCTGGTGGACTGGCTGGCGCAGCGCCCCGAGGTGCGGCTGGACGGTGCCGGCGACCCGAGGGTGGGCGTGACCGGCGCCTCGTACGGCGGGGCGGTGTCGCTGCTGGCCGCCGGGTACGACGGCCGGATCGACGCGATCGCCCCGCAGATCACCTGGTTCGACCTGGCGGACGCGCTCTTCCCGCAGGCCGCGCAGGGGAGTTCGGCGGCCGACGGGGTCTTCAAGAAGCTGTGGGCCGGGATCTTCTTCACCACCGGCTCGTCGTCGGCCGCCGGATTCGGGGGCTCCGGGGCGCCCGGTGCCTCCGGGGGCTCCGGGGCGCCCGGTGCCTCCGGGGGCGCGGACGGCGCGGTGGGCGCGGACGGTGCGGTGGGCGCGGACGGTGCGGCCGGCGCGGTGGGCTGCGGGCGGTTCCGGGCCGAGCTGTGCGACATGTACAACCGGGTGGCGGCGGCCGGGCGGCCGGACGCGGCGGCGGTCGAACTGCTGGAGCGCTCCAGCCCCGCCGCCGTGGCGGACCGGATCAAGGTGCCGACGCTGGTCGTCCAGGGCCAGCAGGACTCGCTGTTCCCGCTCGACCAGGGCGACCGGATCGCCCGGGCGGTCGCCGCGAACGGCGCGCCCGTCTCGGTCGACTGGTTCGGCGCCGGCCACGACGGCGGCCAGGAGACCAGCACCCGCGCGGACGCCCGGGTGAACGCCTGGTTCGACCACTACCTGAAGGACGACGGCACCGACACCGGCCCCGCGTTCCGGGTCACCCGGACCGGCGGCGTCGACTCCACCGGCTTCCAGGCGGTGCTGCGCGGCGCCGACGCCGACGCGTACCCCGGCCTCGGCGGGACCGCCCAGCGGGAGGTGCCGCTGACCGGCCGCGAGCAGGAGTTCGCCAACCCGCCGGGCGGGGCGCCGCCGAACATCTCCACCCTGCCCGGCATCGGCGCGCTGTCCCAGCTCTCCTCGGTCGGGGCCGGCCTCTCGCTCGACTTCCCCGGCCAGCACGCCTCCTTCGAGTCGGAACCGCTGACCGGCGCCCTGCACCTGACCGGCGCCCCCGCCGTCTCGGTGCGGGTCGAGGCGGACGCCCCCGAGGCCGTGCTGTTCGCCAAGCTCTACGACGTCGCCCCCGACGGCAAGCAGAGCCTGCCGCAGCAGCTGGTCGCCCCGCTGCGGGTGACCGGCGCCGACGCCGACGGCGGGCGGACCGTGCGGGTCGCGCTGCCCGCCGTCGACCACGAGTTCCCCGCCGGGCACCGGCTGCGCCTCGTCCTGGCCGCCACCGACCTCGCGTACGCCTCGCCCGACCGGGCCGCCACGTACACCGTCTCGGCCGCCGGCCCGCTGACCGTCCCGACCGTGCCGGAGCTGCGCACCGAGGCCGCGCCGCTGCCGGACCGGACCTGGGTGCTGCCGCTGGTCGCGCTGGCCCTCGCCGCGCTGCTGGTGTTCGCCCGGCGGCGGCGGGACGGCACGCCCGCGCCCGACCCGGAGCTGGCCGGGGTGCCGCTGCTGATCACCGGCCTGTCGAAGCGGTACAAGGGCTCCACCGACCGGTACGCGGTGCGCGACCTGTCGTTCCGGGTCGAGACCGGGCAGGTGCTCGGCCTGCTCGGCCCCAACGGCGCGGGCAAGACCACTACGCTGCGGATGCTGATGGGCCTGATCCGCCCCGACGAGGGCGGGATCCGGGTCTTCGGGCACGCGATCCGGCCCGGCGCGCCGGTGCTCTCCCGGGTCGGCGCGTTCGTCGAGGGCGCGGGCTTCCTGCCGCACCTCTCCGGCCGGGCCAACCTGGAGTCGTACTGGGCCGCCACCGGCCGGCCCGTCGAGGACGCGCACTTCGCCGAGGCCCTGGAGATCGCCGGCCTCGGTGAGGCCCTGGAGCGCGCCGTCCGCACCTACTCGCAGGGCATGCGGCAGCGGCTGGCCATCGCCCAGGCCATGCTCGGCCTGCCCGACCTGCTGATCCTCGACGAACCGACCAACGGGCTCGACCCGCCGCAGATCCGCGAGATGCGGGAGGTGATGGTCCGGTACGCCGCCGCCGGGCGGACCGTCATCGTCTCCAGCCATCTGCTCGCCGAGGTCGAGCAGTCCTGCACCCACCTGGTGGTGATGGAACGTGGCCGACTGGTCGTCGCCGGGCCGACCGGGGAGATCACCGGCGCGGGCGAGCAGTTGCTGGTCACCGTCGAGGACGGCTACCCCGGTGCCGGTGCGGTCGCCGAGAAGCTCGCCGAGCTGGCCGGCGTCGCCTCGGCGGAAGCCGTGGACGGCGGGCTGCTGGTCCGCCTCGACGGCCTGCCCGCGAGCCGGCTGACCGCCGAACTGGTGCGCCTCGGCGTGCCGGTGAGCGGGATCGGGCCGCAGCGACGGCTGGAGGACGCCTTCCTGTCGCTGATCCAGGGGGCGTCGTCGTGAGCGGTGGGGGTCCGGTGGACGGTGTCAGTGGTCGGAGCGGGGCTGGGTACGGAGGGGTGTGGGCGCGATGAGCGGGACTGGCGGCGCGGGCGGCGCGGGCGGCGCGGTGGTCGAGGCCGAGCCGGGCGCTGCCGCGCCCGGCTACCGGGTCGGCCGGACGCTGCCGCTGCGGGTCGAGGCGATGCGCCAGCTGCGGCGGCGGCGCACGCTGGTGATCGGCGGGGTGCTGGCGGTGCTGCCGTTCGTGGTGCTGGGGGCGTTCCAGATCGGCGGCACGTCCGGGCGGGACAACCGCACCACGTTCATCGACCTGGCCACCGCGTCCGGCGCGAACTTCGCCACCACGCTGCTGTTCATGGGCACCGGCTTCCTGCTGGTCATCCCGGTCGCGCTGTTCTCCGGCGACACGGTGGCCTCCGAGGCCAGCTGGTCCTCGCTGCGCTACCTGCTGGCCGCGCCGGTGCCCCGGGCCCGGCTGCTGGTGCGGAAGTTCACCGTGGCGATGGTGTTCTCGGCCGCCGCGGTGGTGCTGCTGCCCGCCGTCGGACTGGTGGTCGGCACCGCGGCGTACGGCTGGGGCGACCTGAAGCTCCCCACCGGGGCGACGCTCTCCGCGACCGAGGCGCTGCCCCGGCTGGCGATCGCCGTGCTGTACGTCTTCCTCGCCGAGATCGTGATCGGCGCGCTGGCGTTCTGGCTCTCCACGGCGACGGACGCCCCGCTCGGCGCGGTCGGCGGCGCGGTCTTCCTCTCGATCGTCACGGGCGTGCTGGACGCCGTCACCGCGCTCGGCTCGCTGCGGGAGTGGCTGCCGGCGCACTGGCAGTACGCCTGGGCGGACGCGTTGCAGCCGCAGCTGGAGTGGGGCGGGATGGTGCAGGGCGTGGTGCTGTCGCTGTCCTACTCGGTGGTGCTGCTGGCGCTGGCGTTCCGCGGGTTCGCGGGCAAGGACGTGGTGTCCTGAGGGTGGGTGGGGCGGCGGTGGGGTGCCGGGGACGGTGCCGTGACATGGGTGCCGTGTCATCAATGTCGTGGCATCGGTGATGCGACATCGGTGTCGTGACATCGGTGTCGTGACATCGATGCTGTGGCATTGATGTCGGGGCATCGGTGCTGCGTCATCGATGACGTGTCACCGGGCGCCGTCGCGCACCAGCAGGAGGTCGAGGTCGAGCGCGTGGGCGCGGGAGGCCCAGACCGGCAGGTGCTCGGTGAGGAACCAGGACGCCTCCTCCAGGTCGTCCTCGTCCATGCTCGGGACGTCCTGCTCGGGGACTGACTCCGAGGCCAGGGCGGCGAGTTCGGCGAGCAGTTCGGCGGTGCCGGTGCGCGGGGCGAGGGTCGGGTACGGCCACGGCCAGTCGTCGGCGCTGTCGGCGGGGAAGGCCCAGGGGCGGGACCAGAGGACGGTCAGGGCGGGGAGTTCGAGGGCCTCGAAGACGTCCGTCAGGTCGTCCCAGTGCCGGCCCGGGACGGAGACCGCGCCCAGGGGGGTGCCGAAGGCGCCGGCGAGGGCGGGCAGCAGGGCGGTGTAGCGGGAGGCCGAGTCGGGGCGGATCCGGCCGGAGAGCAGCTCGCCGAGCGCCTCGGACGGGGCCACCCCCGGGAGGGGGCGGTCGCCCGAGCCGGGGAGGCGCAGCAGGATGGCGGCGTCCACCGCGAAGGCGGAGAAGTACTGTTCGGCCATGACCGCATTCTGCCCCGGATGTGCGACAACTGCGCTGCGGGGTGGGGGAATCGGTGGAGTCCTCGGGCGGTGGTCAGGAGAAGCGGAAGAGCTGGGACCTGTCCCCCGGGTTGCAGGTGTTGACGGTGAGGGTGTTGCCGCTGCCGTTGTCGGTCAGGCAGCTCTGCGGGCCGTACCCGAACTTGAGTTGGAAGTTCCCGGAGCCGGCGTCGGCGACGGACCAGCTGATCATGTCGCCGAAGGAGCTGGAGCCGGCGAGTTCGGCGATGTTGGGGCTGCCCGCGTAGCGCGCGCCGAGGCTGATGCCGCTGCCGGGCTTGCAGGCGGTGAAGGTGGTCACGCCGGTGCCGTCGGTGGCCTTGATCCAGCCGTGGGAGGTGTAGCCGCCGGAGACCACCGGGACGCCCGGGCTGACGGCGTCGGAGCCGAGGCCGATGGTCCGTCCGCTGCCGGTGTTGCTCAGCCGTCCCCAGCCGGAGCCGCCGCAGCCGTTGGCCGGGCCGGCGGGGGTGCCGGCGGCCGGGGTGGTGGGCTTGGGCGGGGCCGGGGTGCTGCCGCCGCCGGAGCCGCCCGAGCTGCTGGAGCCACCTGAGCTGCTGGAACCGCCGGAGCCGGTGCCCGGGTTGCTCCCGCTGCCGGCGGTGGTACCGGTGCCGCCCGAACCGCTCGCGGAGCCGCCGGAGTTGCCGCCGCCGACCCCGCCACCGGAGCCGGAGCCGCTGCCGGTGCCCGGGACGATGCCGGTGCCGGGGGCGGCGCCCGGGTCGGTGACCGGGGAGGCGGGGTTCTCGGCGGGCGGGGACGACGGGGGCGGGGTCGGGACGGCCTGCGCGGTGCCGGAGTCGGTGGCCGACGGGCCGGTGCCGACGGCGCCGGGGACCGGGGCGCCGGCGCTCGGGGTGGAGCCGGCCGTGGTGCCCGGGTTCCGGTCCTGCTGCCAGGGCAGCAGGTCGAGCTGGTGGGCCGTCACCCCGCCACCGGTGACCAGGACGACCGGCAGCAGCACGGTGGCCAGGCGCCGCCGCCCGGCGCGCTGCTCCTTGGGGGTGGGCGCCGGGACCGGGGCCGGGGCCGGCGCGGGCACGGGCGCGGGTCCGGCGGTCGACCCGAGGGCGGGTTCGGGGGCGGGGACGGTCGGCGGTGCCTCGACGGCCTCGGGCGGGCCGAGCACCGCCCCGAGGGCGGCCGGGGTGGACATCGCCTGCCGGGCGGCGACGGCCATCGCGGCCGCGTCCGGGTAGCGGTCCTCGGGCTGCTTGGCGAGCGCCTTGGCGACCACCGCCCGCACGGGCGCGGGCACGCTCTCCGGCAGTTCGGGGACCGGCTCGCGGACGTGCTTGAGCACCACCTCCAGCGGGGTCCCGCCGGTGAACGGCACCGCGCCGGCCAGCAGTTCGTACAGCACCACGCCGACCGAGTACAGGTCGGAGGCGGCGGAGGCGTCCTTGCCCTCGGCGCGTTCCGGGGCCATGTAGAGGGCGGTCCCGATCACCGCGTGGGCGGTGGTGATCCGGGTGTCGGCGAGAGTGCGGGCGATGCCGAAGTCGGTGACGGTGACCCGCCCGTCCGCGTCGATCATCAGGTTGGACGGCTTGATGTCCCGGTGGACGATGCCCTGCCGGTGCGCGGCGTGCAGCGCGTCCAGCACCTGGGCGGCGACGTCCAGCGCCCGGTCGGGCGGGAAGGGGTCGCGGCCGCGGGCCTTGTCGAGCGGCTTGCCGGTGAGCAGCTCCATCACGATGTACGCGGTCCTCGCGTCCGGCTCGGTGCCGTCCTCGCCGTAGTCGTGGATGTGCACCACGCCCCGGTGGTTCATCGCCGCCAGCACCGTCGCCTCGCGGCGGAACCGGGCCGCGAAGACCTCGTCCTCCATCAGCGCGGGCAGCACGATCTTGACCGCGACCTGGCGGCCGAGCACCTGGTCCTCGGCTCGCCAGACCTCGCCCATCGCCCCGCTGCCGAGCCGTTCGGAGAGGGCGTACCGGCCCCCGAGCACCGTGCCCCGACCCCACATGTCCCGCATCCCCCGAGCGTGTTGGACTACCTGTCAGTGATTCTGACCGTTCGAACGCGGAGAGGGAAGCCGGTACCCCCGCCCCGCCCGACCGCGGTGACTCTACACCTGGTGCGCGAGCCAACTACCGGGCGGTTCGCACGAGGTGAGGAGAGGTCAGCCGCGGTCGGGGCCGGGCGGGGGCGGTGGCGGGCCGGTGGCGGCGGGGTCAGCGGCGCAGGCGGGCGTCGGTGGCGAGGGATTCGACCAGGGCCTCGACGCTCTCGGGCGGGAGGCCGCGGGAGACGAACCATGCGCCGACGTTGCGCACGTCCCGCTCCAGGAAGGAGAGGCCGCGCGGGTTGGCCACCACGTCGACGATCTGCGGGACGTCGATGACCACCAGGCGGCCCCGGTGCACCAGGATGTTGTACGCCGAGAGGTCGCCGTGCGCGTAGCCGTCGTAGGCCAGCAGCGCGAGGCTGCGGCCCAACTGCGCCCACAGGTCGTCGATGTCGGCCTCCTCGGCGCGGAGCTGGGCCAGCCGGGGCGCGGCCGTGCCGTCCTCGTCGCCGACGAACTCCATCAGGATCTCGGTGCCGGTGATCTGCACCGGGTACGGCACGGCGACGCCCGCCGACCAGAGCCGGCACAGCGCGCCGAACTCGGCGGCCGCCCACTGGCCGGCGATCGCCTCCTTGCCGAAGGCGGTGCGCTTGGCCATCGCCCGGGTGACCCGGGACTCCTTGTGCTGGCGGCCCTCCAGGTAGCCGGAGTCCCGGTGGAACATCCGGTGCTGGGCGTCCCGGTACCGCTTGGCCGCCATCAGGGTGCGGCGGTCGGTGCCGGGGACGGCGCGCTCCAGCAGGAAGACGTCGGCCTCCTTGCCGGTCTTCACGATCCCCAACTCGGTGTCGACGGCCGCGAGTTCGGTGACGACCCAGTCGGGGCGCGGCTCGGGGCCCTTCTCGGTCGGGGTGGACTGGTCCCACGTCGACCAGCGGTCGCCGGTGGGGGGACCGTCGGTCACGGGGGCGGTGAACTCCGGCTCGTCGCCCGCGAAGTCGTCGGAGTGGCCGAAGCCGTCGGCCTCGGCGGTGGAGAAGTAGTCGTAGTCGGGCTGGTCGTCGTCGAAGCGGTCCGTCCGGCGGCCGCGACGGGACGTGCCCTTGGGGCGGATGCGGGAGAAGGAATCGCTGTCGGCAAAGCGCTCGCGCACTGCGGTGGCTCCTGAGGAGTGGCCCACCGGGGCGCGGAAAGGGCGCTGTCAGCCGGTGGGACGAAGACGGGGGGAGGCGTATGGCGCGCACACGAAGGCACGCCGCGTCACGGCGACAACCATCGGTCCACACCTCCTCTCGTCGGGCCCGCGAGCGCACGGCGGCGCGGCGGGACGTGGACCACCTTAGCCGCTGGCGGCAGCGGCGCAAGCGGTTTTTCCGGGGCGGACGGCAGGAGCGGGGAGGAGCGGGAACCGGTGGTCCGCGGTCGGAGTGGCGGGAGGGAGAAGTTCCCTATCGGGTCGTATTCTGGGGCGGGATAGGGAAGGATAGGGAATGCAGGATTTCTACTCCGTCGAGGACGTGGCCGAGCTGCTGGGCCTGCACGTGAAGACCGTGCGGGGTTACGTGCGGGACGGGAAGCTCAAGGCGGTGCGGATCGGGAAGCAGTACCGGATCGCGCGGGCCGAGGCGGAGGCGTTCACCGGGGGCGGGGTGTCGGCCAAACCGGTGCGGGCGGACGTCTCGGCGGTGGTGCAGGTGGACGGGGTGGGCCCGCGCGACGCGGACCGGCTGGTCACGGGCGTGCTGGCGGCGGCCTCGGCGTGGTCCGGGGGGCCGCGGCCGCTGTGGGTGCAGGCGGTGCGGGAGGAGGAGCGGAGCGCGCTGCGCTTCGTGGTGATGGGCCCGCCCCGGCGGGTGTCCGACGTGTTGGCGCTGATCGACGACCTGACCGGAGGTGTGCGGTGACGGCGGTGCGGGAGCTGGGCGGGGTGCGGGTGATGGTGGCCGGGCCGGAGGGCGAGGCGGTGGCGGGGGAGCGCCAGGCGCTGGACCTGCTGGGCGACGCCTACTACCAGGAGGCGTCCTGGGTGGCGCTGCCGGTGGAGCGGCTGGGGGCGGAGTTCTTCCGGCTGCGCAGCGGCGTCGCGGGCGCGGTGGTGCAGAAGTTCGCGCAGTACCGGATGGGCCTCGCGGTGGTGGGCGACATCGCCGCGCAGGTGGCGGGGTCGGACGCGCTGCGCGACTTCGTCCGGGAGAGCAACCGCGGCCTGCAGCTCTGGTTCGTCGCGGACCTGCCGGAGCTGGCCGACCGCCTGGCCGGATAGCGGCGGGGGACGGGGGCGGGATCGGGAGGCCGCCGGACGGGATCCGGGCGGGGGCTGAGCGGGGCCGAGCAGGGGCCGGGTGCGGGCGGGAGTTCAACCGGCGGGTTATGACCGGCAGTTGACTTGCGCCTGAGCTCTTTCGGTGACAGGTGACATGTGTAATTGTACATGTCACAGGCCGTCGAGGGGCACCTCGGCGGTCACCGACCCTCCGCCGTGCCCCCAACCACGGCGCCACATCGGCCCGGAGGCCCCCACGTGCGAACCTTCCGGATGGCGTTCGCGTCCGCAGGACGGACGCTGAGTCTGCTGTTGTCCCTCTGTCTGGCCCTCGGTCTCCTCGGCGCGCTGGCGCCGGGGGCCCGGGCGGCCGCCCCGGCCGGGCAGAAGCCGGCCAAGTCCGAGAACTCCGACCAGGCCCTCGGGGCCGACCGGGCGGCCAAGGCGGGCAAGGAGGCGCCGCTGGGCTCGGCGGCGGCCGAGCTCCGCAAGGACTCCGCCAGCAACGTCCGCTCCGACGCCAGCAAGCGTCCGCCGCTGGCGGCCGGGGGCGAGCCCGGCGGCCTGCCGGGTGACGTACCGACCGCCACCACGGCCTGCGACGCGTCCGACTTCACCGGCCGCACCGGCGCCGACCTGGTGGCGAAGATCAAGGCGTCCACCGTCGACTGCGTCAACTCGCTGTTCCTGCTCAAGGGCAACGACGCGAAGGCGGCCTTCAAGGAGTCGCAGATGGTCACCGTCGCCAACGCGTTGCGCGACGTGTCCGCCGCCTACCCGGGCGACAACTCCACCTCGGCCCACCAGATCGTGCTGTACCTGCGGGCCGGCTACTACGTGCAGTGGTACAACGCGGACGTGGTGGGCACCTACGGCGGCACCCTGAAGGGCGCGATCGAGGGCGGCCTGGACGCCTTCTTCGCCAACGCCCGCTCGCAGGACGTCACCGACGCCAACGGCGAGACGCTGGGCGAGGCGGTCACCCTGATCGACAGCTCGCTGGAGAACGCCCGCTACCTGAACGTCGTCAAGCGCCTGCTGAACGGCTACAACAGCAGCTACGACCCGTCCTGGTACATGGTCAACGCCGTCAACAACACCTTCACGGTGTTCTGGCGCGGCCACCAGAACAGCGACTTCCTGCCCGCCGTCAAGGCGGACCCGAGCGTGCTGACCACCCTGCAGTCCTTCGCCGGCCGCAACCTCGGCCGGCTCGGCACCGACAAGGACTTCCTGGTCGCCAACTCCGGCCGCGAGCTGGGCCGCTTCCTGCAGTACGCGGACCTGAAGCCGACCGTCAGCCCGATGGTGAAGGGCCTGCTCGCCCAGACCTCGATCACCGGCAGCACCGCCTCGCTCTGGGTCGGCCTGGCCGAGATGACCGACAGCTACGACAAGGCCAACTGCGCCTACTACGGCACCTGCGACCTGGTGAACCGGGTGAAGGCCGCGGTGCTGACCGTGAACCACACCTGCAGCGCCAGCATCGACGTCATCGCCCAGGCGCTGACCGCCGACCAGCTCGCCACCGCCTGCACCAGCCTCAAGGGCCAGGACGCGTACTTCCACAACGTGGCCAAGGACGGCGGCCCGGTCGCCGACGACCGGAACACCACCATCGACGTGGTGGTCTTCCACTCCAGCAGCGACTACCAGAAGTACGCCGGCATCATCTTCGGCATCTCCACCAACAACGGCGGCATGTACCTGGAGGGCGACCCGACCGCGGCCGGCAACCAGCCGCGGTTCATCGCCTACGAGGCCGAGTGGGTCCGTCCGGACTTCCAGATCTGGAACCTGAACCACGAGTACACCCACTTCCTCGACGGCCGGTTCGACATGTACGGCGACTTCGAGGCCGGGATGACCACCCCGACCGTCTGGTGGGTCGAGGGCTTCGCCGAGTACGTCAACTACGGCTACCGGGGCGCCGACTACACCGCCGCGATCGACCAGGCCGGCCGGCACACCTACCCGCTGTCCACCCTGTTCGACACCACCTACGAGAACGCCGACCAGACCCGGATCTACAACTGGGGCTACCTGGCCGTCCGCTACATGCTGGAGCAGCGCCGCTCCGACATGGACGCCGTCCTCGCCAAGTACCGCACCGGTGACTGGGCCGGCGCCCGCACCCTCCTGAAGAGCACCATCGGCACCCGCTACGACGCCGACTTCGACACCTGGCTGACCGCCTGCAACGCCGGCGCCTGCGGCAAGGGCTCCGGCACCACCCCGCCCACCCCCGGCGGCGACTGCACCGCGGCCGGCCCGCAGCAGCTCGACATCGGCTGCACCCGCAAGGACGTCGCCGCCGCGGCGGGCGACTACGCGTACTTCTACGTGTGGGTCCCGGCCGGCACCGCCAAGCTGACCGTCAGCTCCAGCGGCGGCACCGGCAACGCCGACCTGTACTACAACGCCGCCACCTGGGCGACCACCGGCGCCAACACCGCCAAGTCCACCAACAGCGGCAACACCGAGACCCTGACCGTCGCCAACCCGCCCGAGGGCTGGAACTACGTCAGCCTCCACGCGGCCGGCGGCCAGCCGATCTCCGGCGTCTCCCTCACGGCCGGCAACGGCGCCGCCACCACCCCGCCCGGCGGCGGCGAGTGCACCGCCGCGGACACCCGCCAGCTCGACAACGGCTGCGTCCGCAGCGGCCTCGCCGCCGCCAACGGCGACTACGCGTACTTCTTCGTCTGGGTGCCGGCCGGCACCGCCAGCCTGAAGATCAACGCCTCCGGCGGCACCGGCAACGCCGACCTGTACTACAACGCCGCCACCTGGGCGACCACCGGCGCCAACACCGCCAAGTCCACCAACAGCGGCAACACCGAGACCCTGACCGTCGCCAACCCCACCCCGGGCTGGAACTTCGTCAGCCTCCACGCCGCCGGGCAGGACTTCGCCGGCGCCACCGTCAGCGCCTCGTTCTGAGCCGGACGGCGACCCCCCGGTAGCACCAGACACCGAACGGCCCGGCCCACCCTCCCGGTGGGCCGGGCCCCCGCGCGTCCGGGGATGGGCGATCATGGAGGGTCCGCGCCGCCGCCGAACCGCTCCGGCGCACCGCACCACCCGCCCGCCCGCAGCACCGAGGAGCCAGACCCGTGGCCGAGATCGTCCTGTTCCACTCCGCGTACGGCCCGCGCCCCGCCGTCGCCGCGGCCGCCGACCGGCTGCGCGCCGCCGGGCACACCGTGCACACCCCCGACCTCTACGGCGGCCGGACCTTCGACGACCTGGAGGAGGGCATGGCGCACCGCGACGGGATCGGCAACGACGAACTGCTGCGCCGGGCCGTCGGGGCCGTCGCGCCGCTGCTGCCGGTCGAGGGCGGACTGGTGTACGCCGGGTTCTCGCTCGGCGGGGCGCTCGCCCAGAACCTGGCGCTCGCCGACGAGCAGGCCCGCGGCCTGCTGCTCCTGCACGGCACCTCCGACCTGCGGGAGGACGCCGCCACCGGGATCCCGGTGCAGCTGCACGTCGCCGAGCCGGACCCGTTCGAGTCCGAGGACTGGCTGAACACCTGGTACCTGCGGATGACCCGGGCCGGCGCCGACGTCGAGGTGCACCGCTACCGGGGCGCCGGGCACCTGTACACCGACGCCGACCTGCCCGACCACGACGCCGAGGCCGCCGAGCGGACCTGGGCCGCCGCGCTGGCCTTCCTGGCGGAGCTGGACGAGCAGGAGGCCTAGGCCCTCCCGTTCGGATCCTGCCGGGCGCCCGACGCCGCGCGCCGATCCGGCAGGATCCGAACGAGAGGGCCTGGCCACGGCACGCCTCAGGACGCGAAGCGCACCGTCCGGCGGTCCGCGTCGGGTTCCAGGAAGGCCAGCAGCCGCTCGCCCTCGTCCGTCAGCTCCGGGCGGCGGGCGTGCGGCAGCAGCGGGGTGAGGGTGAGGACGGCTGCGCCCCGGGCGCGGGTGTGCTCCCAGACGCCCGCGACCAGCCCGTCCACCAGGTAGGAGGCCAGCAGCGTGCCGTTGACCGCCCGGTAGACCCGCCGGTGGATCGCGGCGGGCAGCACCCGGGTGCGGTCGGCGTGCGAGAGCAGCGCGGCGTCCCACTTCGGCAGGAAGCGCACCGGCAGCTCGCGGCCCGGGTCGGACGGCGGCGGGGCGTCCGCCAGGTCGAGCAGCTCGCGGCCGTCCTCGGCGAGGTGGCGGACCAGCTCGCCCCGCTCGGCGAGTTCGGCCAGCGCCGGGTCGACCTGGCGCAGCCGCAGGCCGCCGAAGTGCGCGACGTCGGCGCGCGAGGCCGGCCCGTAGCCCGCCAGGTAGCGGCGCACCAGGCGGACGGTGGCGGCCGGCTCGGGCGGCAGCTCGCCGTCCCAGCACACCAGCCGCGGCTTGCCGTGCGCCCGCCAGTGCCCGGACGGGGCGACGTGCACCAGCGGGAGCAGCGCCCGCGGGTAGTGCAGCAGGTCGGCCTCGCGGACCCGGCCGCCGGACGCCTCGGCGGTGTGCGCGCGCAGCTCGTCCGTGCCGCGCGGGACGGCGGTGAAGGCGCGCAGGGAGGCTTCGAGCGCGGCCTCGTCCAGGCCGGCCGTCCGGTGCCGCCCGCGCAGGTCGGCCAGCCACTGGCGGCGCCAGGCCGCCGCCAGGTGCCCGTAGTCCGCCCCGGGGACCAGGTGCAGGGTGCCGCGCATCAGCGTCGACTTCACCACCGTGCCGTCCAGCAGCGCCGCCTCCAGGTCCCGGTACCCGAACCCGGGCAGTCGGGCCCACAGCGCCAGGTGGGGCGAGGGCGAGTACTGCGCCTGCAGCGCGGCCAGCCGGGCCACCGCCCCGGCGGCGCCCGACTCCTCGGTGCGGTGCAGCAGTTGGCGTTCGAAGAAGGAGACCGTCAGCTCGCGGTCGGACAGGGTGCGCACGGCCGGCACCGCTCAGCCCGCCGGCGGGGTGGCCGGCGGGGGCGGGGGGTACGCGTACGCGGCGCCGGGGCCGTCCGCGGGGGGCGGAAGCGGGGGGCCGGGCAGCGGGGCCGGGGGGACGGCCGGGGCCGGGTAGGCGGGCGGGACGGCCGGGGCCGGGACGGGGACGGGGACGAAGGGCAGCGGCGGGTAGGCGGGCGGGGCGGCGGCGGGGGCGCGGGTGGCGGCGACCGTGAGGGCGACGACGGCGAACACCAGCACGTGCAGCGCGAGGGTCAGGGTCAGCAGCAGGTTCTCGGTGCTCCTGGTGGCGTAGCCGGCCCGGCCGGCCGGGCCGGTGAACAGCAGCCACAGCTGGCCGACGACGGGGTACGCGAAGGCCCCGGTGAGCACCACGGCGGCGGCCCGGGTCCACGCGGCCCCGGCGAAGGCGCGGAAGGCCAGGACCAGGACGAGCAGCAGGTAGGCGGCGCAGCCGCCGCCGAAGCCGGCCGGGCCGGCCACCCCGTGGGCGTAGGAGAAGCCGAGCGCGGTGGGCAGGTAGTCGGCGCCGCCCTGGGACAGGTCGTACACCAGGACCCCGGCCAGCGCGGCGGCCTGCAGCAGCAGCACCGCGCCGACGGCGGGCAGCCCCCGGGCCGGGCCGGCGGGCCGGACGTACGGGGGCGCGCCGTACGGGGGTGGTGCGTACGGGAGCGGTGGGTGGCTCATGCGGTGGTTCCCCCTGGGAAGTTCGAGTGTCGGAGGGAGGCTAGCGGAGCGGGAGCGCCACCGGGGCCCTCCCGGGGCGGGGGAGATTAGACTCGGGGGCGCGAACCCGGAAGCCGTGGTCCGAGCCCTGGTGGTGGCTCGGGCCTCATGTGTTTCAGCCCGCCCCCAGGACCCCGGAGGCCCCGCCTTGAGCGACCAGCCGTACGCGCACCTGCACGTCCACACCGAGTACTCGATGCTGGACGGCGCCGCCCGGTTGAAGCAGCTCTTCCAGGAGGTCGAGCGGCTGGGGCAGACCCACGTCGCGATGACCGACCACGGCAACATGTACGGCGCCGCCGAGTTCCACAAGCAGGCGACGGCGGCCGGGATCACCCCGGTGATCGGCATCGAGGCGTACGTCGCGCCGGAGTCCCGGTCGAACACCAAGCGGATCCTGTGGGGGCAGCCGCACCAGAAGAAGGACGACGTCTCGGCGTCCGGCGCCTACACGCACAAGACCATCTGGGCCCGGAACAAGGAGGGCCTGCACAACCTCTTCAAGCTGACCTCGCGCTCCTACGCCGAGGGCTGGCTGGTGAAGTGGCCGCGGATGGACAAGGAGATCATCGCCGAGCACGCGGCGGGCCTGATGGCCACCACCGGCTGCCCGTCCGGCGAGGTGCAGACCCGGCTGCGGCTGGGCCAGTTCGACGAGGCGCTCCGCTCGGCCGCCGAGTACCAGGAGATCTTCGGCCGGGAGAACTACTTCCTGGAGCTGATGGACCACGGCCTGGAGATCGAGACCCGGGTCCGCGACGGCCTGGTCGAGATCGGCCGGCGGCTCGGCATCCCGCCGGTGGTCACCAACGACTCGCACTACACCACCGAGGCGGACGCGGCCGCGCACGACCTGCTGCTGTGCGTGCAGACCGGCAAGAACCTCTCCGACCCGGACCGGTTCCGGTTCGACGGCACCGGCTACTACGTCAAGTCGGCCGCCGAGATGTACGGCCTGGACTCCTCGGACGTCTGGCAGGAGGGCTGCCGCAACAGCCAGTTGCTGGTCGCCGAGCGGGTCGACACCGCCGGCATGTTCGAGTTCAAGAACCTGATGCCGCGCTTCCCGATCCCGGAGGGCTTCGCGTCCGAGGCCGAGTTCTTCCGGTCCAAGGTCTGGGAGGGCATGGACTGGCGCTTCCCGGGCGGCTACGACGAGGAGCACCGCAGGCTCGCCGAGTACGAGATGGACACCATCGTCCAGATGGGGTTCCCGGCGTACTTCCTGGTGGTCGCCGACTTCATCATGTGGGCGAAGAGCCAGGGCATCGCGGTCGGCCCGGGCCGCGGCTCGGCGGCCGGCTCGCTGGTCGCCTACGCGATGGGCATCACCGACCTCGACCCGATCCCGCACGGCCTGATCTTCGAGCGCTTCCTCAACCCCGAGCGCGTCTCGATGCCCGACGTCGACATCGACTTCGACGAGCGCCGGCGCGGCGACGTGATCCGCTACGTGACGGAGAAGTGGGGCGCCGACAAGGTCGCCATGATCGTCACGTACGGCACCATCAAGGCGAAGGCCGCCATCAAGGACTCCTCGCGGGTCCTCGGCTACCCGTACGCGATGGGCGACCGGATCACCAAGGCGATGCCGCCGGACGTGATGGGCAAGGGCATCCCGCTGTCCGGCATCACCGACCCCGCGCACCCGCGCTACGGCGAGGCGGGCGAGATCCGCGGCCTGTACGAGAACGACCCCGACGTCCGCAAGGTGATCGACACCGCGCGCGGCATCGAGGGCCTGATCCGGCAGCCCGGCGTGCACGCGGCCGGCGTGATCATGTCCGCCGAGCCGCTGACCGACCACATCCCGGTGTGGACCCGGCACACCGACGGCGTCACCATCACCCAGTTCGACTACCCCACCTGCGAGGGCCTCGGGCTCCTCAAGATGGACTTCCTCGGACTGCGCAACCTGACGATCATGGACGACGCGGTCAAGGCGATCGAGAGGAACAAGGGCGTCAAGATCGAGCTGCTCCAGTTGCCGCTCGACGACAAGCCCGCCTACGAACTCCTCGCCCGCGGCGACACGCTGGGCGTCTTCCAGCTCGACGGCGGCCCGATGCGCTCGCTGCTGCGCCTGATGAAGCCCGACAACTTCGAGGACATCTCCGCCGTCCTGGCGCTGTACCGGCCCGGCCCGATGGGCGTCAACTCGCACACCAACTACGCGCTGCGCAAGAACGGCCAGCAGGAGATCACCCCGATCCACCCGGAGCTGGCCGAGCCGCTGCGGGAGATCCTGGAGCCGACCTACGGCCTGATCGTCTACCAGGAGCAGGTGCAGAAGGCCGCGCAGATCCTGGCCGGCTACTCGCTCGGCCAGGCCGACCTGCTGCGCCGCGCGATGGGCAAGAAGAAGAAGGAGATCCTGGAGGCCGAGTTCGTCCCGTTCCAGCGGGGCTGCCGGGAGCGCGGCTACTCGGACGCGGCGATCCAGGCGGTCTGGGACGTGCTCGTCCCGTTCTCCGGCTACGCCTTCAACAAGGCGCACACCGCCGGCTACGGGCTGGTCTCGTACTGGACGGCGTACCTGAAGGCCAACTACCCGGCCGAGTACATGTCGGCGCTGCTCACCTCGGTCAAGGACGACAAGGACAAGTCCGCGGTCTACCTCAACGAGTGCCGCAAGATGGGCATCCAGGTGCTGCCGCCGGACGTCAACGAGTCGGACGCCGACTTCACCCCGCACGGCAGCGACACCGTCCGGTTCGGCCTGACCGCGATCCGCAACGTCGGCGGGCCGGTGGTGGAGTCGATGATCCGCACCCGGAAGGCGAAGGGGAAGTACACCTCGTTCCCGGACTTCCTGGAGAAGGTCGAGTCGGTGGTGTGCAACAAGCGCACCGTCGAGTCGCTGATCAAGGCCGGGTCGTTCGACTCGCTCGGACACACCCGCAAGGGCCTGAGCGCCCAGTTCGAGCCGATGATCGACAACGTGGTCGGGATCAAGCGCAAGGAGGCGGAGGGGCAGTTCGACCTCTTCGGGGGGGACGCCGTCTCGGACGAGCCGTCCTTCGGACTGGACGTGGTGTTCACCGAGGAGGAGTGGGAGAAGTCCTTCCTGCTCACCCAGGAGCGCGAGATGCTCGGCCTGTACGTCTCCTCGCACCCGCTGCACGGCATCGAGCACGTGCTCGCCGACAAGGCGGACTGCGCGGTCGCCGACCTCGCCGAACGGCCGGACGGCACCATCGTGACGATCGGCGGCATCATCTCGGGCCTGCAGCGCAAGATGACCAAGCAGGGCAACGCCTGGGCGATCGCCACCGTCGAGGACCTGGCCGGCTCGATCGACTGCATGTTCTTCCCCGCCAGCTACCAGCTGGTCTCCTCCCAACTGGCCGAGGACGCCGTGGTGTTCGTCCGCGGCAAGCTCGACAAGCGGGAGGACGTGCCGCGGCTGATGGCCATGGAGCTGTCGGTGCCCGACCTGAACAACATCACGGCGCAGCTGCCGATCGTGATCACCGTGCCGGAGGACCGGCTCACCCCGCCGATCGTCACCCGGCTCGGCGAGGTGCTGCGCAGCCACCGGGGCAGCACCGAGGTGCACGTCCACCTGCGCGGGGAGGCCAAGACGGTGGTGCTGCGGCTGGACCGGCACCGGGTGAAGTCCGACCCGGCGCTGTTCGGCGACCTCAAGCAGCTGCTCGGGCCGAGCTGCCTGGCGAGCTGAACGCGCGGGGGCCCCGGCGGAACGCGCGCTCCGCCGGGGCCCCGCACACGTGCGGACGGGTCAGTGCTCCTTGACCACCACGGTCTTGGCGCCCTTGTCGTGGAAGCACTGCTGGAGCGGCTTGTCCCAGAGCAGGGACAGCGCGTTGACCGCCGAGAACAGGCCGCCGACGACCGGCACCGCGCCCGGGCCGGCGTAGATCGCGACCCGGGTCCACAGCTCGTTGTCGGTCGGGCGGCCGCCGGTCGCGGCGCTGACCACCCGGAGGTCCATGACCTTCTTGCCGATGGTCTGCCCGTGCCGGGTCAGCAGCATGGCGCCCTCGTAGGCCGCGAGGACCACGGCGTCGACCACGAAGCCCAGGTAGTAGCCGGGGGTGAGGAGGTTCAGGACGAGGAGCGGCACGAACAGGACCGCCGCGTCGATCAGCCGGGCCAGCAGGCGGTCCCCCGGCGTGGCCAGCACCCGGGCGCCCGGGGCCGGCGGGTAGCCGGGAGCCGGGGCCGGGGCGAGCCACCCCGGGAGCCCCCCGCCCTGCGCGTACTGGCCGTACGGGTCCTTCTGCGGTTCGTAGCCGGGGGGAGTGCTGCTGCTCATGCGTACGACTCCAGCTCAACTGTGGGGAATCCTGGAGCCGTTGTACCGGTAATGGGGTGAACGTGGAAAGGACGATCCGACAATCGTTACTCAGCGCCAGTGGTAACGGCGCTTCAACGCGTCGACCACCAGCTGGAACCGGGCCCGGTCCAGGGCGCACGCCTCGCGCCGCATCCCGCCGTCCCGTACCCGGAACACCCGGTCCAGCGCCACCCAGGAGTCCCGCCCGCTGCGGTCCCACGGCCCGGCGCCCAGC
Organism: Kitasatospora sp. NPDC015121; assembly: GCF_055562955.1. Taxonomy (NCBI): domain Bacteria; kingdom Bacillati; phylum Actinomycetota; class Actinomycetes; order Kitasatosporales; family Streptomycetaceae; genus Kitasatospora; species Kitasatospora sp. NPDC015121. The sequence goes on from NZ_JBVHEH010000002.1 coordinate 142,835, forward strand.
GGCACCCAGTCCCGGTCGTCGGCGTGGCCCTTGCTGGAGAGCATCACCGTCAGCAGCGAACCGCCCGCCTCCCGCGCCACCACCAGCACCGGCCGGTCCTTGCCCCGGCCGTCGTTCTCCTCGTACGGCACCCAGGTCCAGACGATCTCGCCCGGGTCCGGGTCGCCGTCGTGGTCCGGCGCGTACTCGGTGCGCACCGCCCCGACCCGCTCGGCCCGGACCTCCACCGTGGCGTCCGGCCCGGACCGGCCCGGCTGCTCCTGCTCCTCGTTCAACTGACGCATGCCGGAAGGGTAGCGATCACCCGTGGACGGCGGGAGGGTCAGGCCGAGCGGAGTTCGGCGGGGACGGCCGCGTGCAGGGCCGCCGCGAAGGCCGCCACCGCCGGGTGGGCCGCGCCGCCGGCCCGGAACGCGGTGCGGGTGCGCCGGTACAGCGGCAGGCGGGTCAGCGTGACGCCCGGCGGGCAGCGGTCGATGCCCAGGTGCGGCACCAGCGCCACCCCCTGGCCCACCGCGACCAGGGCCAGCTGGGCGGCGAAGTCGTCCACCCGGTGCCGCACCCGCGGACTGAACCCCGCCGACCGGCACACCCCCTGGACCATCGCGTGGCACAGCGTGCCGACCGGCGAGGTGATCCACGGACTGTCCCGGTGCCCGGCCAGCGGGGCGGCCGAGCGGGCCGCCAGGTACAGCGGCTCGGCGAACACCGGCCCGGTCAGCGCGATCCCGTCCTCCGGCTCGCCCGGCACCAGGTCGTACTCGTGCACCAGCGCCACGTCCAGCTCGCCCGCGCGCAGCGACCCGGCCACCGCGGCCGGGTCGACCTCGGTCACCATCGCCTCCAACTCCGGGTGCCGGGAGGCCAGTTCCGCCAGCGCCGCGGGAACAATCGCACGCACCGCGGACGGGTAGGCGCCGATCCGCAGCGGCCCCGCCAGCCCCGTCCGGGCGTGCGCCAGCTCGGCACCGGCCCGCTCCAGCAGCTCCAGCACCGCCTCGGTGTGCCGCACCAGGTTCCGCCCCGCCGGGGTCAGCGCCACCCGCCGCCCGGTCCGCTCCAGCAGCGGCACCCCCGCCTCCCGCTCCAGCACCGACAACTGCTGGGACACCGCCGAGGGGCTGAACGCCAACGCCTCCGCGACCGCCGCGATCGTCCCGTGGTGGGCCAGTTCGCGCAGCAACCGCAGCCTTCGCACATCGAGCATCGGCCAAGCTTACGAGAAGCATCGGAAACGTGAACTGGACCCGCACGGTCGCCGCCCGGCAGGCTTCCCGCATGGAACTCCACGGCATCCACGTCCCGCTGGTCACGCCCTTCACCGCCGACGGCGCCCTCGCCCTCGACGCCCTGGAACGGCTCGCCCACGACAGCCTGGAAGCCGGCGCCGCCGGACTCGTCGCCCTCGGCACCACCGGCGAACCCGGCTCGCTCACCGCCGCCGAACAGGACGCCGTGGTCGAGGTCTGCCGCCGGGCCGCCGACGCGCACGGCGCCGTCCTCACCGTCGGCACCGGGCACGGCGGCACCGCCCGCACCGCCGAGGCGCTCACCGCGCTGGCCGGCCGGGCCGACGCCGCGCTGGTCGCCGTCCCCGCGTTCGTCCGCCCCGGCGAGGCCGGCGTCCTCGCCCACTTCCGGGCGCTCGCCGAGGACAGCCCGCTGCCGCTGGTGATCTACCACATCCCCTACCGCACCGGGCAGCCGCTCGGCGCCGCCGCCCTGCTGGAACTGCTCGCGCTGCCCGGCGTCGCCGGGGTCAAGTACGCGCCCGGCGGCATCGACGAGGAGACCGTGGCCCTGCTCGCCGCCGAACCGCGCGGCGTCATGGCCGGCGACGACCTGTTCCTCTCCCCGCTGCTCGCCCTCGGCGCCGACGGCGGCATGCTCGCCTCCGCGCACCTGGAGACCGCCCGCTTCGTCGCCCTGCACCGGGCCTGGCAGGACGGCGACGCCGCGCTCGCCCGCAAGCTCGGCGCCGAACTCGCCGCACTCTCCCGCGCCGCCTTCGCCGGCCCCAACCCGACCGCGCTCAAGGCGCTGCTGCACCGCGCCGGGCGGATCCCGACCCCCGCGGTGCGACTGCCGCTGCTCGCCCACGACTGAGCGGCGCCGGATCGCACGCAGGATTTCCGGCGGGAAAGGCCCCTCACAGGAGGGATTTCCGCCGCGGACGGGAAGCGTTCACGCTTTGGGACGCCCCCACCGAAACCCGCTCTGACAAGGCATGATGGGCCGGGACAACCGGCACAACCGGTAGCAGGAGGAGAGACGGATGAGGATCGGCATCGTAGGTGCCACCGGTCAGGTCGGCGGCGTGGTCCGCGAGATCCTGGCGCAGCGGGACTTCCCGGTCGAGCAGCTGCGGCTGTTCGCCTCGGCCCGCTCGGCGGGGCGCGCCCTGCCGTGGAAGGACACCGAGGTCACCGTCGAGGACGCCGCCACGGCCGACTACAGCGGCCTGGACATCGTGGTCTTCTCGGCGGGCGGCGCCACCTCCAAGGCGCTGGCCCCCAAGGTCGCCGCCGCCGGAGCCGTCGTCATCGACAACTCCTCCGCCTGGCGCCGCGACCCCGAGGTCCCGCTGGTCGTCGCCGAGGTCAACCCCGACGCGATCGCCGACCGCCCCAAGGGCATCATCGCCAACCCGAACTGCACCACCATGGCCGCGATGCCCGTGCTGCGCCCGCTGCACGAGGAGTCCGAGCTGGTCGCCCTGGTGGTCTCCACCTACCAGGCGGTCTCCGGCTCCGGCCTGGCCGGCGTCTCCGAGCTGCACGAGCAGGCCCGCAAGGTCGTCGACGGCGCCACCGCGCTCGTCCACGACGGCGCCGCCGTCGAGTACCCGGCGCCCGGCGTCTACCAGCGCCCGATCGCGTTCAACGTCGTCCCGCTCGCCGGGTCGGTCGTCGACGACGGCAGCAACGAGACCGACGAGGAGCAGAAGCTCCGCCACGAGAGCCGCAAGATCCTCGGCATCCCCGAGCTGAAGGTCTCCGGTACCTGCGTGCGCGTCCCGGTCTTCACCGGCCACTCGCTCCAGGTCAACGCCCGCTTCGCCCGCCCGCTCGCCCCCGAGCGCGCCGTCGAGCTGCTGACCGGCGCCCCCGGCGTCCAGCTGACCGACATCCCCACCCCGCTGCAGGCGGCCGGCCAGGACCCGAGCTACGTCGGCCGGATCCGCGCCGACGAGACCGTCGAGCACGGCCTGTCGCTGTTCCTCTCCAACGACAACCTGCGCAAGGGCGCGGCGCTCAACGCCGTGCAGATCGCCGAGCTGGTCGCGGCCGAGCTGCGCGGCTGAGCGTGGCGCGGTGACGCGGTGACGCGCGAAGGGCCCCGGGCAGCCGCCCGGGGCCCTTCCGCGCTCACTGCCCCGGGTGGGGCGTCGGCCCGTCCACCGCGAGCGGGAGCTCCGCGGAGAGCGCGCCCGCCGTCCACTTGTCACCCGGCGCGTACCACTGGAACGTCCCCGGCCCGCGCACCGGCACGTTCAACGACAGCAGGCCCTCGGCGTCCGCGCCCGTCGCCGCCACCGTCGTCCAGGTGCTGCCGCCCGCCGGACGGAACTGCAGGTACGCGGTGGCGCCGTACTGCGGCACGTCCGCGCCGCGGTCCCAGTCGGCGCGCAGCAGGCGGCCCCGGACCGTCACCGCCCCGTCCGCCGCGACCCGGGCCGGCGCGGCCGCGTCGTCGATCCGCGCGGCGCGCTTCAGCGAGAACCCGGCGGCGTTCTTCGACACGTACCGGTCGCCGTCCCCCGCCCGGATCCGCAGGTCGACGAACCAGGTGCCCGCCTGGTCGTCGAACAGCGCCCGGGAGGTCGCCGCCACCGTCGCCTCCCCGCTGCACCGGGCCGTCGTCCCGGCCGGGTCCAGCGGCACGCAGGCCATCGGACCGACCTCCAGCGCCGCGTAGTTCGGCCCCCACAGGCCGATCGGGTCCACCGCCCGGATGCCCGAACGGTCACGCGCGGTCACCTCCACGGTGACGGTGCGGCTCTCGGCCGGGCCCAGCTCGACCGTCCGGCCGCCGTTGACGACCACCGACAGCAGCGTCGCGTCCCCGCTGGAGGTCTCCGGCGCGGTCGCCGGCACCAGCACCACGGCCACCGTCCCGACCGCCGCCACCGCGCCCAACGCCACCGCACTCTTCCGCACGGTGTCCCAGTATCCAGGGTCGGGCCGGACGCCGGGGGGTGGGGGAGGGAGGGGCGCCTGCGGCGTGAGGAGGGATGAGGGGAGGGGAGGAGGCGAGGGAAGGGTGGGCGGCGGGCCGGACGCCGGGGGTGGGGGAGGGAGGGGTGCCTGCGGCGGGTGCCTGCGGCGGGTGCCTGCGGTGGGTGCCTGCGGCGCGGGGAGGGAGTAGGGAGAGGGCGGGGGCCGGGCGGTTCGGTCGGCGAGCGGAGGGTAAAGGTGTGCCCAACGGTCGCCGGGCCGCCGGGCGGGGCACTGCCGTCGGGGGCCGGGCCGAGGAGGAGGTGCCGGAGATGGACCGCTGCGTCGTCCTGGTCGACGCGGGCTACCTGCTGGGGGCGGCCGCCAGCCTGCTCGCGGGGGAGCCCGGCCGTTCCCGGATCGCCGTCGACCACCCGGTGCTGATCGCCGCGCTGCGCGAACGCGCCGAGGCCGAGACCGGGCTGCCGCTGCTGCGGATCTACTGGTTCGACGCGGCCGTCGACCGCCGCCCCGCCCCCGAGCACCGCAGGCTGCGGGTGCTGCCCCGGGTCACCGTCCGGCTGGGCGCGCTGACCAGGGCCGAGGGCCGCTGGGTGCAGAAGGGCGTGGACGCCGCGATGCACGCCGAGCTGAGCGAGCTGGCCCGCAACCACGCCTGCGCGGACATCGTGCTGGTCACCGGGGACGGCGACCTGCTGCCCGGCGTCGCCTCGGCGAAGGAGCACGGCGTCGCGGTGCACCTGTGGGCGCTGGAGGCCGCGGACGGGGACTTCAACCAGTCCGAGGAGCTGGTCGGCGAGGCCGACGAGCGCCGGGTGCTGGACCGGGCCTGGATCCAGCGCTGGGCCCGTCCGCGGGAGACCGCCGCCGTGCCCGCCGCGGCCGCGGCCGTCGTCCCCGTCACCGTGCTGCCCGCCGCCGGGCCGGTCGCCGCGCCGCGTCCCCGGCCGGTGCCCGTCCCCGCGCCCGGCGCTCCGGTGCCCGCCGGGCCCGCGCCCGCCGCCGCCCGGGCCACCCCGCTGCGGGTCATCCCCACCCCCAAGGACCTGGCCGGACGCGCCGCCCCGCCGCCCGTCCCCGCCCCCGTCCCCGCCGCGTCCGCCGCCGCCGGGCCGGTGCTGCGCTGGTCCTCCGACCGGGGCTGGGTCGACCGCGCCGACGCCCCCGCCACCGCCGCCGACGCGCTGCCCACCCTGGACCGGCTGACCACCTCCGCCCAGCGCTGGGCCGACCGCGAGGAGGACATCACCAGCGTCGGCGGCGACCCGCAGGAGGTCGGCCAGGTCTTCGCCCGCCGCTGGCTGGACCGCCTCCCCGCCACCGAGCACCCCGGCCCGCTGTGGACCGACCACCCGCGCATCCCGCACCGCCTGGACGGCGAACTGCTCCGCTACGCCGCCCGGTTCGGCCTGCTCGCGCACAAGGAGGACCAGATCGACGAGCAGGACAGGTACGCCATCCGGGAGGGCTTCTGGAAGGAGCTCGCCGCCCGCGTCCCCGACACCCGCCACCACCCGGAGGCGCTGGAGGACCGCTGACGCCCGGCGCCCGCCCCGGCCCCGCGCCGACCCCGCGTGTCCGGAACGTCCCTTACGGCGCGTAGAGTCTTCCGTCGTGAGCAAGGCACCTCAGGGCTGCTGCACGGTCAGCGGCCTGGTCAAGACCTACCGGACGGGCGGCACCGAGGTCAGGGCCAACGACGGCATCGACCTCGCCGTCGGACGCGGCGAGGTGTTCGGCCTGCTCGGGCCCAACGGCGCCGGCAAGTCCACCCTGGTCCGCCAGCTCACCGGACTGCTCCGCCCCGACGCCGGACGGATCGACCTGCTCGGCCACGACATCGTCCGGCACCCCGAACGGGCCGCCCGCCTGCTCGGCTACCTCGGCCAGGAGTCCACCGCCCTCGACGAGCTCACCGTCGCCCTCGCCGCCGAGACCACCGGCCGGCTGCGCGGCCTCGGCCGGGCCGCCGCCCGCGCCGAGACCGCCGACGTCATCACCGAGCTCGGCCTCGAAGCGCTCGCCCACCGCCCGCTCGCCAAGCTCTCCGGCGGCCAGCGCCGCCTCGCCTGCCTGGCCGCCGTGCTGATCGGCGACCGTCCGCTGCTGGTCCTGGACGAACCCACCACCGGCATGGACCCGGTCGCCCGCCGCGCCGTCTGGAGCGCCGTCGACCGCCGCCGCGCCGAACGCGGCACCACCGTGCTGCTGGTCACCCACAACGTCATCGAGGCCGAGACCGTCCTCGACCGGGTCGCCGTGATCGACGCCGGCCGGGTCATCGCCTGCGACACGCCCGGCGGCCTCAAGGCCCTGGTCGACGGCCACGTCCGGCTCGACCTGGTCTGGCGCACCGACGCCCCGCTGACCGTCCCCGCCGTCGCCGCCCTCGCCGAACGCGCCGAGCGCACCGGCCGCCGCTGGACCCTGCGCACCACCCCCGAGGAGGCCCGCGAACTGGTCGCCGCCGTCACCACCGGCCCCGCCTTCGCCGCCCTCGACGACTTCACCCTCGCCACCCCCACCCTGGAGGACGCCTACCTCCGACTCGGCGGACGGCCCGGAGGACTCGCCCGATGACCCTGCTCGACGCCCCCGCGGTCAGCACCGCGCCCGCGCCGCTCGCCCCCGCCGCCCGGCTGCTGCCCGCGCTGGCCGCCGTCTACCGGGCCCAGCTGGCCCGCGCCAAGGTCTCCCGGATCCCGCTGCTGTTCGTCGCCACCTTCCAGTCGGTCGGCATCCTGGTGATGATGCGCGGCGTCGTCGACCCCGGCGACAACCCCTCCGCGCACGCCGTGGTGGCCGGCTCCGCCGTCCTGGTCGTCGCCTTCGTCGCGCTCAACCTGCTCGCCCAGTACTTCGGCAAGCTGCGCGCCACCGGCGGCCTCGACCACTACGCGACGCTGCCGGTGCCGCCCGCCTCCGTCGTCCTCGGCACCGCCGCCGCGTACGCCTCCTTCACCGTCCCCGGCGTGTTCGCCACCGCCGGCCTCGGCAGCTGGATGTTCGACCTGCCGCTCGGCCGGCTGTGGATCCTGCTGGCCGTCATCCCGCTCTCCGGCGCGGCGCTGGCCGGCCTCGGCGCCGCGCTCGGACTGCTCGCCCCCCGCCAGGAGCTCGCCACCCTCGCCGGACAGCTCGGCATGTCCGCCGCCCTGCTGCTCGGCGTCCTGCCCGCCTCCCGGCTCCCCGAGCCGGTGCAGTGGCTGCGCGACCTGCTCCCCTCCAGCTACGGCGTCGACGCCCTCGCCCTCACCTTCGCCCCCGATCCCGACTGGGCCCGCGTCCTGCTCGACCTCGGCGTCTGCGGCGCGGTCGGCCTGGCCTCGCTCACCCTCGCCACCTGGGCCTACCGGCGCGCCGCGAGGTAGCCCCCGGCGGGGGCGGGCGACGCGCCGGGCTGCTGGTCGGACGGGAGCGGCACCGCTCCGGGTGAACGTGCCGGCTCGACGGGCGGTGGGCGGGGTGGGCCGTGCCGGGCTGCTTGTCGGACGAGATCGACACCGCTCCGGGTGAACGTGAAACGATGGCCCCGTGACCGTACCGAACACACCTGCGGGCAGCACGCCCGGGCCGGACCCCTTCGCCCCGCCCCTGCCGGCGCCGCCCGCCCGCGCGGAGCGGGCGCCGCTCGGGCCCGAGTTGCGGATCGGGGCGATCATCGTCCTGGCCGGGGCGGTCCTCGGCGTGGTCTTCGGGTTCCTCTGGCTCTGGCTGGCGCCCCGGGTCGGCTACGCCGTCCAGGACAACCACATCCTGTACCGCGACCCCGAGGGCGAGGAGCTGGTCGGCGCGGTCGGCGTGTTCTCGCTGCTCGGGCTGGGGCTCGGCCTGCTCACCTCGCTGGGCGCCTTCCTGTGGACCCGGGCCCGGGGCGGCGGCATCGCCGTCGCGGTCGGGCTGGCGGTGGGCGGACTGCTCGGCTCGGTCATCGCCTGGCAGCTCGGCACCCACCTCGGCGCCACCACCGACCTGCGCGCGCACGCCCGGGCCGTCGGCAGCGGCGGCACCTTCGACGGGCCGCTGGAGCTCACCGCGAAGGGCGCGCTGATCGTCTGGCCGATGACGGCGATGATCCTGCTGCTGGCGCTCTCCGCGACCTTCGGCAAGCGCGAGCCCGACCGTCCGCCGTACTGGGCGACGCCGGGCCCCGAGGGGGCGTGGCCGGCCGCGCCGGCGGCGGAGGACCCGTTCGCGAAGGGCCCGGAGGCGCCGCAGCCGCCGCCGACCCCGCAGCCGCCGCAGGTCCCGTCGGCGAAGGACCCGCAGGACGGGCCGGAGCCGGGGCCGGAGCAGCGGCCCCCGGCCGCGTAGGCGTCCCCCGGCGGCCGCTCAGGGCCTGCTGATCGGCGCGGTGCGGGCGCCGGTCAGCCGGACCAGGTCGGCCGGGGCGAGTTCGACCTCGGTGCCGCGCTTGCCGGCCGAGACGAAGACGGTCGGGTGGTCCAGGGCGCCGGAGTCGACCACGGTGCGGAGCCGGCGGCGCTGGCCGAGCGGGGAGATGCCGCCGACCACGTAGCCGGTGGAGCGCTCGGCCGCCGCCGGGTCGGCCATCACGGCGCGCTTGGCGCCGAGCGCGGCGGCCAGCGCCTTCAGGTCGAGCCGGCCGGAGACCGGGACGACGGCGACCGCGAGGGTGCCGTCGGTCTCGGCGAGCAGGGTCTTGAAGACCCGCTCCGGGGGCACGCCCATCGCCTCGGCGGCCTCGGCGCCGTACGAGGCGGCGGCCGGGTCGTGGGCGTACTCGTGGACGGTGAACGGGACGCCGGCGGTGTCGAGGGCGACGGTGGCGGGGGTGCCGCCGGCGGTCTTCTTCTTGGCCAAGGGGGCGGTCCTCGGGGCTTCAGTTCGGGCTGAACGCCTGGCGGGTGAGGTCGACGGCGGGCAGCGAGGGCAGTTTCGCCAGGACCGCGCTCTCCTGCCGGAGCAGGGCGAGTTCGCGGGTGAGGCGCTGGGCGGTGTCGGGGCAGGCGAGGAGTTCCTGCTTGACCTTGGTGGGCAGCGAGGTGGCCGCGGCGACCAGGTAGGAGAGCACCTGCGGGTCGTCCGGGAGCTCCGGCTCGCCGCTGAGGGTGGCCTCGCGGGCCCCGGCCAGCCGCTTCTGGTACGTCCGGAAGGCGCGTTCGACGCCGGCCGCGAGCGCGCCGGAGCCCTCGCCGGGCTCCTCGGGCAGCACCGAGACGTCGCCGACCAGGTAGGGCCCGGTGGCGTCCAGGGCGCGCAGCCGGAACCGGGTGGTGCCGGTGACGAGCAGCTCGTAGCGGCCCTCCGGCTGCTCCCGGACGGAGGCGATGTCGGCGACGCAGCCGACCGGGTAGAGGGCGTCCAGCGGGTCGCCGCCGGGGGCGCCGATGCCGTCCAACGGGCCTGCCGGGTCGTCGGGTTCGCGGACCGGCGCGGTCTCCCGGCCGTCCTTGACGGCGACCACGCCGAAGCGGCGCGGCGCGTCCTCGGGCAGTTTCTCCAGGTCGGCGACCAAGTGGCGGTAGCGCTCCTCGAAGACGTGCAGGGGCATCACCAGGCCCGGGTACAGGACCGTGTTCAGCGGGAAGAGCGGGAGCCGATCAGTCACGGCGGACAGCGTAGTTGCCGGGGGGCCGCCGCCGCGCCGCAGTTCTCCGGACGCGGCGGGAGTCAGCCGCGCTGGAGCAGCCTGGTGACGCCCGCGACGGCGGTGGTGGCGAGCACCCAGCCGGTCAGCACCAGGGCGGTGGCGACCCACTGGCCGGCGCGGTCCGGGTTCCAGCCGTTCTGGCCGAGGTCGATCAGCGGCAGGACCTTGCCGGCCGCGAACAGCGCCGGGTTCCACACCACGTGCTCGTCGGCCTTGACCGGCGCGGGCTCGTGCCCGGCGAAGTACGCGGTGCCCAGCACCCAGGCGAGGACCAGCCAGGCGGCGGCCCGGCCGGGCCGGTAGCCGTAGCCGACGGCGGCGTCCTGCAGGTGCCCCCAGAGCCGGCCGGGCAGCGGCAGGGTGCGCCGGCGGCGGCGCTGCTTGGCGTACAGGACGGCGCGGGCGTCCTCGTCGGCGCCGTCACGGCGCAGCGCGGCGGCCAGCTGCTCGTACGCCTCGGGGCGGAACTCCCGGCCGGAGTCGACCCAGGCGATCCGGCGCTCCAGCGGGAAGGCCACGGCGGGGCGCAGCGACTCGTAGGCGAAGCCGGTGAGCGAGACGTGGTGCGCGGTGGGCCAGGCGGAGGGGGAGTCGACCAGGTTGCCGACCCGGGCCCGGTTGAGGCTGACGGCGCCGGTGGGCGGGGTGTCGCAGGTGAAGCGGAGCTCGGGGGTCTGGATCCGGCTGAGCGCCAGCTCCTCGCCCTCGCCGAGGTGGAACTCGGCGTTGGTGATCAGGACGGCGTTGTCGAAGCGGCCGTCGGAGAGCCGGATCCGCCCCCAGGAGCGGAACGGGGTGTGGGTGGTGTCCCGGTAGGGCGCGGCGACCGTGGACCCGCCGTAGCCGGAGCCGTAGACGGTGCGCGAGCCGGTCCAGTTGGCGTCCTCGGAGCCGGACAGGTACAGGGTGTGGCCGACGGTGATCCGGGCCGCGTTGACCGCGGTCGGGTTGTCCGGGCCGGCGGCCCGCAGCGCGCTGCCGCGGAGCGAGAGCCGGCCGCCGATCCGGGCCGAGCGCAGGCTCAGCTCGCCCAGCACGTCGATCCGTTCGGCCTCGCAGTCCTGGTTGATGGAGATCCCGTCGGCGGAGACCGCCCGCCCGTACGCGTCGGGGCCGACGGCGGACTGGTTGAGCAGCAGGTCGGTGCCGATCCGGGCGTCGGTGAGCCGGACGCCGCCGGGTATCCCGCAGCGGGCGAGGTGCACGTCGCCCTCGGTGGCCAGCCGGGAGGCCTCCAGCCGGGGGAGGGCGCAGGAGACGATCCGCAGGGTGCCGGCGGTGGCCTCGGAGAGCAGCAGCTTGCGTTCGAAGCGGCAGAGCTGGAACTCGACGTAGCAGTCGATCCGGCCACCGGCCAGGGTGAACTCGCCGGTGACCCGGGCGCCGGTGAGCTTGAGCGCGGTGACCTTGCCCGGGGCGGCCTCGGGGCCGTGCAGCAGCAGCCGGGCGATCACCTCGGCCCGGACGGTGCGCTCCGGGCCCCAGGCGTCGGCGGCGAACGGGTCGTCCGGGCCGCGGCCCTCCGCCCCGTCCGGTCGGACGGCCCGCCCGGCCGGGGCGGGCAGCACGAACTCGGCCGGGCCGCCCCCGGCCCGCAGGTCGTACACCTCGCCGTGCCGGAAGGCCTCCCACAGGCCGCGCTCGGTGTCGGTCCAGTCGTCCGGTGCCTGCTCCACCACGCCCCCGATGATCTTGGTCTCGTCTCACCTTTCGTATCACGGACTGAAATGCCGGGCTGCCGGTTTTCGCCACTCCTTACACTTGGGCCTGTGATCTCTCGAATCGACCTCCGCGGCTCCTCCACGGACCCGCGCGACGTGCTCCCCCGTGCCGAGTTCGACGTCGAAGCCGCCCTGGAGAAGGTCCGGCCGATCGCCGAGGACGTCCGCCATCGCGGGGTCGCGGCGCTGATCGAGATCACCGAGCGCTTCGACGGCGTCCGGCTGGAGTCGACCCGCGTCCCGGCCGGGCAGATCGCCGAGGCGCTGGAGCGGCTCGACCCGAAGGTCCGCGCCGCACTGGAGGAGTCGATCCGCCGCGCCCGCGCCGTCCACTCCGACCAGCGCCGGGTCGGCCACACCACCCGGGTGGTGCCCGGCGGCACCGTCACCCAGCGCTGGGTGCCGGTCGACCGGGTCGGCCTGTACGTGCCCGGCGGCCTCGCGGTCTACCCGTCCTCCGTGGTGATGAACGTGGTGCCCGCGCAGGAGGCCGGCGTGGCCGGCATCGCGGTCACCTCCCCGCCGCAGAAGGCCTTCGGCGGCCGCGTCCACCCGACCATCCTGGCCGCCTGCGCGCTGCTCGGCGTCGACGAGGTGTACGCGGTCGGCGGCGCCCAGGCCGTCGCGATGTTCGCGCTCGGCACCGAGGAGTGCGCGCCGGTCAACCTGGTCACCGGCCCCGGCAACATCTACGTCGCCGCCGCCAAGCGCCTGTTCGCGGGCCGGATCGGCATCGACTCGGAGGCCGGCCCGACCGAGATCATGGTGCTCGCGGACGACACCGCGGACGCCGCCGAGGTCGCCGCCGACCTGATCAGCCAGGCCGAGCACGGCCCGACCTCCGGCTCCGTGCTGGTCACCGCCTCGCCGCTGCTGGCCGACGCGGTCGAGGCCGAGCTGAAGACCCAGGTCGCCCGCACCCGGCACTCCGAGCGGGTGGCCGAGGCGCTCGGCGGCCCGCAGTCCGGCATCATCCTGGTCGACGACCTGGAGCAGGGCCTGGCCGTGGTCAACGCCTACGCCGCCGAGCACCTGGAGATCCAGACCGCCGACCCGCACGCCGTCTCCGAGCGGGTCCGCAACGCGGGCGCGATCTTCCTCGGCCGGTTCACCCCGGTCTCGCTCGGCGACTACGCGGCCGGCTCCAACCACGTGCTGCCCACCGGCGGCTGCGCCTGCCACTCCTCCGGCCTGTCCGTGCAGACCTTCCTGCGCGGCGTCCAGGTCGTCGAGTACGACCGCGAGGCACTGGCCGGCGTCGCCGCGCACGTGGTCGACCTGGCCGAGGCCGAGGACCTGCCCGGCCACGGCGACGCCATCAAGGCCCGCTTCGTCGGAGACGAACGGAATTGGCACAGCGACTGGACGGTTCCCACCTCGTGACGAAGATCGACGACCTCCCCATCCGGGACGAACTGCGCGGCCAGTCCCCGTACGGCGCACCGCAGTTGGACGTGCCCGTGCAGCTCAACACCAACGAGAACCCGTACCCGCTGCCCGAGCCGCTGGTGGCCCGGATCGCCGAGCGGGTCGCCGACGCCGCCCGCCACCTCAACCGCTACCCGGACCGGGACGCGGTCGAGCTGCGGGCCGGCCTGGCGAAGTACCTCAGCGACACCACCGGCTTCGCCGTCACCGGGCGGCAGGTGTGGGCCGCCAACGGCTCCAACGAGGTGCTGCAGCAACTGCTGCAGACCTTCGGCGGGCCCGGCCGCACCGCGATCGGCTTCGAGCCCTCGTACTCGATGCACGCCCTGATCGCCCGCGGCACCGGCACCGGCTGGGTCTCCGGCCCGCGCAACGCCGACTTCACCATCGACCTGGACGCGGCCCGCGCGGCGATCGCCGAGCTGCGCCCGAACGTGGTGTTCGTCTGCTCGCCGAACAACCCGACCGGCACCGCCGTCGCCGCCGAGACCGTGCTCGCCCTGTACGAGGCCGCGCAGGCCGCCGGGCCCAGCGTGGTGGTCGTCGACGAGGCGTACGTCGAGTTCTCGCACCGCGCCTCGCTGCTGCCGCTGCTGGAGGGCCGCCCGAACCTGGTGGTCTCCCGCACCATGTCCAAGGCCTTCGGCGCGGCCGGCCTGCGGCTCGGCTACCTCGCCGCCGACCCCGCCGTGGTGGACGCGGTGCAGCTGGTCCGGCTGCCCTACCACCTGTCGGCCGTCACCCAGGCCACCGCGCTGGCCTGCCTGGAGCACACCGGGACCCTGCTCGGCTACGTCGCCCAGCTGAAGGCCGAGCGCGACCGGGTGGTGCTCGGGCTGCGCGGACTCGGCTTCGAGGTCACCGAGTCCGACGCCAACTTCATCCAGTTCGGCCGCTTCGCCGACACCCACGCGGTGTGGCGGACGATCCTCGACCAGGGCGTGCTGATCCGCGACAACGGCGTCCCCGGCTGGCTGCGCGTCACCGCCGGCACCCCCGCCGAGAACGACGCCTTCCTGAACGCCGTCTCCCTCGTGACCAAGGAGCTGTAACCCCGCATGTCCCGCATCGGCCGCGTCGAACGCACCACCAAGGAGACCTCCGTCCTGGTCGAGATCGACCTCGACGGAACCGGCAGGACGGAGGTCTCCACGGGCGTCGGGTTCTACGACCACATGCTCGACCAGCTCGGCCGCCACGGCCTCTTCGACCTCACCGTCAAGACCGAGGGCGACCTGCACATCGACACCCACCACACCATCGAGGACACCGCCCTCGCGCTCGGCGCCGCCTTCAGGCAGGCGCTCGGCGACAAGGTCGGCATCTACCGCTTCGGCAACTGCACCGTGCCGCTGGACGAGTCGCTCGCCCAGGTCACCGTCGACCTCTCCGGCCGCCCCTACCTGGTGCACACCGAGCCCGAGAACATCGCCCCGATGATCGGCGCGTACGACACCACGATGACCCGGCACATCCTGGAGTCCTTCGTCGCCCAGGCCCAGGTCGCCCTGCACGTGCACGTGCCGTACGGCCGCAACGCCCACCACATCGTCGAGTGCCAGTTCAAGGCCCTCGCCCGGGCGCTGCGCTACGCCTCCGAGCGCGACCCGCGCGCCGCCGGCATCCTGCCGTCCACCAAGGGCGCGCTCTGATGGCGACGGTCCTGATCTTCCTCGGGATCTTCTTCGCGACCGGCGTCTGGTCCTTCTGGAAGCAGGAGAAGCCCAAGAGCGTCGTCCTCGTCCTCGGCTTCGCCTCGGCCATGTGCCTGGCCGCCGGCATCATGCGCTTCTAGGAGACCCACAGATGTCCAAGAACGTCGTGGTGCTGGACTACGGCTCCGGCAACCTGCGCTCCGCCCAGCGCGCCGTCGAACGCACCGGGGCCACCGTCACCGTCACCTCGGACTTCCAGCAGGCGCTGGACGCCGACGGGCTGCTGGTGCCCGGCGTCGGCGCCTTCGAGGCCTGCATGCGCGGCCTCAGGGCCGTCCGCGGCGAGCAGATCATCGGCCGCCGGCTGGCCGGCGGCCGGCCGGTGCTCGGCATCTGCGTCGGCATGCAGATCCTGTTCGAGAAGGGCGTCGAGCACGGCGTCGAGACCGCCGGCTGCGACGAGTGGCCCGGCGTGGTCGAGCCGCTGGACGCCCCGATCGTCCCGCACATGGGCTGGAACACCGTCGACGCCCCCGAGGGCACCCGGATGTTCGCCGGGATGGACGCCGACACCCGGTTCTACTTCGTGCACTCCTACGGCGTGCGGCACTGGGTGCTGGAGACCCACTCCGAGAAGATCCGCGCCCCCAAGGTGATCTGGGCCACCCACGGACAGCCGTTCGTCGCCGCCGTGGAGAACGGCCCGCTGTGGGCCACCCAGTTCCACCCCGAGAAGTCCGGCGACGCCGGCGCCGCCCTGCTGACCAACTGGGTCGACACCCTCTGACGACGGAAGAGTCCTCCACACCATGACCAACCGCCTCGAACTGCTGCCCGCCGTCGACGTCCGCGACGGCCAGGCGGTCCGCCTGGTCAAGGGCGCCTCCGGCACCGAGACCTCCTTCGGCGAGCCGCTCGCCGCCGCCCTCGCCTGGCAGAACGCCGGCGCCGAGTGGCTGCACCTGGTCGACCTCGACGCCGCCTTCGGCACCGGCAGCAACCGCGAGCTGCTCCGCGAGGTCACCGGCCGCCTCGACATCAAGGTCGAGCTGTCCGGCGGCATCCGCGACGACGAGTCGCTCGCCGCCGCCCTCGCCACCGGCTGCACCCGGGTCAACCTCGGCACCGCCGCCCTGGAGGCCCCCGAGTGGGTCGCCAAGGTCATCGCCGAGCACGGTGACAAGATCGCCGTCGGCCTCGACGTGGTCGGCACCACCCTGCGCGGCCGCGGCTGGACCCGCGACGGCGGCCAGCTCTACGACGTGCTGGCCCGCCTCGACTCCGAGGGCTGCGCCCGCTACGTGGTCACCGACGTCAACCGCGACGGCACCCTGACCGGCCCCAACCTCCAGCTGCTGCGCGACGTCTGCGCCGCCACCGACAAGCCGGTCGTGGCCTCCGGCGGCGTGTCGTCCCTCGACGACCTGCGCGCCATCGCCACCCTGGTGCCGGAGGGCGTCGAGGGCTCGATCGTGGGGAAGGCGCTCTACGAGCAGAAGTTCACCCTTGAGGAAGCCCTGGAGGCTGTGTCCCGATGACCGACGAGACCCCGACCACCGCCGCCCGCCCGTCCGAGCGGTCCCCCTACGAGGACCAGTACGGATTCTCCCGGGCGGTGGTGGCCGGGGACTCCGTCCTGGTCGCGGGCTGCACCGCCCACGACGACGTCGACGCCGTCGTCGAGGGCGACCCGTACGAGCAGGCGCTGGCCGCCTTCCGGACGGCCCTCGGCGCGCTCGACCGCTACGGACTCACCGCCGCCGACGTGGTCCGCACCCGGATGTACCTCACCCACGTCCGGGACTGCGACGAGGTCGGCCGCGCGCACAAGGAACTCTTCGGCGCGGTCCGCCCGGTCACCACCATGGTGGTCGTCCAGGGCCTGACCGACTCCCGGATGATGGTCGAGGTCGAGGTCGAGGCCCACCGGCCCGGCCTGGCCCGCACTTTGGAAGGCACCCAGCCGTGACACTCGCAGTACGCGTCATCCCCTGCCTGGACGTGGACGCCGGACGCGTCGTCAAGGGCGTCAACTTCCAGAACCTGCGCGACGCCGGCGACCCGGTCGAGCTCGCCAAGCTCTACGACGCCCAGGGCGCCGACGAGTTGACCTTCCTCGACATCACCGCCTCCTCCGGCTCCCGGGAGACCACCTACGACGTGGTCCGCCGCACCGCCGAGCAGGTCTTCATCCCGCTCACCGTCGGCGGCGGCGTCCGCGCCGTCGAGGACGTCGACAAGCTGCTGCGGGCCGGCGCCGACAAGGTCGGCGTCAACACCGCCGCGATCGCCCGCCCCGAACTGATCGCCGAGATCGCCCGGCGCTTCGGCCGCCAGGTGCTCGTCCTCTCGGTCGACGCCCGGCGCTGCCCCGAAGGCACCGAGACCGCCTCCGGCTTCGAGGTCACCACCCACGGCGGCCGCCGCGGCACCGGCCTGGACGCCGTCGAGTGGGCGGTGCGCGCCGCCGAACTCGGCGCCGGCGAGATCCTGCTCAACTCGATGGACGCCGACGGCACCAAGGACGGCTACGACCTGGAGATGATCCGGGCCGCCCGCAAGGCCGTCACCATCCCGGTGATCGCCTCCGGCGGCGCCGGCAAGCTCGCCGACTTCGCCCCCGCGGTCGACGCCGGCGCCGACGCGGTGCTGGCCGCCAGCGTCTTCCACTTCGGCGACCTGACCATCGGCCAGGTCAAGGACGAGCTGCGGGCCACCGGGCACCCCGTCCGCTGAGCTCCGGTCGGGACCCCGCCGCCACCGGCTATCGGCTACTGGCGGGGTTCCGGCTACCGGCTACCGGCTACCGGCGGGGTTCCGGCTCCAGCAGGGCGAACTGGGCGCCGAACGGGTCCGCCAGCACCGCGATCCGGCCCACCGTCGGCACCCGCTCCGGCGGCACCACGACGCTCCCGCCCAGCCGGCGCACCTCGTCGGTGGCCAGCAGCGCGTCCGCCACCGCGAAGTGCACCAGCCAGCCCGCGTCCACCCGCGGGTGCACGCCCGCGACGCCGCCGAACTCCTCCCCGCCGCCGGCCGGACGCAGCACCGCGTACTCCGCCCCCGGCACGTCCGACTCCCTGGTCCGCCAGCCGAACAGGCCCCGGTAGAACCGCAGCGACGCCGGCCCGTCCGCGGAACGCAGCTCCGCCCAGCACAGCGCGCCCCGCTCACCCACCACCTCCAGCCCGGCCGTCCCGCCGTCCTCCCACACCGCGAACCGGCCGCCCAACGGGTCGGACAGCCGCGCGAACCGGCCCCGCCCCGGCACCTCGGTCGGCGCGACCCGGACGGTGCCGCCCGAACGCTCCACCTCCGCCGCGACGTCCGCCGCGTCCACCGCGCCGAAGTACACCGTCCAGGCAGGCAGCGCCTCCACCTCCGTCAACGGTCCGACGCCCGCCACCAGCCGGCCGCCGCTGCGGAAGAAGCCGTAGCCGTCCGGACCGGACGGGTCCAGCGTCCACCCGAACACCGAACCGTAGAACAGCTCGGACTCGGCGAGGTCCGGGCTGCCGAGACCGATCCAGTTCGGCGAACCCGGCCGGAAGTCGCTGCTCACCATGGTGTGCGCTCCTGGAGAGGGGGAGAGGGAGGGGAGGGGGCGTCCGGGGTCAGGCTGGCACACCGGCGGGACGGAACGGACCGACGCGCCGTCAGGCCCCCGTACCGGCCCCCGTACCCGCTCCCGTCCCCGCCTCGGGCAGCGGGAGCACGTGCGCCAGGGTCTCCACCGCTTCCGGCGCGCCCTCCGCGACCACCTCGGCCCGGGCGCCCCGCCCGTACAGGAACAGCACCAGCTCGCCCGGCTCGCCGCGCACCGTCACCAGCGGCGCGCCCTTCCGGCGCACCGTCAACTCCCGGCCGTCCGGGTGCACCAGGCGCAGCGCGACCGGCGACTTCGCGTCACCGAACCGGGCCACCGCGGGCAGCCGCTTCCACAGCGCCTCCGCCAGCTCCGGCGCCGGCCGCTCCGGCTCGAACGGCACCGCGCGGCGGACGTCCTCCGCGTGCACGAAGAACTCCACCAGGTTCGCCGCCCCGTCCACCCCCGGCAGGTTGAACGGCGAGAAGGCCGGCGGCCCCGACCGGAACGACTTCACCAGCGCCTCGTAGCCGCCCGCGGCGACCCGCCCCTGCACCCGCTCCGTCCACCCGGCCAGCGCCCCGACCCGGATCCCCGCCGCCGCGTCCGGCCGCCCCTCCCGCACCACCAGGTGCGCCGCGAGGTCCCGCGCGGCCCACCCCTCGCACAACGTCGGCCCCTCCGGGCCCGCCGCCGCCAACAACCGACTCAACCGGGCGCGTTCACCCTGCGCAAGACTCACCATGGGGCCAGCGTACGGGGCGGCGGGTGACGGCGCGTCAGCGGAGCGGGGCGGTCAGCTTGCGGTCGTCGTGCTGGTTGCTGACGGTCACCGCGCAGCTCACGTCCCGGAAGCCCTGCCGGTAGAACTGCGCACCGAGGGCGAGCGGGCTGTTGTAGTACGGGGTCGTCCCGCCCTGCCGCTGCTCGACCGCGGTGTACGGCTCCTTGCAGAGCGCCAGGGCGGCCTGGATGATCGTGCCGTCGGTGGTCAGCCCGTCCGGCAGCACCCCCACCGAGATCGTCTCGGAGTCGTGCGGCTGGTCGCAGGGCACCACCGCGGTCGTCGTGACGTCGCTGAGCCACGGCACCACCAGGCACGTCCCCGGGGGGTAGTACGGGTACGGGTACGTCTTCGACGGGCTGGGGCTCGGGGTCGGGCTGGGGGAGGGGCTCGGGGGCGGGGGTGCGGCGGCCGGGTGCTCCGGGGCGGGCCACAGCAGGACCGCCGCCGCGACGGCGAGCGCGGCCACCAGGCCTGCCAGGAACGCCTTCTGTCGTCCGTTCATCCCAACCCCCTCGGATTCCCAGGCCATTCTGGCGGCAGGGCGGCGGCCGCGTCAGTCCTTTCCGGTTCCCACCGGCCCGGCCGGTGCGGTCGGGCCGGCGGTTTGCCCGTCCTTTGCATGCTGATCAGTAGGATGACCGGCTTGTCAGAGGGATGCCAGAGGGAGGCAACTGTCATGGGGGACGGCGGATTTCGGGTCGAGCCAGGTGCGCTCGACCGGTACTCGTCGCTGCTGGCCGAGCAGGCCGAGCAGTTGGAGCGGATCGCCGCGGCGACCGCCGCGATCACCATCTCGTCGGACGCCTTCGGGCACCTGCCGAACGCCCAGCACCTGGCCTCGGCGTACCGGGAGCACGCCGACGCCAGCCGCGAGAACCTCGGGGTGATCGGCAGCGCGGTGGGCGGCAGCGCGCACGGGCTGTCGGGGGTCTCGCGGAACTACACGGACCACGAGGACCACGTGGTGGGCACCATGGGCGGTGGCCGGTGAGCACCAGGAGGGGTTCGTCGAGGGGGTCGGGCGGTTCGGGCGGTTCGACCTCGCACCGGCACGACGACCCGCCGCCCCGGGTCGGGGACCCGCGGGTAGTCGGCACCGCCCCGTCGACCACGCGGCCGAGCACCCCGCCGAGCGCGCGGCCGGACACCCCGCCGGCGGACGGGCACGACGGGCGGACGCCCGAGGTCGGCGACTCGAGCCGGATCCGTCCCGGCGGCCGGGGCGCGGACGAGACCCGGCCGACGACCGGCGGCGAGGACGGCGGCGCGGACGGGGCGGCGGCGGACCCGCGGCAGTCCTGGTTCGGCGGGATGCTCAGGGACGCCGCGGGCAACGCCGCCGGCAGCCTCGGCGGCCGGGCCGGGGACTGGGTCGGTGAGCGGGTCTTCGGCCCCGCGACGGGGGCGGGGGAGCCGGGCGGCGCCGAGGGGCCCGGGGGCGGTCCGGAGGGCTCCGCCGAGGGCAACGGCATGTTCACCGGCATCGGCCGGGCCGTCGGCGAGGCCGCGGGCCGGGTCGGGCAGGAGGGGCGGCCGGCCCGGGAGGACGTCACCACGATGCCCGCCGGGGTGCCGGGCCACGGGGCGGGCGCGGTGACCGGGTACGGGGCGGGGCCGGGGATCGGCGCGCCCGGCGGGCCCGGTGACGCGTACGCGTGGGCCCGGGCGCAGATCGAGCGGTCGATGGAGGCGCTGCCGGAGGCGCGGCACGCCTCGCGGGGCGGCCTGAGCGGGGCGCTCGACGAGGCGGTCGAGTGGGCGCTGGAGGAGTCCGGCCTGCTGGGGATGCTGGAGAAGGTCACCGGCGACCTGGCGGAGCTGAACGCGGCCGGCGCCCAGTGGCAGGCCCAGGCGGCCGCGGTGCGCTCGGTCGCGGCGGAGCTGCGTTCGGGCGCGCTGCCGCTGGCGGACGAGTGGGCGGGCGCGGCCAGCGACGCGTTCGGCGGGCACATGGGCGAGGTCGCGGAGGCGCTCGACCAGACCGCCGAGGAGATGCTGCGGACCGCGCAGATCATCAACGCGGCGGCGCAGGAGTGCGCGACGGCCGAGGGCATGGTGGTCGAGATCATCACCGAGGCGATCGAGGCGCTGATCGTCTCGCTGGCCGCCGAGGCGGTGCTCTCGGTGGTCACCTTCGGCGCCGCCGCGCTGGTCGGCGCGCTGATCGACGAGGCCGAGATCACCGTCTTCGTGGGCCGGGTGGCGCAGGTGTCCACCAAGCTGGCGAAGGCCCTGGAGGAGCTGCTGAAGGCGCTCCAGGAGATGGGCAGGGCGGTCAAGGCCACCCGGAAGCTCAAGGACCTCGGCGAGGTGGTGTCCAGGATGCGGAAGGTCGAGACCGCGTTCCAGGACCTCCGGGCGCTGGAGGAGGGCGGGAGCACGGCCGCCAAGATCGCCGGGAAGCTCGACGAGAAGGTCACCGAGAAGGTCGGCGCCTGGGGCGAGGACCGGCTCAAGGACGCCCTCGGCATCGACGAGGACGACCGCGCGGGCGTGCAGCGCGGCGACGGCACCCTGAAGGGCGACCTGAAGGCGGCCGGGAAGTCCGCGCTGGGCGTCGCGCAGGACGCCTGGAAGAGCGACACCAACCAGGGCGCGGTCGAGCAGGAGCTGCTGAACGACCTCGGTATCCCGCAGCAGCCGGACCCCTACCGGGTGGAGCGCTCGCGGATCCGGACCGCGTTCGGCTGAGGCCGGACACCCCCCGGGCGCGCCCCCGGCCGGGTCCGCCGGACGCGGCGGACCCGGGCCGGGACGCACCCGCCCCGGCCCGGGGGGTCGGGGCGGGCCTGCGAGAATGGCGCCATGTCGACCACCCCCGCCGCCCCCGGCAGCACCGCACTGGACCCGGCGATCGCCGCCCGCCTCAAGCGCACCCCGGACGGCCTGCTGCCCGCCGTCGCCCAGCAGTACGACACCGGCGAGGTGCTGATGCTCGGCTGGATGGACGACGAGGCGCTGCACCGCACCCTGACCACCGGCCGCTGCACGTACTGGAGCCGCAGCCGCGCCGAGTACTGGGTGAAGGGCGACACCTCCGGGCACGTCCAGCACGTCAAGCAGGTCGCCCTGGACTGCGACGGCGACACCCTGCTGGTCAAGGTCGACCAGGTGGGCGCGGCCTGCCACACCGGCGACCGGACCTGCTTCGACGCCGACGTGCTGCCGCTCGCCCAGTAGCCTGTCCCCCGACCAGCCCCGCCCCTTCCAGTCGATCGGTGTTCCATGGAACTTGAGGCTTTCCGCTCGCTCGCCGCTGACACCCGGGTCATCCCCGTCACCCGCCGGCTCCTGGCGGACGGCCTCACCCCGATCGGCGTGTACCGCAGCCTCGCCGCGGAGCGGCCCGGCACCTTCCTGCTGGAGTCCGCCGAGCAGGGCCGCAGCTGGGCCCGGTACTCCTTCGTCGGCGTGCGCTCCGGCGCCGTGCTGACCGTCGGCCCGGACGGCGGCGCCCGCTGGCTCGGCGAGCCCCCCGTCGGCATCCCCACCACCGGCGACCCGCTGGAGGTGCTGCGCGCCACCCTGGCCGCCCTGCACACCCCCCGGCTCCCCGACGACGGCCTCCCGCCGCTGACCGGCGGCCTGGTCGGCTACCTCGGCTACGACGTGGTCCGCCGCCTGGAGAAGCTGCCGGACCTCACCCCGGACGACCTGAGGCTCCCCGAGCTGACCCTGCTGCTCGCCACCGACCTGGCCGTCCTCGACCACGCCGACGGCACCGTGCTGCTGATCGCCAACGCGGTCAACCACAACGACCTGGCCACCGGCGTCGACGAGGCGCACGCGGACGCCGTCGCCCGCCTCGACGCGATGGAGGCCGACCTGCGCCGCCCGGTCGACCCCGGCCTCGCCACCTACACCCCGACCGCGGTCGACGCGCGCTCGCCGTTCGGCGGCGAGCCGTACCGCAAGGCCGTCGAGGTGGTGAAGGAGCGGATCCGGGCCGGCGAGGCCTTCCAGGTCGTCCCCTCGCAGCGCTTCGAGGCGCCCTGCCCGGCCTCCGCGCTCGACGTCTACCGGGTGCTGCGGACCACCAACCCCAGCCCGTACATGTACCTGTTCCGCTTCCCCGGCCCGGAGGGCGGCGCCGAGGGCGGCTTCGACGTGGTCGGCTCCAGCCCCGAGGCGCTGGTCAAGGTGGCCGGCGGCGAGGCCATGCTGCACCCCATCGCCGGCACCCGGCACCGGGGCGCCACCCCGCACGAGGACGCCGAACTGGCCGCCGAACTGCTCGCCGACCCCAAGGAGCGGGCCGAGCACCTGATGCTCGTCGACCTCGGCCGCAACGACCTCGGCCGGGTCTGCGAGCCCGGCTCGGTCGAGGTGGTGGAGTTCATGACCGTCGAGCGCTACAGCCACGTCATGCACATCGTCTCCACCGTCACCGGCAAGGTCGCCGCCGGCCGCAGCGCGTTCGACGTCCTCACCGCCTGCTTCCCGGCCGGCACCCTCTCCGGCGCGCCCAAGCCGCGCGCCATGCAGATCATCGAGGAGCTCGAACCCACCCGCCGCGGCCTGTACGGCGGCTGCGTCGGCTACCTCGACTTCGCGGGCGACTCCGACACGGCGATCGCCATCCGGACGGCGGTGATCCGCGACGAGACGGCGTACGTCCAGGCGGGCGCGGGCGTGGTCGCGGACTCCGACCCGCACGCGGAGGACACCGAGTGCCGCAACAAGGCGGCGGCGGTGCTCCGGGCGGTCGCCGCGGCGAACACCCTCCGCTGAGGCGCGGCCGACGCGCGGACGCCCCGCCGGGTGCGACCCGGCGGGGCGTCCGCGCGTCGGCGGGCGGGTCGGAAGGGGCGGTGGTCGGGGGCGGGGTGAGGTCGGGGACACTGGGTGGGTGAGTGAGACGTCTGCTTCCCCCGCTCCCGGTGCGCCGAAGTCGCGCGGCACCCTGGGTCTGATGCTGCTGCTGACCGCGCTGGGCGCCGTGCTGGTGCTGACCGCGGTGGGCCGGACCTGGGCGGAGGGGGTGGCGGCCGGCCTCGGGGGGAGCCGGATCGAGGTGCGGGCGAGCGGGAGCAGGCTGACCGCGCTGCCGACCGGGATGGCGCTGGTGGCGATGGCCGCGGCGGTGGCGGTGTTCGCGGTGCGCGGGTGGGGCCGGGTGCTGGTGGGGGCGCTGACGGTGCTGGCGGGGGCGGGTGTGGTCGCGGGGGCGCTGATCGGCTACACCGACACCTCGGGGCTGCACGCGCTCGCAGCGGGGCAGCTCGCGCTGAGCAGCGGCCGCGCGGAGGAGATCACCCGCACGGTCTGGCCGTGGGTGGCGCTGGCGGGCGGGGTGCTGCTGGTGGCGGCGGGCGCGTTGACGGCGCGGTTCGGCGGCGGCTGGCCGGCGATGGGGGCCCGGTACGAGGCGCCGTCGCGGAGGGGACCGGCCCGGGCGGAGAGCCCGGCCGACCTGTGGAAGGCGCTGGACCGGGGCGAGGACCCCACCGGCTGAGTGTGGGCGGTACCACGGGCACCCGGCTTGGGGCCGCCGTGTTCGGCCCGGCACAATGGGAGGGTCAACCCGTCGGGCGTCGCCCAGGACCGCCCGACCGGGCCCCGGTACGAACAAGGAGCACCAACAAGATGGCTGCAGCAGCGCACGGCCACACCCCCGCCGCGTGGACCGGCGTGGTCATTGCTTTCGTCGGCTTCTGCGTGTCCGGCGTCGCGATGATCATCCCGAACGTCGTGCTGGTCATCGCGGGCCTCGCCGTGGTCCTGATCGGCGGCGTGGTCGGCAAGGCCATGGCGATGGCGGGCATGGGCAAGCAGCCCAGCAGGAACTTCGCCCCGGCCCCGGCCGAGGAGCGCAGCGCGGTCACCGCGGGCTGACCCCGGTACGGGCAGTGGAACGGACGGCGGGCCCGGCGGCCCGCCGTTCGGCGTTTCGGGGCGCGGGTCGCCCGCCCGGCGGCGGGGCGGGAGCAGAATCGGCCGGGTGAACGCTCCCGCCGCCCCCGCCCCCCGTCCCCGCCCGGGCCCGGCCGCCGGGCCGACGCCGGCCCGGCGGCTGCTGCGCCCGCTGGCCGCGCTGGCGGCGGTGGCGTCGCCCACCGCGTTCGTGGCGCTGGTGGACCCGAACCGGCCCGGCCACTACCCGGTGTGCCCGGTGCTGGAGGCGACCGGCTGGTGGTGCCCGGGGTGCGGCGGGTTGCGCTGCGTGCACGCGCTGACCAGGGGGGACGTGCTGACGGCGGCCCACGACAACCTGCTGGTGACGCTGCTGGGACTGGTGCTGCTGGTGCTGTGGGCGCGCTGGGTGGTGCTGGCGGTGCGCGGTCGGCCGGCCCGGGGGCCGCGGTGGACCGCCCGGCGGGTCGGGGCGCTGGTGCTGCTGGTGCTGCTGTTCGGCGTGGTGCGGAACCTGCCGTCGGGGGCGGTCCTGGCCCCGCCGGGGGCGTGAGCGGGGCGCGTCCGGCGTCCAGCGGGGGGTCCGCCGTTCGAGACGCGCGCCGGGCGGATGCGGAGTGCGCCCCCCGCGCCCGATACCATCGAACTGCCGGGGGTTCGTTCGACGTTCCCGGCCTCACCACCGAAACACGATGGGGGCGCACGCGTGACTGTGCTCGACGAGATCATCGACGGGGTCCGGGAGGACCTCGCCGAGCGACAGGCCCGGGTCTCCCTGGACGAGCTCAAGGAGCTCGCCGCCAAGGCGCCCGAGGCGAAGGACGGCGTGGCCGCGCTGCGCGGTGACGGCGTCCGGGTGATCTGCGAGGTCAAGCGCTCCAGCCCGTCCAAGGGCGCGCTCGCGGCGATCGCCGACCCGGCCGCGCTGGCGGTCGACTACGCGGCCGGCGGTGCCGCCGCGATCAGCGTGCTCACCGAGCAGCGCCGCTTCGGCGGTTCGCTGGCGGACCTGGACGCGGTGCGCGCGGCCGTGCCCACCCCGGTCCTGCGCAAGGACTTCATCGTCACCGCCTACCAGCTGTGGGAGGCCCGCGCGCACGGCGCGGACCTGGCGCTGCTGATCGTCGCCGCGCTGGACCAGCCGGCCCTGGTCTCGCTGATCGAGCGGGCCGAGTCGATCGGGCTGACCCCGCTGGTCGAGGTGCACGACGAGGAGGAGATCGCCCGCGCGGTGGACGCCGGCGCGCGGATCATCGGCGTCAACGCCCGCAACCTGAAGACCCTGGAGGTCGACCGGAACACCTTCGGCAACGTGGTGGACGCCATCCCGGCGCACATCGTCAGGGTCGCCGAGTCCGGCGTGCGCGGGCCGCACGACCTGATCACCTACGCCAACCAGGGCGCCGACGCGGTGCTGGTCGGCGAGTCCCTGGTCACCGGCCGGGACCCGAAGGCCGCGGTCGCCGACCTGGTCGCCGCCGGCGCCCACCCGGCGCTGCGCAACAACGGGCGGGGCTGACCCCCGCCGTGTCGATCGCCACCCGCCTCGCTCCCGGTTGCCGCCCGCGCGGCTGCCGCGCGCCCGCCCGCCGGGTGCTGGGGCGGCGGGTGCGGTACGTGATCGGGTGCGAGCCCGGACAGGTCCCCGGACGTCGATGGCGCGGTGCCCGCGGCTGACCACCCGCCGCGCGTCACCCTTCCACGCCGTCAATCCTTCATCCGAGGACGGAACATGTCCGAGCACTACCTCCCGGGCGCCCAGGTGCCCGACGCACGCGGTTACTTCGGCGCCTACGGCGGCCGCTTCATCCCGGAGGCGCTGGTCGCCGCCGTCGAGCAGGTCGCCGAGGAGTACGAGAAGGCCAAGAACGACCCGGCGTTCGCCGCCGAGCTGGACGTCCTGCTCAAGGACTACACCGGCCGGCCGAGCCCGCTGACCGACGTCCACCGGTTCTCCGCGGAGGCCGGCGGGGCGCGGGTCCTGCTCAAGCGCGAGGACCTGAACCACACCGGCTCGCACAAGATCAACAACGTGCTGGGCCAGGCGCTGCTGACCCGCCGGATGGGCAAGACCCGGATCATCGCCGAGACCGGCGCCGGCCAGCACGGCGTGGCCACCGCCACCGCCTGCGCCCTGTTCGGCTTCGACTGCACCGTCTACATGGGCGAGGTCGACACCCAGCGCCAGGCGCTGAACGTCGCCCGGATGCGGATGCTGGGCGCCGAGGTGATCCCGGTGACCTCCGGCAGCCGCACCCTGAAGGACGCCATCAACGAGGCGTTCCGCGACTGGGTCGCCAACGTCGACTCCACCCACTACCTGTTCGGCACGGTGGCCGGCCCGCACCCGTTCCCGATGATGGTGCGCGACCTGCACCGGGTGATCGGCGTCGAGGCCCGCCAGCAGGTGCTCGACCGCACCGGGCGGCTCCCGGACGCGGTGGTCGCCTGCGTCGGCGGCGGCTCCAACGCGATGGGCATCTTCCACGAGTTCATCCCGGACGCCGGCGTCCGGCTGATCGGCTGCGAGGCGGCCGGCGACGGCGCCGAGACCCCCAAGCACGCCGCCACCCTGACCAAGGGCGACCCGGGCGTGCTGCACGGCTCGCGCACCTACGTCCTGCAGGACGAGGACGGCCAGACCATCGAGTCGCACTCGATCTCGGCCGGCCTGGACTACCCGGGCGTCGGCCCGGAGCACGCCTGGCTGAAGGACACCGGACGGGCCGAGTACCGCCCGGTGACCGACGCCCAGGCGATGGAGGCGCTGCGGCTGCTGTCCCGCACCGAGGGCATCATCCCGGCCATCGAGTCGGCGCACGCGCTGGCCGGCGCGCTCGAACTCGGCCGCGAGCTCGGCCCGGAGGCGACCCTCCTGGTCTCGCTCTCCGGCCGCGGGGACAAGGACATGCACACCGCCGCCGAGTACTTCGGCCTCTACGACGCCGAGGGAACCAACTGACATGGCCGACACCAAGCTCACCGCCGCCCTGGCCGCCGCGAAGGCCGAGGGCCGGGCGGCCCTGATCGGCTACCTGCCGGCCGGCTTCCCGACCGTGGACGGCGGCACCGCCGCGATCAAGGCCCTGATCGAGGGCGGCTGCGACGTGGTCGAGGTCGGCCTGCCGCACTCCGACCCGGTGCTGGACGGCGCGGTCATCCAGACCGCGGACGACATCGCGCTGCGCGGCGGCGTGCGGATCAAGGACGTGCTGGCCACCGTCGCCGAGGTCGCGGCGGCCCACCCGGCCGTCCCGGTCCTGGTGATGACGTACTGGAACCCGGTCGACCGCTACGGCACGGCCCGGTTCGCGGCCGACCTGGCCGCGGCCGGCGGCGCGGGCTGCATCCTGCCCGACCTGCCGGTCGAGGAGTCGGTGGAGTGGCGCAAGGCCGCCGAGGAGCACGGCCTGGACACCGTGTTCGTGGTCGCCCCGTCCTCCACGGACCACCGGCTGGCCGAGGTCACCTCGGCGGGCTCCGGCTTCGTCTACGCGGCGGCCGTGATGGGCGTCACCGGCACCCGGGCCGCGGTCGGCAGCCTGGCCGAGGACCTGGTGGCCCGCACCCGCGCCACCACCCCGCTGCCGGTCTGCGTCGGCCTGGGCGTCTCCAACGCCGACCAGGCCGCCGAGGTGGCCGGCTTCGCGGACGGCGTGATCGTCGGCTCGGCGTTCGTCCAGCGCCTGCTGGACGCCGAGCGGCCGGCCGACGGCGTGGCCGCCGTCCGGGCGCTGGCGGCCGAGCTGGCCGAGGGCGTCCGCCGCAAGTAACCCGTCCCGGCCCGAGAGCCGCCCGAGGAGCAACTCCCGCTCCCCGGGCGGCTCTCGTCGTTCGCGCTCCTACTCCGGCAGGGTGAAAAACCGGTGGGGGCTGGTGCTCCGCTCCCGGTCGGGGCCGTTGAACCCTCGGTCGGTCCGTCGGCGAGAGGGTGTCCGGATGGCGCGGGTGCACAGGGCGGTGCTGCTGCGGGCGCTGGCGGCGGGGCTGGCGCTGGCCGCCGCGCTGGCCGGGAGCGGCGGCGTGGAGCGGGAGTTGGCGCGCCGGGGGGCCGAGCGGGCGGTGCTGTGCCAGCAGCCGGCGGCGGGCTGCGACGCACCGGGTCGATGATCCGGTAAATCGGACGTATGACCGTTTAACGTCGCCCATACGGCTTAACTCGCCAATGTGGAGGAACCACCCGCCATCCCCTACGGTTCATCAGGCAGGAAACGGTGGGAAGCGCGCCCGAGGGGGAACTTGATGGCCAGTCAGCAGGCCGACGCCGGCCGGACGGGCGGCCTGCGCCGGGTGGTGGACGGTCCCGCGGCCGAGTGGTTCGGCCTGGCGGTGCGGCTCGGCCTGGCGCTGGTGTGGGGCTGGGCGGGCCTGGCGAAGGTCTCCGACCCGGCGGAGGCGGCGCAGGCGGTGCGGGCCTACGAGATCCTGCCCGAGTCGCTGGTGAAGCCGGTCGGCTGGGGCCTGCCGTTCCTGGAGCTGGCGCTGGCGCTGCTGCTGGTGCTCGGCCTGGGGACCAGGATCGTGGCGGTCGTCTCGGCCGTGCTGCTGCTGGTGTTCATCGCCGGCATCGGCTCCGCGTGGGCGCGCGGCATCTCGATCGACTGCGGCTGCTTCGGCGGCGGCGGCGCGGTGGACGAGTCGCAGACCGAGTACCTGCAGGAGATCCTGCGCGACTCCGGGTTCCTGCTGCTGTCGGCCTGGCTGGTCTACCGGCCCCGGACGAAGCTCTCGCTGGACGCCTGGCTGGCCGCCTGACCCGCGCCGCCCCCGCGCCGTACCCGCACCCGCGCCGCCCCTCCGTACCCGCATCCGCACCCGCACCGATCCGACGATCCGACCCCTGGACTGGCAAGAGCACCCCATGAGCGAGAAGAACCGAGAAGGCAAGCGCAACGCCCGGGACAAGATGCAGGAGGCCCGGGCCGCCGAGGAGGCCAAGGCGCGGCGGAACAAGAAGCTGGCGGTCGGCGGCGTGGTCGTCGCGGTGATCGCCGCCGCCGTCGTGGTGGGCGTGGTGGTGCAGAACCAGCGCTCCAAGCCGGAGACCCCGACCGCCGCGCCGGCCGGCACGATCGGCGACAAGAACCTGGTCATCCCGGTCGGCGGCGCCGACGCCCCCTCCACCCTGACCGTCTACGAGGACCCGCGCTGCCCGGCCTGCGGCAGCTTCGAGCGCAGCTTCTCGCCGACCATCGACCAGCTGGAGGACGCGGGCAAGGTCTACGTCAACTACCACATCGTCTCGTTCATCGACCGCTCGCTGGGCGGCAACGGCTCCAAGTACGGCGCCAACGCCCTGGCCTGCGCGCAGGACGCCGGGCACTTCCGCGACTACCACGACGTGATGTACCGCAACCAGCCGGAGGAGACCGACGACTCCTTCGGCAGCAAGCAGACCCTGATCGACCTGGCCAAGCAGGTCCCCGGCCTCGACACCCCGGCGTTCCAGGCCTGCGTCAACGACAACACGTTCTCCGGCTGGGTCTCCGCGGTGCAGCAGGACTTCGACAAGTCCAGCTACAAGTCGACCCCGACGGTGCTGCTGAACGGCGAGCCGGTCTACCCGAAGAAGGGCGACGAGCAGATCAGCCCGGAGAACCTGGTCAAGTGGGTGGACGCGGCCAACCAGGGCAAGCAGCTCGGCACCCCCGGCTCCCACGGGCAGAGCCCCACGCCCGGCTCCACGGCGGGCGAGTCGAACAACCCGCCCTCGCCCTGACCGGGCCGGGGCCGTGTGACGCTACCGTGACCCGCTCCGGTGCCGGTGCGGCCGGTGGGACACGGTAGCGTCGACAGTGCCATGGATCTCGCATACATTCCGAGCCCGTCGCGGGGCGTCCTCAACCTGGGGCCCATCCCGCTGCGCGCCTACGCCTTTTGCATCATCATCGGTGTCGTCGTGGCCGTGTGGCTCGGCAGCAGGCGCTGGGTCGCCCGCGGCGGCGGCCGGCACACGGTCGGCGACATCGCGGTCTGGGCGGTGCCGTTCGGCCTGGTCGGCGGTCGGCTGTACCACGTCGTCACCGACAACCAGCTGTACTTCGGCGAGGGCAAGCACCCGATCGACGCGCTGAAGATCTGGGAGGGCGGCCTCGGCATCTGGGGCGCCATCGCCTTCGGCGCGGTGGGCGCCTGGATCGGCGCCCGCCGCCGGGGCGTCCCGCTGCCCGCCTACGCCGACGCGATCGCCCCCGGCATCGCGCTGGCCCAGGCCTGCGGCCGCTGGGGCAACTGGTTCAACCAGGAGCTGTACGGCCGGGAGACCACCCTGCCCTGGGGCCTGAAGATCGACAAGACCCTCCCGGACGGCACCGTCGTCCAGGGGATCCACCACCCGACCTTCCTGTACGAGTCGCTCTGGTGCGTGCTGGTCGCGGTGCTGGTGATCTGGGCCGACCGGCGCTTCCGGCTCGGCCACGGCCGCGCCTTCTGGCTGTACGTGGCGGCCTACACGCTCGGCCGGTTCTGGACCGAGTGGCTGCGGATCGACGAGGCGCACCGCTTCTTCGGCCTGCGCCTGAACGACTGGACGGCGATCCTGGTGTTCGTCGGCGCGATCGTCGCCTTCGTGCTCTCCGCCAGGCTCCGCCCCGGCCGCGAGGACCCGGACGCGATCGACCCGCAGGCCGCCAAGGAGCGCGCCGAGGCCGCCGAGGCGGCCGACACCCAGGCCGACGCCCCGGGCGGCGCCCCGGCCGACACCCCGGCCCGCACCCCGGCCGACGCGTCCGCCGACGCCCCCGCGAAGCTCGGCAAGGACACCGAGAAGCCTTCCTGAGCACGCGAGTCGACCCCGTCGGGGCCGCCACCGCCGAGTCCGGCGGGGGCGGCCCCAACTGCCTTTGGGCAGGCTTACTTTGCTGGAAACCAGCAGGTCAAACGGCTACGTTCGAAGGGCACCGGGAGCCCGGCCGACGCGCGGCCCGGGTGATCCGCCGTGCCCGGAAGGGGAGCCGCCGCATGAGCACCGTCATCGCAGAGCCGCAGACCGACAGCCCGCAGCCGCGGATACCCGACGCCGACCACCACCGGGATGTCAACGGCGGCTGGCTGCGCCCGGCCGTGTTCGGCGCGATGGACGGCCTGGTGTCGAACTTCGCGCTGATGACCGGCGTGGTCGGCGGCGCCGCCGGGCCGAGCACCGTGGTGCTCACCGGCCTGGCCGGCCTGGCCGCGGGCGCCTTCTCGATGGCGGCCGGCGAGTACACCTCGGTGGCCTCCCAGCGCGAGCTGGTGGAGGCCGAGCTGGAGGCCGAGCGGATCGAGCTGCGCCGCAACCCGCAGGGCGAGCTGGCCGAGCTGGCCCAGCTGTACGTGGCCAAGGGCGTCGACCCGGAGCTGGCGCACGAGGTGGCCCGGCAGCTGTCCGCCGACCCGGAGACCACGCTGGCCGTGCACGCCCGCGAGGAGCTCGGCGTCGACCCGGACGACCTGCCCTCGCCGCTGGTCGCGGCCGTCTCCTCGTTCGGCTGCTTCGCGCTCGGCGCGCTGCTGCCGGTGCTGCCCTACCTGCTGGGCGCGACCGCGCTCTGGCCGGCCGCGCTGCTGGCCGTGCTGGGCCTGTTCGGCTGCGGCGCGGTGGTGGCCCGGGTGACCGCCCGCAGCTGGTGGTACTCCGGCCTGCGGCAGCTGCTGCTGGGCGGCGCGGCGGCGGGCGTCACCTACCTGCTGGGGCGCCTGATCGGCGGGGCGATCGGCTGACCGTCACCCGGGCGGCCTTGTACGAAAATCCAGAGCTCTGTATAGTTATGCCATGGAACGCGTGATGTTCCGCACATGGGCCCGAACCTGCGCCTTGCCCTAGTCTCGACATCCGGCTGTCGACCCCCAGAATCAAAACCGGGGGCGGCGTCGACTTCGAAGAATCCCAGGTGGGACTGGTGCGGCGGGTGTGCCAGGGGCGTTTCGCCCCTGTTTCACGCCCTTCGGCACAGGGCACACTGGAGGGAACGCGCGACGCTGCGCCTTCCCCTCATCCGCCCCCTGACCTGGGGATCAGTCCGGGATGTGGACGCAGGAATCCACTTCCCGGGCCAGGCGGCATCATGTAACCTGCACCGACAAATCGCATCAGGGCCAACGTCGTCCCTTTGCATGAAGCAACTGTTTACGACGACGGGAGAGCCGATGCTGTCTGCATCCATGCACTCCGGCCACGAGGACGCCAAGGCCACCGGCCCCTACGCCCTCGTTCCGGACGCGCGTCCCCAGGCCCAGGGTCTCTACGACCCGCGCAACGAGCACGACGCCTGCGGCGTCGGCTTCGTGGCCACGCTGACCGGCATCGCCGACCACAAGATCGTCGAGCAGGCGCTGACCGTCCTGCGCAACCTGGAGCACCGGGGCGCCACCGGCGCCGAGCCGGACTCCGGTGACGGCGCGGGCATCCTGACCCAGGTCCCGGACGCGTTCCTGCGCGCGAACGTCGACTTCGAGCTACCGGCCGCCGGCTCCTACGCCGTCGGCATCGCCTTCCTGCCGGACGCCGACGAGCAGGCCGCCGCCGCGGCCACCCGGATCGAGGTCATCGCGGCCGAGGAGGGCCTGACCGTCCTCGGCTGGCGCGACGTCCCGGTCACCCCCGACCTGCTCGGCGCCACCGCCCGCGGCGTCATGCCGCGCTTCCGGCAGGTCTTCGTCACGCACCCGGACCGCACCGGCATCGCCCTGGACCGGGTCGCCTTCGTGCTGCGCAAGCGCGCCGAGCGCGAGGCCGGGGTGTACTTCCCCTCGCTCTCCGCCCGCACCCTGGTCTACAAGGGCATGCTGACCACCGGCCAGCTGGAGCCCTTCTTCCCCGACCTGTCGGACCGGCTCTACGCCTCCGCGATCGGTCTGGTGCACTCGCGCTTCTCCACCAACACCTTCCCGAGCTGGCCCCTCGCCCACCCGTACCGCTTCGTCGCGCACAACGGCGAGATCAACACGGTCAAGGGCAACCGGAACTGGATGACCGCCCGGGAGTCCCAGCTCGCCACCGACCTGATCCCCGGCGACCTGAACCGGATCTTCCCGATCTGCACCCCGGACCACTCCGACTCGGCGTCCTTCGACGAGGTCCTGGAGCTGCTCCACCTCGGCGGCCGCTCGCTGCCGCACTCGGTGCTGATGATGATCCCGGAGGCGTGGGAGAACCACGCCACCATGGACCCGGCCCGCCGCGCGTTCTACCAGTACCACTCCAACCTGATGGAGCCCTGGGACGGCCCGGCCTGCGTCACCTTCACCGACGGCACCCAGATCGGCGCGGTCCTGGACCGCAACGGCCTGCGCCCGGCCCGGTACTGGATCACCGAGGACGGCCTGGTCGTGCTCTCCTCCGAGGTCGGCGTGCTCGACATCGACCAGGAGAAGGTCACCAGGAAGGGCCGCCTGCAGCCCGGCCGGATGTTCCTGATCGACACCGCCGAGCACCGCATCGTCGAGGACGAGGAGATCAAGGGCGCCCTCGCCGCCGAGCACCCCTACGAGGAGTGGGTCGCCGCCGGGCAGATCCAGCTCGCCAAGCTCCCCGAGCGCGAGCACATCGCCCACACCCACGCCTCCGTCACCCGCCGCCAGCAGACCTTCGGCTACACCGAGGAGGAGCTGCGGGTCATCCTCGCGCCGATGGCCAAGACCGGCGGCGAGGCGCTCGGCTCGATGGGCACCGACTCGCCGATCGCCGCGCTCAGCGAGAAGCCGCGCCTGCTGTTCGACTACTTCACCCAGCTGTTCGCCCAGGTCACCAACCCGCCGCTGGACGCGATCCGCGAAGAGCTGGTCACCTCGCTGCACAGCAACCTCGGCCCCGAGGGCAACCTGCTGGACGCCTCCCCGGCGCACTGCCGCTCGGTCGGCATCACCTTCCCGGTGATCGACAACGACGAGCTGGCCAAGCTGGTCCACGTCAACGCGGACGGCGACCAGCCCGGTCTGAAGGCCGTCACCCTGTCCGGCCTGTACAAGGTCGCGGCCGGCGGCCAGGGCCTGGCGGCCCGCCTCGCCGAGATCGCCGCCGAGGCCGACGCCGCGATCGCCGACGGCGCCCGCATCGTCGTCCTCTCCGACCGGCACTCGGACGCCGAGCACGCGCCGATCCCGTCGCTGCTGCTCACCTCGGCGATCCACCACCACCTGATCCGCACCAAGCAGCGCACCCAGGTGTCGCTGCTGGTCGAGGCCGGCGACGTCCGCGAGGTGCACCACGTCGCGCTGCTGGTCGGCTACGGCGCCGGCGCGGTCAACCCGTACCTGGCCATGGAGTCGGTCGAGGACCTCGTCCAGCAGGGCGTGTTCGTCCAGGGCATCGAGGCCGAGAAGGCGATCAAGAACCTGATCAAGGCGCTCGGCAAGGGCGTCCTGAAGGTGATGTCCAAGATGGGCATCTCCACCGTCGCCTCCTACCGCGGCGCGCAGGTCTTCGAGGCCATCGGCCTCGCCCAGGAGCTGGTCGACGCGTACTTCGCGGGCACCACCACCAAGCTCGGCGGCATCGGCCTGGACGAGATCGCCAAGGAGACCGCCGCCCGCCACGCCAAGGCCTACCCGGCCTCCGGCATCACCGCCGCGCACCGCGCGCTGGAGATCGGCGGCGAGTACCAGTGGCGCCGCGAGGGCGAGCCGCACCTGTTCGACCCGGAGACGGTCTTCCGCCTCCAGCACTCGACCCGCACCAAGCGCTACGACATCTTCAAGCAGTACACGGACCGGGTGAACGCCCAGTCCGAGCGCCTGATGACGCTGCGCGGCCTGTTCCAGCTGGACGGCCTCGGCCGGACCCCGGTCCCGATCGACGAGGTCGAGCCGGTCTCCGAGATCGTCAAGCGGTTCTCCACCGGCGCGATGTCCTACGGCTCCATCTCGATGGAGGCGCACGAGACCCTCGCGATCGCGATGAACCGGCTCGGCGCCAAGTCGAACACCGGCGAGGGCGGCGAGGACCCGGAGCGCCTGTACGACCCGGCCCGCCGCTCGGCGATCAAGCAGGTCGCCTCCGGCCGGTTCGGCGTCACCTCCGAGTACCTGGTCAACGCCGACGACATCCAGATCAAGATGGCCCAGGGCGCCAAGCCCGGCGAGGGCGGCCAGCTGCCCGGCCACAAGGTCTACCCGTGGGTGGCCAGGACCCGGCACTCGACCCCGGGCGTCGGCCTGATCTCCCCGCCGCCGCACCACGACATCTACTCCATCGAGGACCTGGCTCAGCTGATCCACGACCTCAAGAACGCCAACCCGGACGCCCGCGTCCACGTGAAGCTGGTCTCCGAGGTCGGCGTCGGCACCGTCGCGGCCGGCGTCTCCAAGGCGCACGCCGACGTGGTGCTGATCTCCGGCCACGACGGCGGCACCGGCGCCTCCCCGCTCACCTCGCTCAAGCACGCGGGCGGCCCCTGGGAGCTCGGCCTCGCCGAGACCCAGCAGACCCTGCTGCTCAACGGCCTGCGCGACCGCATCGTCGTGCAGACCGACGGCCAGCTGAAGACCGGCCGCGACGTCGTCATCGCCGCCCTGCTGGGCGCCGAGGAGTTCGGCTTCGCGACCGCCCCGCTGGTGGTCTCCGGCTGCATCATGATGCGGGTCTGCCACCTGGACACCTGCCCGGTCGGCGTCGCCACCCAGAACCCGGTGCTGCGCGAGCGCTTCTCCGGCAAGCCCGAGTTCGTGGTCAACTTCTTCGAGTTCATCGCCGAGGAGGTCCGCGAGATCCTCGCCGAGCTCGGCTTCCGCTCGATCGAGGAGGCCGTCGGCCACGCCGAGCACATCGACGCCCAGGCCGCGATCGACCACTGGAAGGCCGCCGGGCTCGACCTGGCCCCGCTGTTCCACGTCCCGGAGCTGCCCGAGGGCGCCGCCCTGCACCACACCACGGCGCAGGACCACGCGCTCGACAAGGCCCTCGACAACCAGCTCATCGAGCTCGCCGAGGACGCCCTGGAGCGCGGCGAGGCGGTCCGGATCCAGCTGCCGATCCGCAACGTCAACCGCACCGTCGGCACCATGCTCGGCCACCAGGTCACCAAGAAGTACCGGGGCGCGGGCCTGCCCGAGGGCACCATCGACGTGACCTTCACCGGCTCGGCCGGCCAGTCCTTCGGCGCCTTCGTCCCCAAGGGCGTCACGCTGCGCCTGGAGGGCGACGCCAACGACTACGTCGGCAAGGGCCTGTCCGGCGGCGTGATCGTGGTCCGTCCCGCCCGGGACGCCGCCGCGATCGGCGCCGACGCGCAGAACCACGTCATCGCCGGCAACACCATCGGCTACGGCGCCACCTCCGGCCGCGTCCACCTGCGCGGCAAGGCCGGCGAGCGCTTCGCGGTCCGCAACTCCGGTGCCACCCTGGTGGTCGAGGGCGTGGGCGACCACGGCCTGGAGTACATGACCGGCGGCCGGGTGGTCATCCTCGGCGAGACCGGTCGCAACCTGGCGGCGGGCATGTCCGGCGGCATCGCCTACGTGCTCGACCTCCGCCCGGCCAACGTCAACAGCGGCATGGTGGGCATCGAGGCCCCCGGCGCCGCCGACCGCGACTGGCTGCGCGAGACCGTCCAGCAGCACTACGAGGAGACCGGCTCCACCGTCGCCGCCGAGCTCCTGGCCGACTGGGGCAGCGGGGTCTCCCGCTTCTCCAAGATCATGCCCACCGACTACAAGGCTGTGCTCGCCGCCAAGGACGCCGCTGAGCGCGATGGCCTCTCCGAGGTGGAGACCACTCGCAAGATGATGGAGGCGGCACATGGCTGACCCCAAGGGCTTCTTGACCACGCCCAAGCAGCTGGCGGAGCGCCGTCCGGTGGACGTCCGGCTCCGTGACTGGAACGAGGTCTACGTCGAGCGCAGCCTCCTTCCGATCATCTCCAAGCAGGCCGGCCGCTGCATGGACTGCGGCATCCCGTTCTGCCACAACGGCTGCCCGCTCGGGAACCTGATCCCCGAGTGGAACGACCTCGCCTTCCGGGACGACTGGACCGGCGCGATCGAGCGGCTGCACGCCACCAACAACTTCCCGGAGTTCACCGGCCGCCTGTGCCCGGCTCCGTGCGAGTCGGCGTGCGTCCTGGGCATCAACCAGGACGCGGTGACCATCAAGAACGTCGAGGTCACCATCATCGACAAGGCCTGGGACCGCGGCGGGGTCACCCCGCAGGTCCCGGAGCGGCTGTCCGGCAAGACCGTCGCCGTGATCGGCTCCGGCCCGGCCGGCCTGGCCGCCGCCCAGCAGCTCACCCGGGCCGGCCACACCGTGGTGGTGTACGAGCGCGCCGACCGCATCGGCGGCCTGCTGCGCTACGGCATCCCCGAGTTCAAGATGGAGAAGCGCCACATCAACCGCCGCATCGAGCAGATGCGCGCGGAGGGCACCCGCTTCCGCACCGGCGTCGAGGCCGGCGTCGACATCAGCGGCCAGGACCTGCGCTCGCGCTTCGACGCGGTCGTCATCGCGGCCGGCGCCACCACCGCCCGCGACCTGCCCGTCCCCGGCCGGGAGCTGAACGGCGTCCACCAGGCGATGGAGTACCTGCCGCTGGCCAACAAGGTCCAGGAGGGCGACTACGTCGACTCCCCGATCACGGCCAAGGGCAAGCACGTCGTCGTCATCGGCGGCGGCGACACCGGCGCCGACTGCGTCGGCACCGCGCACCGCCAGGGCGCCCTCTCGGTCACCCAGCTGGAGATCATGCCGCGGCCGTCCGAGGACCGCCCGGCCAACCAGCCCTGGCCGACCATGCCGATGACCTACAAGGTCACCTCGGCCCACGAGGAGGGCGGCGAGCGGATCTACTCCGTCTCCACCACCCACTTCGCCGGCGACGAGGACGGCAACGTCCAGGAACTGCACCTGGTCGAGGTCGAGTTCAAGGACGGCAAGTTCGAGCCCGTCCCCGGCAGCGAGAAGGTCGTCCCGGCCCAGCTGGTCACCCTCGCCATGGGCTTCACCGGCACCGACGTCAAGAACGGCCTCGTCGAGCAGCTCGGCGTCGACCTCGACGCCCGCGGCAACGTCGCCCGGGACGGCAAGTTCGGCACCAACGTCGACGGGGTGTACGTTTGCGGTGACGCCGGTCGCGGCCAGTCGCTGATCGTCTGGGCGATCGCGGAGGGCCGTTCGGCCGCCTCCGCGGTCGACAGGTACCTGGGCGGCAAGACCCCGCTCCCCGCCCCGATCAAGCCGAACGACCGCTCGCTGGTGGTCTGACCGACCACCGCCCCAGAACGCCCAAGCCCCCCGCGAGGGGGGTACGGCCGACAAACACCGCCCCGCCAGAGCCGTCGGGAACCGGTCATCGCGACGCCTGCCCACTCCCCGACCAGGTAAGGGCAGGCGTCGTTGTCGTTCCCGGCGCGATGTCGTTCCCGGCGCGGTGTCGTTCCCGGCGCCGGTTCAGGCCGTCGGCACCTTGTCCAGGAAGCCGACCACGGTGGCGACCCGGCCCTCCGCGTCGGCCGTCAGCACGTCGAAGCCGACCACCAGCGGCTCCGCCGCGTCCGCCGGGGCGAGCCCCCAGGTGAAGCGCGCGACGTCGTGGTGCGCGTCCACCGGGCCGAGGGTGAAGACCAGGCCGGGGAACTGCGCCTGCACGGCGGCCACGGTGGCGTCGAACTGCTCCCGGCCGCGGGCCGCCACCAGCGGGTCGGTGTAGCTGCCGTCGGCGGCCCAGACGTCCTCGACCAGCTTGCGGCGGGCCGCCGGGTCGGTCTCGTTCCAGACGGCGAGGTAGCGCTCGGCGAGGTTCTGCAGGTCCATGGCGGGCTCCTTCTGCTCCGTGGTCTTCCTTATGGAACGAGAACCTACGCAGAGCGCCGGTCCGGCGAATCGGTCACGCATAGGTAGGGTCGACCCATGCTGTACGGACGGGGGACGGAACGCGCGGCGCTCGACCGGCTGCTCGCGGCGGCCGACGGAGGACGGGCCGGGGCGCTGGTGCTGCGCGGCGAACCGGGCATCGGGAAGAGCACCCTGCTGGACGCCGCCGCCGGGGCGGCCACCGGGTGGCGGGTGCTGCGGGCCGCCGGCGTCGAGTCGGAGGCCCGGCTGCCCTACGCGGTGCTCAGCCAACTGCTCGCCCCCGCGCTCGACGCCCTCGGCGGCCTCCCCGGACCGCAACGGGCCGCGCTGGAACGGACCCTGGGTCTCGCCGACGGACCCGCCGGGAACCGGCTGCTGGTCGGCCTCGCCCTGCTCACCCTGCTCGGCGACCTCGCCGAGCGGCAGCCCGTCCTGGCCCTGGTGGACGACCTGCAGTGGGCCGACCCGGAGTCCGCGGCGGCGCTCCGACTGGCCGCCCGCCGACTCGGCGCCGAACGCGTGGCCGTCCTGCTCGCCACCCGGGAGGACGCCGACCCCGACCCCGCCGGACTGCCCGACCTGCGGATCGGACCGCTCGCCGACCCCGACGCGGCCGAACTGCTCGCCCACCACGCCCCCGGACTCGCCGACCCCGCCCGGGTGCTGGCCGCCGCCCGCGGCAACCCGCTCGCCCTGCGCGAGCTCCCGCAGGGCGAGGCCACCGGCGCGCTGCCGCCCGACGGACGCCTGCGGATCGCCTACCACGGCCAGGTCAGCCGGCTCCCCGGCCCCACCCAGCGCTGGCTGCTGCTCGCCGCCCTGGAGGAGACCGGCGAGGCGGAGGTCCTGCTGCGCGCCGCCGAACGGAGCGGACTCGTCGCCGCCGACCTGGCCCCCGCCGAAGCCCGGGGACTGCTCCGGATCGACCTGACGACCGGCCGGGTCCGGTTCCGGCACCCGCTGCTGCGCTCCGCCCTGGTCGACCGGGCCCCGCTCGCCGACCGGCTCGCCGCGCACCGCGCGCTGGCCGCCGCGTACGGGCCCGCCGAGCCGCTGCGCCGCGCCTGGCACCGCGCCCTGGCCACCAGCGGGCAGGACGCCGACGCCGCCGCCGAACTCGCCGCCGCGGCCGCCACCGCCGCCGCCCGCGGCGGCCACCAGGGCGCCAGCGCCGCGTACGAGCGGGCCGCCCGGCTCAGCCCCGACCCCGGCCTCGCCCGCCGCTGGAGCGTCGACGCGGTCGAGACCGCGCTGGAGGCGGGCGAACTGGAACGGGCCGAACGGCTCGCCCGCGCCGCCGACCGCCCCGGCACCGACCCGGTCACCCGGGCCCACCTGCTGTTCGCCCGGGGCGTCGCCGAGTTCTGGCGCGACGAGAACGCCTCCGCGCACCAGCGGCTCACCGAGGCCGCCGCCCTGGTCGCCGCCACCCACCCCGGCCCGGCCGCCCGCGTCCTGGTCCAGGCCGTGCACGTCGCCTGGTACGACGGCCTCCCCGCCCTCCGCTGCACGCTGGACACCCTCGCCGCCCTGCCGCTCCCGGCCGACGACCCGCTCGCACCGGTCGTCCGCTACCTCACCACCGCGCTCGGCCCGCTCGCCGGGGAGCCCTCGGCGGGGGCCGGGCCGACGCTGGAGGAGGCGGAGCGGGCGGCGCGGGACGCCGGCGCGGTGGGACCGGTGGACCTGGCGCTGCCCTGCGGTGCCGGGCTCGTGCCCGGGCACGACGCCGAAGTGCTGGACCTGGCACGCCGGTTGGTGCGGGAAGCGCGGGAGGGCGGGGTGTTCGGGGCGCTGCCGACGCTGCTGTTCTTCCTCGCCGAGGCGGAGCTCTTCGACGGCCGCCCCGGACTGGCCGCCGACCACGCCGCCGAGGCGCTCGCGCTCGCCCGGGACAGCGGACAGCCGCTGTGGACCGGCCAGTTGCACGGCTTCCAGGCCTACCTGGCCGCAGCCCGGGGCGAGAGCGGGCCCTGCCGGGACGAGGCCGCCGAGGCCTTCGCCCGGGGCGGGGCGGGCGTGCCCTGGGCGCGCTGGGCGCTGGGCCTGCTGGAGCTGGGGGCCGGCCGGGCCGAGGACGCCCACGGGCAGCTCGCCGCGCTCACCGGCGGCCCGCAGGGCTACCAGGTGGCCGCCGTCCGGGCCGTCCCCGACCTGGTGGAGGCGGCCGTCCGGCTGCGCCGGGGCGAGGAGTGCGCCGAGCCGCTGGCCCGGTTCGAGCGCTGGGCGGCGCACGCCGACCGGCCGTGGGCCCGGGCGCTGGTGCACCGCTGCCACGCGCTGCTCGCGCCCGACGAGTTCGCCGGGGAGCTCTACCGGGCCGCGCTGGCCCGGCACGCCGAGCAGCCCCGGCCGTGGGAGCAGGCCCGCACCGAGCTGCTGTACGGCGAGTGGCTGCGCCGGGGCCGCCGCAAGGCCGAGGCCCGGGCCCCGCTGCGCGCCGCCGAGCAGGCCTTCCGCCGGCTGGGGGCCGGGCCCTGGGCCGAGCGGGCCCGGCTGGAGCTGGACGCCACCGGTGCCGCCGGCGGGCCGTCCGCCGGGGCCGGGCGGCCGGTGGCGGCCGGGCTGACCCCGCAGGAGTCGCAGATCGTCCGGCTGGCCGCGCAGGGCCTGTCCAACCGGGACATCGCGGCCCAGCTGTTCCTGAGCTCCCGCACCGTCGGGCACCACCTGTACAAGGCCTACCCCAAGCTCGGGGTGAGCTCCCGGACCGACCTCGCGGCCGTCCTGCCGGCCCTGTCCTGAACGGCGGCGAAACCCCGCCCCGTACAACGGATCGGCCAAATACCGGAAGGACCTCGCGGAGTGTCGTCGCCCAGTGGCAGACTGCATCCCACGGGGTCTCGACTTGGCGTTCCTGGGGCGGAGGTTTGCATGACGGGCCTGCAGACGGGCAGCGGTGCGACCGCGCGTCGCATCCAGTTGGGCGCCCAGTTGCGGCGCCTGCGCGAGGCCCGCGGCGTGACCCGGGAGGACGCGGGCTACTCGATCCGGGCCTCGGAGTCGAAGATCAGCCGGATGGAGCTCGGCCGGGTCGGCTTCAAGCAGCGGGACGTGGCCGACCTGCTGACCC
This sequence comes from Kitasatospora sp. NPDC015121, assembly GCF_055562955.1. NCBI lineage: Bacteria > Bacillati > Actinomycetota > Actinomycetes > Kitasatosporales > Streptomycetaceae > Kitasatospora > Kitasatospora sp. NPDC015121. The sequence goes on from NZ_JBVHEH010000002.1 coordinate 185,497, forward strand.
TCTACGGGGTCGACGACGAGGAGTCCCGGTCGGCGCTGCTCGGCCTGGTCGGCGGCACCAACGCCCCGTCCTGGTGGCACGGTTACGGTGACGTGGTGCCCGGCTGGTTCCAGACGTACCTCAACCTGGAGGACGCCGCCAACCTGGTCCGCAGCTACGAGGTGCAGTTCGTGCCCGGGCTGCTGCAGACCCCCGAGTACGTGCACGCGGTGATGCGGGCCGGCAGCCCCGCCGCGCCCGCCGAGGAGATCGAGCGCCGGGCCGCGGTGCGGCTGCGCCGGCAGGAGCGCTTCCTGGCCGAGGACGCGTCCGCCCGGCTGGAGCTGATCGTCGACGAGACGGCGCTGCGCCGCCCGTGCGGCGGGCCGGAGGTGATGCGCGGCCAGCTGCTGCGGCTGGCCGAGCTGTCGCGGCGCGAGACGATCAGCCTGCGGGTGCTGCCGCTGGGGATGGGCGCGCTGGCCGCCGACAGCGGGGCGTTCACCGTGCTGTGCTTCCCCGAGCCGGACCTGGCGGACGTGGTCTACGTCGAGCAGTTCACCACCGCGCTGTACCTGGACAAGCCGGCCGAGGTGGCCGAGTACGCGACGGCGCTGGAGCGGGTGTCGACGGCGGCGCTGTCCGAGGAGGAGACCCGGTCGCTTCTCGCGGAGATCCTCCAGGACTCCTAGCCCGCAATTAGGATGATGATCCGTCAGTAGGTGGTCGCAGCACCGAGAGGGATCCGATGTCCTTGATCGCGGAACTCGCCCAGCAGTACATCGACGGCCAGTGGCGGCCGGGCACCGGCTCCTGGGACATCGTCGACCTCGATCCCTACAGCGGGGAGAAGCTCGCCTCCTACACGGTCGCCACCGTCGAGGAGGTCGACCAGGCCTACCGCGCCGCCGAACGCGCCCAGCCCGCCTGGGCCGCCACCAGCCCGTACGAGCGGCGGCTGGTCTTCGAGCGCGCGCTGCGGGTGGTCGAGGAGCGCGAGGCGGAGATCCTCCGGGTGATGACCGTCGAGCTGGGCGGCACCCTGATGAAGTCCGCCTTCGAACTCTCCCTGGTCAAGGACATGCTGCGGGAGGCCGGTGCGCTCGCGCTGCGCGCCGAGGGCAGGATCCTGCCCTCGCCGGTGCCCGGCAAGGAGAACCGGCTCTACCGCCTCCCGGTCGGCGTGGTCGGCGTGATCAGCCCGTTCAACGCCCCGGTGTTCCTCTCGCTGAAGGCCGTCGCCCCCGCGCTCGCCCTCGGCAACGCCGTCGTCCTCAAGCCGCACCAGGACGCGCCGGTGGCCGGCGGCACCCTGATCGCCCGGGTCTTCGAGGAGGCCGGGCTGCCGGCCGGGCTGCTGAACGTCGTCCTCACCGACATCGCCGAGATCGGCGACGCGTTCATCGAGCACCCGGTGCCCAAGGTGATCGCCTTCACCGGCTCCGACACCGTCGGCCGGCACGTCGCCGCGGTCGCCGCCGGGCACCTCAAGCGCACCGTCCTCGAACTCGGCGGCAACAGCGCGCTGGTGGTCCTCGACGACGCCGACGTCGACTACGCGGTGGACGCCGCCGTCGCCAGCCGCTTCGTCCACCAGGGCCAGATCTGCATGGCCGCCAACCGGATCCTGGTCGACCGGACGCTGTTCGCCGAGTTCAGCGAGAAGTTCACCGCCAAGGTCGCCTCGCTCTCCGTCGGCGACCCCGGCGACCCGGCCACCCAGCTCGGCCCGCTGATCAACTCCGCCCAGGCCGAGGGCATCACCGCCGAGGTCGAGCGCGCGATAGCCGGCGGGGCCCGCGCCCTGCTGCACGGCGCGACCGTCGGCACGCTGGTCCGCCCGACCGTCCTCACCGACGTCCCGGCCGGGGACCCGATCCTGCGCCGCGAGGTGTTCGGGCCGGTCGCGCTGCTGATCCCCTTCGACGGCGAGGACGAGGCCGTCCGGATCGCCAACGACACCCCGTTCGGCCTCTCCGGCGCGGTGCACACCGCGAACGTCGAGCGCGGCGTGCGGTTCGCGCAGCGGATCGACACCGGCATGATCCACGTCAACGACGGGACGATCGCGGACGAGCCGGTGGTGCCGTTCGGCGGCGAGAAGGGGTCCGGCGTCGGGCGGCTGAACGGCGACACCAGCGTGGACGCGTTCACCACCGTCAAGTGGATCTCGATCCAGCACGGGCGGTCCCGGTTCCCGTTCTAGGACCCGCCGCGCCGGCCCGCGGCCGGCCGTCAGCGGGTGAGGCGGAAGACCTCCAACTCGGTGCCGTACCAGCGGTCGGTGCGGCCGAGGGGGGTCATGCCGAGGCGGTGGCAGACGGCCTGGGACGGGGTGTTGCCGGGGCGGGTGAGGGCGTGGACCTCGGGGAGGGCCGCGTGGTCGAGGACGGCGCGGGCGGCCTCGGTGGCGTAGCCGCGGCCCCAGCTGTCGGGGTGGAAGTGCCAGCCGACCTCGATCTCGCCGTCGCCGTCCGGGATCGGCAGCAGGACGACCGTGCCGGCGACCACGCCGGTGGCGCGGAGTTCGACGGCCCAGGCGCCGCGGCGGCCGTCCGGGGTGCACCGGTCGCGGAAGCGGGCGATCAGGGTGTCGGCCTCGGCGGGGTCGGCGAGGACGCGCGGGGTGCTGCCGAGCCAGCGGGCGACCTCCCAGCGGGAGTAGATGTCGTAGGCGCGGTCGCGGTCGGCCGGCTCCCAGGGGCGCAGCACGAGGCGGTCGGTGGTGGGCAAGGGCGCTCCCGGCGGTCGGTGGAACGAGGGCAGCCGCAGGCTACCCGGGCAGGCCGCCGGTCGGCGGCGGGAGCTGCGGGCGGCCGTCGGCGAGGCCGAGGACGACGCGGGTGCCGAGCGGCCGGGCCAGCCGGAACTCGACCGGGGCCACCGTCATCGAGGCGTCGCAGGCCTGTCCCGGGCCGGGCGTGCGCGGGGTGGCGTGGCCGACCAGGACGACGGCCAGGTCGGTCTCGTACACGGTGCCCGGGTCGGGGGTGGCGCAGCCGTAAGGGACGCCGGCGGTGAGCACCAGGCCGTCCGGGGAGACCGCCCGCAGGTCGGCCTGGATGCCGTCGCCGCTCCAGGTCGGGGCGGGTGCGGGCGGCTGCTGGGGGAGGACGGCGGGGTAGCGGAACGGCCCGTCGTAGCCGGCGACGGTGAACTCCCAGGTGGCGATGGTGGCCGGGCCGCGGCTGGTGGTGACGGTGGCGGTGCCGGGCTGGACGGCGGTGACGGTGAGTCGGGCGTCGCAGTCCAGGTGGCAGGTGCCGGCGCCGCGGGTCAGCCAGGTGTGCACGTCCTCGGCGGAGCGCTGCGGCAGGACGAGGCTGCCGCCGTCCGCGAACCGGACCTCGGTGGTGCCGGCGACGGAGACCGGCAGGGCGGTCCGCAGGTCGAACCGGCCCTCCAGGTAGGCGGCCTTGTCGCCGCCCTGGTGGAAGGCGTCGGCGGGCAGCCACTCCTCGGGGGCGTCGAGCGGGTAGTAGCCGTGCTCCCAGGTCTCCCGCAGGGCCGATCCGGGCCAGGCGGCGGCGACCTCGGCGGCCCGCTCGGCGGCGGCGCCGGTGGCCGGGCGGACCTCCGGCCCGCCGGTGACCGGGGTGGGTCCCGCCGGGGCGGGCGGCACCGGGTCGTTCGCTCCGCCCGGTCCGCAGGCGGCGAGCAGCAGCGCCGCACCGAGGACCGCCAGTACTGCCCGTACGCGCATCTTCCGTCATCCCCCTGGCTCGTGGTCCGTGGGCCCGGACGGGGGTTGGACGGGCGCGGGCGGGCGGCGGTTCCCCGGAACGCGCGGGGCCGTCCGGGAGTCGGACTCCCGGACGGCCCCGCGGGTCGTGGCGCGGTGCGGCCTAGAAGACCGGGACGCCGGCCCGGACCAGGCGCCAGGTGCTCGTGCCGTGGAAGTCGGCCGGGTCGATGACGCCCTTGGCCTTCACCCAGGCGATCATGGTGTTGCGGATCTCCTCGGAGTTCGCCCACACCTGCCGGGCGGCCGCGACGTGCGGGAAGTTGCCGCCGCCGCTGGCGCGGTAGTTGTTGACGGCGAGGACGAACTCCGCGGCCGGGTCGACCGGCGTGCCCTGGTACGACAGGCCGACGATGCGGTTGCCGACCGGCTGCGCGATGTCGATGTCGTACGACAGGCCGTAGACCGAGTCGTAGTTGTAGTCGGGGGTGTTGTCGGCCTGGTTGGTCAGGGTGTCCCGGTCGATCACGGCCCCGGGGGCGACCTGGGCGTAGTACTTGGCGGAGTACTCCAGGTAGTCCTTGAGCTGGGCGCCGGTCAGGATCCGGGCCTCCAGGGTGTTCTCGTAGATGTACAGGCCGGCCGCGTCGCGCAGCTTGACCTCGCCGGCCGGGATGGCCGCGGTGCGGTTGAACGGCGCGGCCTGGGCCAGCACCGGCAGGCTCGCGTAGGGGCCGCCGGCCAGCGCGTCGCGCACCGCGTCGGCCTGGACCCGGCCGATCAGGTCGATGATCGGGGTGTCCTCGAACCGGGCGTCGGCGATGGAGAGGGCCTCCTTGCAGCTGCCGATGACCTGGTTGACGTAGGCGACGACCTTCGCGTGCTGGTCGGCGACCAGCTTGACGATCTTCGGGTCCTCGGCGACGGTGTTGGAGTTCAGCAGCCGGGAGCTGACGCCGGTGACGGTCCACTGGCCGCGGGCGAACTCGACCTCGAAGTCGAAGCAGGTCAGCCGCTCGCCCCAGAGCGCGGGCTCGGAGAGCACGACGTTCCTGCCGGTCTTCTCGTTGACCACGATCCGCTGCGGGATCTCCTTGTGGGCGTGGCCGATCAGGATCGCGTCGACGCCGGGGACGGTCGCGGCGATCTCGGCGCCCGCGTTCTCGCTGTAGGGCAGCTGGTCGCCCCAGGAGGAGCCGCCGTCCACGCCGGTGTGCGCGGTGATCACGACCACGTCGGCGCCGGCCGCGCGGACCTTGGGGACCCACTTCGCGGCGATCTCCGGGATGCCCGGGAAGGCCAGCTGCCCCTGCACGTTGGCCTTGTCCCAGATCGCGATGCCGGGGTTGGTCAGGCCGAGGACGCCGACCCGGAGCGGGCGGCCGTGGCCGAGGTGCAGCTCGCGGATGACGTACGGCGGGAAGGCCGGCTTCTCGCTCTTGACGTGCACCGCGTTGGCGCCCAGCAGCGGGAAGTCGAGCTGGTCCTGGTAGGCGCGCAGCAGCGGGATGCCGTAGTTGAACTCGTGGTTGCCGAGCGCGGCGGCGTCGTAGCCGATGGCGTTCATCGCGGCGGCCATCGGGTGGCGCGGGGCCTTCTTCCCGGTGATCGGCTCGACCCGGGCGAAGTAGTACGAGAGCTGGGTGCCCTGGATGGTGTCGCCGGCGTCGATCAGCAGGGTCCGGCCGCGGCCCTTCTCCCGCCGGACCTGCTCGACCAGGGTGGAGATCTTGGCCAGGCCGACGTCGTTGCGGGCCTTGTCGTCGTACTCGGAGTCGGTGAAGTACTCCCAGTTGAGGACGTGGCCGTGCAGGTCGGTGGTGCCCATCACGGTGAAGGCGGCCTTGAACGGGACGGGGCCCTTGCCGCGGGCGTCGTCCCGGTCGAGGTCCGCGGCGGCGGCGGGGGTGGCCGCGGCGGTGGTCAGGCCGCCGGCCAGGGCGGCCCCGGCCGCGGTGGCGGCGGAGCGGGTGACGAAGTCACGGCGGTTCAGGGACATCGGGGACTCCAAGTCGGGCCGGGCGGTCGGCGGGCCTCCGGGGCAGGGCGGATGACGCCCCGCCACCCGGAGTGACGCGCGTAGAGAAGGCGAGTGGCAGTCTGCCGGTTTCCGGCCGCCGGGGCCAGCCCCCTCCGCCATCCAACAGGTGAGATCCGGGTGACCCGCGCGTGACGCGCCCGCCCCCGTCCGCACGCGCGTGCGTCAAGGCGGCGACCGGCCGCTCACCCCGGACGCCACCCGCCGCGCGCGGTGGGGTCGTTCACCAAATCTTTCGCCAACTGCCATGGCGGGACTGGCCGGAACCGCGCTGTTACGACCCGGTAATGCCTAGGCTCTGCTGTATGCGCCGAGCAAAAATCGTTTGTACTCTCGGGCCGGCCGCGGATTCGTACGACCAGATCAAGGCCCTGGTCGACGCCGGCATGGACATCGCCCGACTGAACCTCAGCCACGGCTCCCACGCGGAGCACGAGGACCGCTACCACCGCGTCCGGAAGGCCTCGGACGAGACCGGCCGCAGCGTCGGTGTGCTGGCCGACCTGCAGGGCCCGAAGATCCGCCTCGCCACCTTCGCCGACGGGCCCGTCCTGCTGGAGCGCGGGGACGAGTTCACCATCACCGTCGACGACGTCCCGGGCGACCGGGAGATCTGCGGCACCACGTACAAGGGCCTGGCCGCGGACGTCTCGCGCGGCGAGCGGATCCTGGTCGACGACGGCCGGGTCTGCCTGGAGGTCACCCACGTCGAGGGCCCCCGGGTGCACTGCATCGTCATCGAGGGCGGACTGGTCTCCGACCACAAGGGCCTCAACCTCCCCGGCGTCGCCGTCTCGGTGCCCGCGCTCTCCGACAAGGACGTCGAAGACCTGCGCTGGGCGCTGCGGACCGGTGCCGACATCATCGCGCTGTCGTTCGTGCGCAGCGGGAAGGACGTCGAGGGGGTGCACCGGATCATGGCCGAGGAGGGCCGGCGGATCCCGGTCATCGCCAAGATCGAGAAGCCGCAGGCGGTGGAGAACCTGGAGTCCATCGTGGACGCCTTCGACGGCATCATGGTCGCCCGCGGCGACCTGGGCGTCGAACTCCCGCTGGAGCAGGTGCCGATCGTCCAGAAGCGGGCGGTCAAGCTGGCCAAGCGCAACGCCAAGCCGGTGATCGTCGCCACCCAGATGCTGGACTCGATGATCAACGCCTCCCGGCCGACCCGGGCCGAGGCCTCCGACGTCGCCAACGCGGTGCTGGACGGCACCGACGCGGTGATGCTCTCCGGCGAGACCTCGGTCGGCAAGTACCCGGTCGAGACGGTCAAGACCATGGCCCGGATCGTCCAGGCCGCCGAGGAGGACGTCCTCGCCGCCGGCCTGCCGGCCCTCACCACCAGCAGCAAGCCCCGCACCCAGGGCGGCGCGGTGGCCCGGGCGGCCGCCGAGATCGGCGACTTCCTGGACGCCAAGTACCTGATCGCGTTCACCCAGAGCGGCGACACCGCCCGCCGGCTGACCCGCTACCGCTCGCCGATCCCGGTGCTGGCCTTCACCTACGAGCCCGCCGTGCGCAGCCAGTTGGCGCTCACCTGGGGCGTGGAGACCTTCCTCGGCCCGTTCGTCACCACCACCGACGAACTCGTCGCCCAGGTCGACTCCGCGCTGCTGAGCCTCGGCCGCTGCAAGCCCGGCGACATCGTCGTCATCACCGCCGGCTCCCCGCCCGGCCTGGCCGGCTCCACCAACCTGGTGCGGGTGCACCACGTCGGCGAGCCCGCCAACTAGCCCGTCCGCCGGCGGGGCCCGCACCCGGGGAGGGGCGGGCCCCGCCGCCGTTTGACGACCTGTCAGGGCGCGGGGGCGGAGGGCGGCACCCTGACAGGTGGATGATCCGGGCGCCGCAGGGTTGTCGGTAGCATGATCTGGGCGGGTGCCCGGGGCCGCGTCCGCACCGTGATCGGGGGGGAAGAAGCAGCTTGATACGCCGCCGCACTGCCGTGGTGTCCTGCGTCGCGGCCCTGCTCGCCGCCGGCTGCACCCCCTACGGGGCGGACACCCTGCGGACGGCGGCGTCACCCGGCCCGGAGGGCCCCGCGGTGCGCTCGGTGGCCCTGGACCGGACCGCCTGGTGGGGCGGCAGCTCCTACCGGCTCACCGGGGTGACCACCACCGTGCGGCCCGACGGCCGGACCGAGGCCCAACTCGTCCTGGAGGTCGGCGTCGAGTCGCCGGTGCCGGTCGCGGCCGCGCTGCCCAAGGTCGCCCTGGAGGCCGACGGCGTCGCCGTCAGCGGCCCGCTGGAGGTCAACCCGCCGCCGTTCGGCCGGGCCTCGCTGACCGCCACCGTGCAGGACGTCGGCACCCCCGGCGAGCCGCTCGACCCCGACCGGCTCGCCCTGGTGCTCACCGCCCCCGGCGCCGCCCGCGCCGTCCTCCCGATCGGCGAGCACAGCGGCCAGGCCCCGGCCGACCTGCGGCCCACCCCGCTGCGCCCGTCCGCCGACGCCCTCGCCACCGGACGGTTCCGGCTCGCCCTGGCCGGCGCCCGGCTGCGCGAGGACTGCACCGGCAGCCCCACCGCCGCCCCCGTCGTGCTGCTCGGCACCACCCCGTTCAGCCCGCGCGCGCTGCGCGCCCTCAAGCCCGGGCAGCACAGCGTCGAGGTGCTCTTCGAGGCCCCCGCCGGCACCAGCGCCGACCGCCTGCTGCTGCGCCTGACCCTGCCCGACGGCCGCCGCCTCGCCCCCAGCGTCCCGGTCAGCGCCGCCGCCTACCCCGACCGCCCGGACGCCGTCAGCCTGGCCGCCTGGTTCGACTTCTACGGCGACACCGCCGGCGGCTACACCCTGGAGGCCTCCGACGACGGCGCCGAGCCCGCCGAGGTCACCCTCGACGCCGGCTGAGACCGGCCGCCGGAACCGAAAACGGTTCCAAGGTCGGGCGACCTTGGAACCGAAGAAGGGGTGCCCCGAGTGGGATTCGAACCCACACCGGACGGTGTTTGAGACCGTTGCCTCTGCCGATTGGGCTATCGGGGCCCAGCGGATCGAAGGTCGGACCCCCACCCGTGGTGAACCAAACATACCGTGTCTGGGTAGGCTCATGCATGCAGCACCCCGCCGGACCGAGGAGCCCCGTGAGCACCCCCGACGAGCAGCCACAGCCGCTTGAGACCGACTCGCCCCAGATCACCCGAATCGTCATCGCCGAGGACGAGGCGCTGATCCGCCTCGACCTGAAGGAGATGCTGGAGGAGGAGGGCTACACCGTCGTCGGTGAGGCCGGTGACGGCGAGACCGCGGTCAGGCTGGTGGAGGAGCTCAAGCCCGACCTGGCCATCCTGGACGTCAAGATGCCCGTCCTGGACGGCCTCTCGGCCGCCGAGCGGATCCACGAACAGCACCTCGCCCCGGTGCTGATGCTGACCGCGTTCTCCCAGCGCGAGCTGGTCGACCGGGCCCGCGACGCGGGCGCGATGGCGTACATCGTCAAGCCGTTCAGCAAGAGCGACCTGGTGCCGGCCATCGAGATGGCGGTCTCCCGCTACACCGAGATGCGCACCCTGGAGCAGGAGATCGCGGACCTCTCGCAGCGGCTGGAGACCCGCAAGCTGGTCGACCGGGCGAAGAGCGTCCTGCAGACCAAGTTCGGCCTGAACGAGCCCGCCGCGTTCCGCTGGATCCAGAAGACCTCGATGGACCGCCGGATGACCATGGCCGCCGTCGCCGAGGCCGTGATCGAGGAGGGCGCCGCCCAGGACCGCAAGAAGGCCGAGGCCGCCGAGGGCTGAGCCCCCGCCCCGGAACGCACCGGTGCCCCCGTCCTCCCCACCAGGGGACGGGGGCACCGGCGCGTTCCGGGCGGTCGGCCCTCAGTCCTCGCCGAGGTACTGGCGGCGGACCGACTCGTCGTGCAGCAGCTCCGTGCCGGTGCCGGAGAGCGTGATCCGGCCGGTGGTCATCACGTACGCCCGGTCCGAGAGCGAGAGCGCCGCCTGCGCGTTCTGCTCCACCAGCAGGATGGTGGTGCCGGCGGCCTTCAGCTCCACGATGGTCGCCATGATCTTCTGCATCATCAGCGGCGACAGGCCCATCGACGGCTCGTCCAGCATCAGCAGCTTGGGCCGGGACATCAGCGCCCGTCCCATCGCCAGCATCTGCTGCTCGCCGCCGGAGAGCGTGCCCGCCGCCTGCTTGCGGCGCTCCGCGAGGATCGGGAACAGCGTGCAGGCCCGCTCGACGTCCTCGGCGATGCCCGCCGAGTCCCGCCGCAGGAACGCGCCCAGCAGCAGGTTCTCCTCGATGGTCATCCGGGGGAAGATGTGCCGGCCCTCGGGCGAGTGCGCCAGGCCCAGTGCGACGATCCGGTGCGCGGGCACCGTGTCGATCGCCTGCCCGTCGAACAGCACCTTCCCGGCGGTCGGCCGCAGCAGCCCGGACAGGGTGCGCAGGGTGGTGGTCTTGCCGGCGCCGTTGGTGCCGATCAGGGTGGTGACCTCGCCCTGCTCGACGGTGAACGAGATGCCCTTGACGGCCTCGATCTTGCCGTAGGCGACACGGAGGTCCTCGACCTCCAGCAGAGCGGTCACTGGCCGTCCTCCTGAGCTGCGGTGGTTCCTTCGAGCGGGGCGCCCAGGTAGGCGGCGACCACCCGTTCGTCGTTCTGGACGGTCTCCCGGTCGCCCTCGACGATCTTCCGGCCCTGCACCAGCACCGCGGTGCGGTCGCACAGGTTGAAGATGAACTTCATGTCGTGCTCGATCACCAGCACCGCGATCCCCAGATCCCGGATCGCGAACACCAGCTCCTCGGCGGCCCGGGTCTCCTGCGGGTTCATGCCCGCCGTCGGCTCGTCCAGCAGCAGCAGGCCCGGTTCGGAGGCCAGCGCCCGGGCGATCTCCAGCTTCCGCTGCTCGCCGTACGGCAGGTTCCGGGCCAGGTGGTCGGCCTTCGCGCCGAGACCGCAGAACTCCAGCAGCTCGCGGGCCCGCTCCCGGCTCTCCGCCTCGGCCCGCCGGTAGCCCGGGCCGCGCAGGATCGCCGAGAACAGCCCCTCCGCGGTGCGGGTGTGCCGGCCGACCAGGACGTTCTCCAGCGCCGTCATGTTGGCGAACAGCCGGATGTTCTGGAAGGTCCGGGCGATGCCCGCCTGGGTGACCAGGTGCGGCTTCGGCGGCAGCACCCGGCCCTTGTACCTCACGGTGCCCTCGGTCGGGACGTACAGCCCGGTCAGGCAGTTGAAGAACGTCGTCTTCCCGGCCCCGTTCGGGCCGATCAGGCCGACGATCTCGCCCTGGCGGACCGTCAGGTCCACGCCGCCGACGGCGGTCAGGCCGCCGAAGCGCATCACCACGCCGGAGGCCTCCAGCACGGGCGGCGCGGACGGCACGGGGGCCGGCGCGGCGGGAGCGGTGTCGGTGGTCACGGTGCTCACGCCCCAGCCTTGGTCGGTACGTCGTCGATCGGCGCGGCCTGCGCGGGCAGCTGCGCCTCGTGGTACTCCAGCTGCTGCCGGCGGTTGGCGATCAGGCCCTCCGGGCGGAAGCGCATCAGCAGGATCAGCGCCACGCCGAACGCCAGCAGCTGGTAGGACTGCAGGAACTCCAGCTTCGCCGGGATCAGGAACAGCAGCGCCGCGCCCACCAGCGGGCCGCTGATGGTGCCCATGCCGCCGAGGATCACCGCGGCCAGCAGGAACGCCGAGTTGGGCGGCGTCGGGCTGCTGAACAGGTACTGGTCGGGCGAGACCGCGCCCGACACGTGCGCCTGCACCGCGCCCGCCAGGCCGGCCAGCGTCGCGCCCAGCGCGAAGGCGATCAGCTTCACCCGGAAGCCGTTGATGCCCATCGCCTCGGCCGCCGTCTCGTCCTCCCGGATCGCCACCCAGGCCCGGCCGATCCGGGAGTTGGCGACCCGGCCGAACACCGTCACCACGACCGCGGTGGCCAGCAGCATCAGCAGCAGGTAGTTGCCGTTCTTGCCCAGGTGCAGCGCCCCGAAGTCGTGCGGCTGGCCGAAGTCGAAGCCGAACAGGTTGACGTCCGGGATCGCCGCGATGCCGTTCGGGCCGTTGGTCAGGCTCGGGCCCGAGCGGCCGTCCAGGTTGTTCATCGCGATCCGGAAGATCTCGCCGAAGCCCAGCGTCACGATCGCCAGGTAGTCGCCGCGCAGCCGCAGCGTCGGCGCGCCGATCACCACGCCGAACACCAGCGCCGCCAGCGCGCCGATCAGCACCGCGACCGGGAACGGCAGGTGCACGCCGCTGAACACCGAGAACTGCGAGCCCGACACCAGCGCCGCCGCGTACGCGCCGACGCCCAGGAAGGCCACGTAGCCGAGGTCCAGCAGGCCGGCCAGGCCGACCACCACGTTCAGGCCGAGCGCCACCGTCGCGAAGATCAGGATGTTCGTGCCGATCAGCACGTACGTCTCGCTGCTCTGGGTGAACGGGAACGCGCCCGCCGCCGCGAAGGCCGCGCCGGTGGTCACCGCCCGGTGCCGCGCGGTCAGTTCGCGCAGCCGGCCGACCGCGCCGGAGGCCAGCAGCGCCGCCGTGGCGAACGCGGCCAGCAGCAGGAAGCCGACGAACAGCTCGCCGTACTCGGTGGAGACGCCGAACTCGACCACGCCCAGGCCGACCGCGAACACCGCGGTCACCACCAGGATCTCCGCCCAGCCCGGCAGTGCCCGGGCGGCCGGCAGCGGGCGCTCGATCCGGCCCAGCCGCAGCCAGCCGTCGAGCTGCCGCCAGGCCCGGAAGGCCGCGATCGCGGCGGGCAGCGCGACGAAGAACCACAGGTTCTCGCTGAACAGCGGACGCACGCCCGGCGGCACCGCGTCCAGCGCCCAGCCCTGGCCGAAGCCGACCCGGAGCACCACCGAGACGCCCAGCGCCGCGTACAGGCCCCAGTGCAGCTCACGGTGGCGGACGGTGCGGCGGCGGTCCAGCGGCAGGCCGAGCGCGCCCAGCGCGGCGAGCAGCGAGCCGACCGCGGCCAGCCAGCCGCCCGGCTCCAGGTTGACCAGGCCGTCCAGCTCGACGGCGATGGCCCCCACCGCGTACCAGCACACCGCGAGGGTGCCCAGCGCGGCGAACAGCACGCCGTTGTGGCTGCCCGACGGGCTCAGCCAGCGCAGGCCCTTCAGCCCGCGGGCGGCCAGCGCCAGCAGGGCGGTCAGCAGGCCGCCGGCCAGTGCCAGCCACTGCAGGCCGGCCGGGGAGCCGTAGTAGGTGAGGTCGCCGGGGAAGGCCGGCGTCCAGGTCCAGGACATCGCCGCGGAGGCGGCGGCCAGCACGCCGCCGACCACCGTCGCGCCGAACGCGAGGTGCGCGGGCAGCGGCAGCACCCGGGAGGTCTCGTGGGAGGTCTCGTGGGAGGAGAGGTCGGTCATCGTGCTCACACCCGATCCGCGACGCGCTGGCCCAGCAGGCCCTGCGGACGCACCAGCAGCACCACGATCAGCAGCACGAACGCCCAGACGTTCGCCCAGGCGCCGCCGCCGAGCTGGTGCATGCCCGGCACGTCCTGGACGTAGGCGGTGGCCAGCGACTCGGCGACGCCGAGGACCAGGCCGCCCAGCATCGCGCCGTAGATGTTGCCGATGCCGCCCAGCACGGCCGCCGTGAACGCCTTCAGACCGGCCAGGAAGCCCATCGTGAAGTCGACCTGGCCGTAGCGCAGGCCGTGCGCGACCGCCGCGACCGCCGCGAAGGCCGCGCCCAGCGCGAACGCGATCACGATGATCCGGTCGGTGTCGACGCCCATCAGCTTGGCGGTGTCCGGGTCCTGCGCGGTGGCCTGCATGGCCCGGCCGGTGCGGGTCAGCCGCACGAAGGTGGCCAGCACCAGCATGCACAGCGGCGCCGCCACCAGCAGGAACAGGTCGTTGCGCTGCAGGTGGAAGGAGCCCAGGCCGATCGGGTCGCCGGCGAACTGCGGGAAGGACAGCGCCTTCTTGCCGTTCGGGTAGAACGCCCACACCACCTGCTGCAGCGCGATCGACAGGCCGATCGCGGTGATCAGCGGCGCCAACCTCGGCGCCCCGCGCAGCGGCCGGTAGGCGAAGCGCTCGGCGGCGGTGGCGGTGAGCACGGAGGCGAGCACACCGCCGAGGATCATGACCGGCAGCGCCAGCCAGAGGGAGGTGCCCTGCGGCAGCGCCGCGTAGGCGGTCAGCGCGCCGAAGCCGCCGATCATGAAGATCTCGCCGTGGGCGAAGTTGATGAGCTGGACGATGCCGTAGACCATCGTGTAGCCGATGGCGATCAGGCCGTACATCAGGCCGAGCATCAGTCCGTTGGCCAGGTTTTGCGGCAGTTCGTGCACCGCGGGCCTCCGTGGATAGGGGGGTACGAGGAGGCGGAGGGCACTTGTGGTGCCCTCCGCCGACCCGGCTGTCGTTCGTACGGGGAGTACGAGGGGGGAAGGGGCGGATCAGCCGGTGTAGGTACCGCTCTTGACCTTCTTCCACGCGCCGCCCTGGACGCTGTACACGGTCAGCTGCTTGTTGGTGGTGTCGCCGTACTGGTCGAACGAGACCGGACCGGTGACGCCGGTGAAGTTGACCTTGCCGAGCTCCTCCAGCACCTTGGTGCGCAGGTCGGAGGGCACCTTGCCGCCGTTGTGCTCGACCGCGGCCTTGACCGCCTCGATGATCGACCAGGCGGCGTCGTACGAGTAGCCGCCGTAGGCCGCGTACGGGTCCTTGTAACCGGCCTTGGCGTAGTTCGCGACGAACTCCTTGGCGGTGTCCAGCTCCTCGACCGGGACGCCGACCGAGGTGGCCAGGTCGCCCTCGCCGTTGCCGTTGGCGAGCTTGACGAACTCCGGGTCGTAGATGCCGTCGCCGCCGAACAGCGGGACCTTGGCGCCGCCCTTCTTCAGCTGGTCGCTGAGCGGGCCGGCGTCCGGGTACTCGCCGCCGTAGTAGACCGAGTCGGCGCCGGAGGAGGCGACCTTGGTGGAGACCGCGGAGAAGTCCTTGTCGCCCGGGTTGATGTGGTCGGTGCCGACCACGGTGCCGCCGAGCTTCTTGAACTCGTCCGCGAAGATCGAGGCCAGGCCCGCGCCGTAGGTCTTCTTGTCGTCGATGACGTAGACCTTGGTCTTCTTCGCGTCGTTGTACAGGTACTGGGCGGCGAACTTGCCCTGCACCACGTCGGTGGTGGCGGTGCGGAAGTACGACTTGTACTGGCGGGCGAACTGGTTCTCGCCCCACTTCGGGCCGAGCGACAGCTCGGGGTTGGTGTTGGCCGGCGAGACCTGGGCCAGCTTGCCGTCGTCGAAGACCTTCTGCATGGTCTGCGAGACGCTGGAGTTCAGCGGGCCGACCACGCCGACCACGCCCTTGGTGTCGACCAGCGCGGTGGCGTTCTGCTTGCCGGTGGTCGGGTTGGCCTGGTCGTCCTTGGCCTCGATCGAGAAGGTCACGCCGGGGACGTAGTTCTTCTCGTTGGCCTGCTTGGTGGCCAGCTCGACCGAGTTGCGGATGCCGAGGCCGAGGGCCGACAGGCTGCCGCTGATCGGCGCGTCGACGCCGATCACGACCTTGGAGCTGCTCCCGGTGCCGCTGCCCGCGTTGTCGGAGCCGGAGCCGGAGCCGGAGCCGGAGTCGCCGCGCGAACCGCAGGCGGAGAGGGTGAGCGCCCCCGTTACCGCAATGGCCACGACGAGAAGTGAGCTCTTTCGCACGACGAGGGACTCCTTCTGGATCTGGAGGACACGCGCACAGGGCTGGCGGTGCCGGGTCGCGACGGGCCGACCCGGAAACCGGACGGCGCGGTGACTGGGCGTGACTCTAGACCGCCGTCGCCTGCTCGGGCAGTGGGGCGGGGGAGGCTGTGATTCTCTTGTTATGACCACGGCGGATGTTGATCTCACATCATGGTCGAAAACCCCAGGTGGAGCCCGGGGTTCCGGGCCGCGTCCCGAGTGGCGGATGCCCGTCCTCCTCAACTCGCTGGTCACAAGCGGGGTCTCCGATTATCGGACAGGTTTGTCCGGCGGTGACGGGGTGGGCGTCGGCGTCCGTTTATCGGACCCGTCGCACCGCGAACGCAGCGCGGCGGAAAGGTCGCGGGCGTAGGAGTCGCCCAGGATCTGACTCACGGTCTCCATTGCACGCGTATTACGCAGCGTTACATCGAGGAAAGGAAGACTCGCGTCCGCGGGCGCTCCCGAGCAGTCGGTCACCCGCAGACCCACCCGCAGCGAGATCGTCCCGCCGGGCGGCACCGTCTGCGGCAGCCACCCCGACACCAGCACGCTCAGGCCGCGGTAGCCCTGGCTCACCCCCAGCACGTCCACCGGGCCGGACCCGGCGTTGCGCACCGTCAGCCGCAGGGCGAAGTCGTCCTGCCACTCGGGCGCCGGCCCCCCGTACTCGACCCGGACGGACTGCGAGGGAAAGGGCTGGACCCGTTGCGGCGGGGGCGAGTTCGCCGCCTGCTCAGGGTAGGTCGCGGCCTGCCGGATCGTCAGCGCCAGCAGCACGAGCAGCAAGAAACTTGCCAACAGCCAGACCTGACGCCAGCTCAGCAGCCGGGGCGGCCGCTCGGGCGGGGGCTCGGGGCGCAGCACGAGCGGCGTCCAGGTGCCCTCGCCCGGCTCGACCGGGCCGAGGAACCCCCCTGGGCCGCTCGGCAGTTCGCGCTCTCCGGACATGGCGGCGCCCCCTCGTCCAGCCCAGGCTGCCCCTGCCGGGGGCGGGCCAAACTCCGAGGGGGCGCGCGGGGCGCCGTGGCGCCTGGGTCCTCTCTTTCGGATCTTGCCGGGCGCCCGACGCCGCGCGCCGATCCGACGAGATCCGATCGAGAGGGCCTAGAGGTCGCGCAGCATGCAGGTCAGCCGGCAGGAGGTGATCCGCCGGCCGGTGTCGTCGGTCACCGCGATCTCGTACGTCGCCGCGGTGCGGCCCTTGAACACCGCCGTCGCCACGCCGGTCACCAGGCCGGAGGTCGCCGAGCGGTGGTGCGTCGCGTTCAGGTCCACGCCGACCGCGTAGCGGCCCGGCCCGGCGTGCAGCATCGCGCCGATCGAGCCCAGCGTCTCGGCCAGCGCCGCCGACGCCCCGCCGTGCAGCAGCCCGTACGGCTGCTGGTTGCCCTCCACCGGCATCGTCCCGACCACCCGGTCCGGGGAGGCCTCGACGAGGGTGATGCCCAGCTTCTCGCCCAGGTGCCCGCCGGAGAAGGTCTCCGGGCTCACCCCCAGCTTGGCGAAGTGGTCCAGCACGTCCTGGGGCACTTTCAGTACGGGCGCCGCGTCGGTCATGGTGCTCCTGTTCGGGGGTTCACTTCGTTGTGCGCGTCGATCGTACGACTGTCTACCCGCCGGTAGGGAGGCCCCGCGCCGCGCCCGGGATGTCGGCGCCGGGCCATAGGATCGGGGTGGCAGTGCAACCGGCAGGAACGGGACGTGACGTGGCGACACAGGGTGCGAGCAAGAGTGCGGCCGGGCGGCCCCGGCTGATGCTGCTGGACGGGCATTCGATGGCCTACCGGGCCTTCTTCGCCCTGCCGGTGGAGAACTTCTCCACCGCCACCGGCCAGCACACCAACGCCGTCTACGGCTTCGCCTCGATGCTGGCCAACACCGTGCGGGACGAGCGGCCCACCCACCTCGCGGTCGCCTTCGACCTCTCCCGGCAGACCTTCCGGTCCGCCGAGTACCCCGAGTACAAGGCCAACCGCTCCGCCACGCCGGACGAGTTCCGCAGCCAGATCCCGCTGATCGGCGAACTCCTCGACGCCATGCGGGTGCCCCGGATCACGGCCGAGGGCTTCGAGGCCGACGACGTCATCGCCACCCTGGCCACCGCCGCCGCGGCCGAGGGCTTCGAGGTGCTGGTCGTCACCGGCGACCGGGACTCCCTCCAGCTGGTCACCGACGACGTCACCGTGCTCTACCCCACCAAGGGCGTCTCCGAGCTGACCCGCTACACCCCGGAGAAGGTCGCCGAGAAGTACGGCGTCCGCCCCGACCAGTACCCGGACCTCGCGGCCCTGCGCGGCGACCCGTCCGACAACCTGCCCGGCATCCCCGGTGTCGGCGAGAAGACCGCCGCGAAGTGGGTCAACCAGTACGGCTCCTTCGCCGAGCTGGTCGAGCACGCCGACGAGGTCAAGGGCAAGATCGGCGAGAAGCTCCGCGAGCACCTCGACGCGGTCAAGCGCAACCGCTTCCTCACCGAGCTGGTGCGGGACGTCGAACTCCCGCTCGGCGTCCCCCAGTTGGAGCGCGCCCCGTTCGACAAGGACGAGGTCACCCGGCTGATGGAGGCGCTGGAGTTCCGCAACCCCAACTTCCGCGACCGGGTGGCCGGCATCGACCCGGCCGGCGCCGAGACCGCGGCCGCCCCCGAGGTCCCGGCCGGCCCCGCCGTCGACGGCGACCTGCTCACCGTCCCCGGCGCGCTCGCCGCCTGGCTGGAGGAGCACACCGGCGAGGACGCCCGCACCGCGCTCGCCGCCGACTACAGCTGGGCGCTGGGCAGCGGCGAGGTCGAGCAGATCGCCCTCGCCACCGGCACCGCCGCCGCCTGGTTCGACCCCGCCGCGCTCACCGAGGAGGACGACCGCGCCCTCACCGCCTGGCTCGCCGACCCCAAGCGCCCCAAGGCCCTGCACATCGCCAAGCAGGTGATGCGGGCCTTCGCCGAGCGCGGCTGGAGCTTCGCCGGCGTCACCGCCGACACCGCGCTCGCCGCCTACCTGGAGAAGCCCGGCCGCCGCACCTTCACCCTCGACGTGCTCGCCGAGGAGTACCTCGGCCGCTCGCTCGCCCCCGCCGCCCAGGCCGAGACCGGCCAGCTCAGCTTCGACGCCGACGAGCCCGACCCGACGGCCGGCGCCCAGGCCCTGATGACCCGGGCCCGCGCCGTCCACGACCTGGCCGCCCTCTTCGACACCCGGCTCGCCGAGGTCGGCGCGGTCGAGCTGTTCCACGACATGGAACTCCCGATCGCCGAACTCCTCGCCCGGATGGAGCGCCACGGCATCGCCGCCGACCGTGAGTGGCTGCGCGGGCTGGAGGCCCAGTTCGCCGCCGAGATCCAGCGCTGCGTCGAGGAGGCGCACGCCGCCGCCGGCCGCGAGTTCAACCTCGGCTCGCCCAAGCAGCTCCAGGAGGTCCTGTTCGGCGACCTCGGCCTGCCGAAGACCAAGAAGATCAAGACCGGCTACACCACCGACGCCGACGCCCTCACCTGGCTCGCCACCCAGACCACCAACGAGCTCCCGGTCATCCTGCTCCGCCACCGGGACCAGGCCAAGCTCCGCACCACCGTCGAGGGCCTGCTCAAGACCGTCTCCCCGCAGGGCCGGATCCACACCACCTTCAACCAGATGGTCGCCGCCACCGGCCGGCTCTCCTCCCAGGACCCGAACCTGCAGAACATCCCGGTCCGCACCGAGGAGGGCCGCGCCATCCGCCGCGCCTTCGTGGTCGGCGCGGGCTACGAGACGCTGCTCACCGCCGACTACTCGCAGATCGAACTGCGCATCATGGCCCACCTCTCCGAGGACGAGGCCCTGATCGAGGCCTTCACCACCGGCGAGGACCTGCACACCACCGTCGCCTCCCAGGTCTTCGCGGTCGCCCCGGCGGACGTCGACGCCGAGATGCGCCGGAAGATCAAGGCGATGTCGTACGGCCTCGCCTACGGCCTCTCCGCCTACGGCCTCTCCCAGCAGCTCGGCATCAAGCCCGCCGAGGCCCAGGGCCTGATGGACACCTACTTCGAGCGCTTCGGCGGCGTCCGCGACTACCTGCACGACGTGGTCGAGGAGGCCCGCGCCGTCGGCTACACCGAGACGCTGCTCGGCCGCCGCCGCTACCTGCCCGACCTCACCAGCGACAACCGGCAGCGCCGCGAGATGGCCGAGCGGATGGCCCTCAACGCCCCGATCCAGGGCTCCGCCGCCGACATCGTCAAGATCGCCATGCTCCGGGTCGACGAAGCCCTGCGCGCCGCCGGCCTCACCAGCCGGATGCTGCTCCAGGTGCACGACGAGATCGTCCTGGAGGTCGCCCCTGGCGAACGCGAGCGGGTCGAGGCCCTGGTCCGCGAGCAGATGGCCGGCGCGTACCCGCTGCGCGCCCCGCTCGACGTCTCGGTCGGCGCCGGCGCGAACTGGGAGGCCGCCGCGCACTAAACGGTTTGCGGGCGTCCGGCCGGTCCGCCGAGACTGGCCGGATGACCGCCCCCGTCACCTTCGCCGACAAGCCCACCCTGGTGGGCGAGCGCGCCCTGCTGCGGCCCGTCCGGCCCGCTGAGGACCTGCCGATGCTCCGCGTCATGATCAACGACCCGGACGTGCTCCGCTACACCTCCGACGCGTACACCCCCGTCGCCCCCGAGTGGGACGAGGCGATGGAACGCCGCGTCGTCGACTGGTACACCACCCGCAACGACCAGCCCGACCGCCTCGACCTGATCGTCGTCGACCGGGCCACCGGCCGGGGCGTCGGCGAGGTCGTCCTCAACGAGTGGGACGAACCCAACCGCGCCTGCAACCTCCGGATCGCCCTCGGCCCCGACGGCCGCGACCGCGGCCTCGGCACCGAAGCCGTCCGCCTGCTCACCGACCACGCCATCCGCGCCCTCGGCCTCAACCGGGTCTCGCTCTCCGTCTACGCCTTCAACGCGCGCGGCCGCCGCGCCTACGAGAAGGCCGGCTTCAAGGTCGAGGGCGTCCGCCGCCAGGTGCTGCGCTGGGGCGACGAGTGGATCGACGACATCGACATGGCGGCCCTCGCGGAGGACTGGACCTGACCCGACCGCCCCCGCCGGCCACCGCTGGGCTCCCGCCACCGAGGACCGGTGCGCACGGGACGGGTGCGAACGAGAGTTGGGACCGCGCGGGTGCGGCAGGGCCGGGGCCGGCACCCCGTGCGGGCGGCCCTGCCCGGCGTCACCTGCGCGGGTTGGCGCGGCGGGTGGGCTCGGCGGTGGTCGGGTCCTCGGGCCAGGGGTGGCGCGGGTAGCGGCCGCGGAGGTCGGCGCGGACGGCGCGGTACCCCTCGCGCCAGAAGCCGGCCAGGTCGCCGGTGACGGCGGCCGTCCGGCCGGCGGGGGAGAGCAGGTGGACGGTCAGCGGGACCCGGCCGCCGGCCAGCGCCGGGGCGGCGGACCAGCCGAACAGCTCCTGGAGCTTGACCGCGAGGACCGGGCGGTCCGGGTCGGCCGCGTAGTCGACCCGGATCCGGCTGCCGCTCGGGACGGTGATCCGCTCCGGGGCGAGCTCGTCCAGCCGCCCGGCCTGGCCGCTCGCCCAGGGCAGCAGGCGCTGCAGCGCGGCGGTGGTGTCGATCCGCTCCAGGTCGGCGCGGCGGCGGGCCCGGGACAGCTCCGGCTCCAGCCACCGCCCGGCGGCGGCCAGCAGCGCGGCGTCCGAGACGTCCGGCCACGGGTCGCCGACCGTCCGGTGCAGGAACGCGAGGCGCTCGCGCAGGCCGCCCGCGGCCGGCGGCCAGGACAGCAGCGCCGAGACGCCCTCCCGCTCCAGGCCCTCCAGCAGCGCGGCCCGCAGCAGCGCCGGGTCGGGTGAGGACAGCGGCACGGCGGCCAGCTCGACCGCCCCCAGCGCCTCCACTCGCCGGGCCACCGCCTCGCGCTGCCGCACCGACCAGTGCACCTCCTCGCGCGCCGCCAGCAGCGGCGCGGCCGCCCGCCGGGCCGTCGCCTCGTCGATCGCCACCGCCCGCAGCACCCGCGCCGAGGGCGCCCCGGCGGGCCGGTCCGCGACCGCCACCGCCAGCCAGCCGCCGGACGGCAGCCGCGAACCCGGCTGCACCCGCGCGGCCGTCCCGGAGGCCATCAGGTACGCCCCCTCCCCGCCCTCCCGGGCCCGCGCCACCCGCTCCGGGTGCGCCAGCCCGACCACCAGCCCGGCCGCGACGGCGTCGGGTAGCGCGTCCCCGACGGCGCCGTCCCCGGCGGTGTCGTCCCCGGCGGTGTCGGCCAGCGCGCGTTCCAGCCGGCGGGTCTCGTCCTTCCAGCGGCGGGCGTACGGGTCGGCGGGGGAGCGGCGGACGGTGCGGTGGATCTCGGCGAGGTCGTCGCCGAGGGCGCGCGGGGGCTCCTCGGAGAGCAGGGCGACCAGTTCGGCGGCGCGGCGGGCGCCGACGGCGGGGGCGCCGTCGAGGAGGGCGCGGGCCAGCCGGGGGTGCAGGCCGGTGCGGGCGATGGCGCGGCCGCGCGGGGTGGGGCGGCCGTCGGGGCCGACGGCGGCGAGGGCGCGCAGCACGTCGCGGGCGGCGGCCAGCGCGCCGGGCGGCGGGGCGTCGGGGAGGGTGAGCCCGGTGGCGTCGGGGTCGCCCCAGCAGGCGGCCTGCAGGGCGAAGGAGGTGAGGTCGGCGAGCGCGATCTCGGGGGTGGGGAAGCGGGCGGCCCGGGCGTCCTCGGCCTCGGCCCAGCAGCGGTAGACGGTGCCGGGGGCCTCGCGTCCGGCGCGGCCGGCCCGCTGCCGGGCGGCGGCCAGCGAGGTGCGGACGGTGACCAGGGCGGACAGGCCCCGGGCGTGGTCGGTGCGCGGCTCCCGGGTCAGCCCGGAGTCGACCACCACCCGCACGCCCGGCACGGTCAGCGAGGACTCGGCGACCGAGGTGGCCAGCACCACCCGCCGCCGCTCCCCGGCGGTCAGCGCCGCGTCCTGCACGGCCTGCGGCGCCTGCCCGTGCAGCTGGAGGACGTCGACGCCGTCCAGGCCGGCCAACTGCCCGGCGACCCGGGCGATCTCGCCGACGCCGGGCAGGAAGCAGAGCACGTCCCCGTCGCGTTCGGCCAGCGCCCGGCGGACCGTCGCGGCGACGTGCGCGAGCAGCGCCGGGTCGACCCGGGTGCCGTGCGCGGGCCGGACGGCGACGGGCGGCGGGGCCCAGACCGTTCCGACCGGGTGCGAGACGCCCTCGGCGGCCACCACCGGGGCGCCGTCGAGGAGTTCGGCCCAGGCGGCGGTGTCGGCGGTCGCCGAGGCGAGCAGCAGCCGCAGCTCGGGGCGGAGCGCGGCCCGGACGTCCAGCAGGAAGGCGAGCGCGGTGTCGGCGTCCAGGTGCCGTTCGTGGCACTCGTCGAGCACCACCGCGTCCACGCCCGGCAGTTCGGGGTCGCGCTGCAGGCGTTGCAGCAGCACGCCGGTGGTGACCACCTCGACCAGGGTGCCGGGTCCGGCCCGCCGCTCGCCGCGGACGGTGAACCCGACGGCGCGGCCGACGGGTTCGTCCAGCAGCCAGGCCATCCGGCGGGCCGCCGCCCGGACCGCGAGCCGGCGCGGCTCGGCGACCAGCACCCGGCGGGGCGGGCCGCCGAGCAGCCCGGCCAGGGCGAGCGGCACCAGCGTGGTCTTGCCGGTGCCGGGCGGCGCGGAGAGCACCGCCGCGCCGGACCCGTCCAGCGCGGCGGCGAGCGCGGGGAGCACGGCGCGGACGGGCAGCTCCGGCCCCCCGGGGCGCACCGCGGTCAGCCGTTCCGGCGGGCGACGAAGATCGCCGTCCCGGGGATGTGCTCGCCGCGCAGCGGGCTCCAGCCGCCCCACTCCTGCTCCAGCCCCTCCGGCCACTCCGGCTCGACCAGGTCGAGCAGGGTGAACCCGGCCGCGACCAGCTCGCGGACCCGGTCGCCGAGGGTGCGGTGGTGCTCGACGTAGGTGGCGACGCCCTGCTCGTCCTGCTCGACGTACGGGGTGCGGTCGAAGTACGAGGAGGTGGCGGTCAGGCCCTCCACGCCGGGCTCGTCCGGGAACGCCCAGCGGATCGGGTGGGTCACCGAGAACACCCAGCGCCCGCCGGGCCGCAGCACCCGGTGCACCTCGCGCATCAGCCGCGCGGTGTCCGCGCTGAACGGCACCGCGCCGTACGCCGAGCAGGCGTGGTCGAAGGAGCCGTCGGCGAACGGCAGCACCGCCGCGTCCGCCTGCACCACGGCGACCGGTTCCAGGCCGCGGCCCAGGTCGATCCGGCGGGAGTGCTGCAACTGCCGGTAGGAGATGTCCAGCGCGACCGGGCGGGCGCCCCGGGCGGCCAGCCAGCGCGAGCACTGCGCGGCGCCGGAGCCGATCTCCAGCACGCTCGCGCCCTTGAGATCGGCCGGGTCGCCGAGCAGCCGGACCTCGGCCTCGTCCACGCCCTCGGGGCACCAGGTGAACCGGT
Source organism: Kitasatospora sp. NPDC015121 (assembly GCF_055562955.1). Taxonomy (NCBI): domain Bacteria; kingdom Bacillati; phylum Actinomycetota; class Actinomycetes; order Kitasatosporales; family Streptomycetaceae; genus Kitasatospora; species Kitasatospora sp. NPDC015121. The sequence continues at coordinate 209,292 of NZ_JBVHEH010000002.1, forward strand.
CGTCGCCGAGGAACTCGCCGTGCTCGTCCTGGTAGTCGTCCGCGTTCCGGTCCCACCAGTGCCGGCTGGCCCGGCTCGACTCCTGCTCGCCGGCCTCCCGCCGCAGCGCCTCGTCGCCGTCCTCCTCGTCCGCGCCGTCCGTCCCGTCGTACGCGGAGGGGACGTCGTAGGCGGACGGGTCGTAGTCGGTCGGCCGCTGCTCGGGGCCGGGGGTGGGGTGGGTCATCGGGGCAGTCACCTGGATCGTCGGGCGGACCGGCGCGGGCCGGGAGCGGGCGGGCCCCCTGGCACCGGCCGGGGGAGGACGTCAAGTAGGCTATGGGCTTGCGGAAGCGCTGCTGCTGCGGAGCCGGTCCCGTACGGGAACCGGGTCGGGCGGTGGCATCCGGGGAAGGGCCGGTGCTCGGGCCGCCGACAGGCGCGCCGTCGAGGATATGGCCCGATCCGTCCCGGCCTCTACCGGTCTCGTCGGCTTCGACGTTGACCGTGCCTGGGTGTCCCCGTATGCTACAAGTTGCGCTGCGGGCCTGCGCGCCTCGGACGGAGCAGGTCGCGCTCGCATCTGTCGAAGACCCCACGGTCGTCAGACGGACACCCGGATCCTCCAGTTCGTACGGGGAATCCCCAGGTGGGCCGTTTTCTGGCCTGTACGGCTTTCGGTGGGAGCGATCAGGGCCCTCCGCGTGGCATTACTACGACTTCATGTCCGTACCGGAGCCCTTTTCCTAATGACGAGCCCCACCGACACCTCTGTCAGCACCACCCCGCAGGTTGCGGTCAACGACATCGGCGACGCCGAGGCCTTCCTCGCCGCCATCGACGAGACCATCAAGTACTTCAACGACGGCGACATCGTTGAGGGCGTCATCGTGAAGGTCGACCGTGACGAGGTGCTCCTCGACATCGGTTACAAGACCGAGGGTGTCATCCCGTCCCGCGAGCTCTCGATCAAGCACGACGTCGACCCCCACGAGGTTGTCGCGGTCGGCGACAACATCGAGGCCCTGGTTCTCCAGAAGGAGGACAAGGAGGGGCGCCTGATCCTGTCCAAGAAGCGTGCGCAGTACGAGCGCGCCTGGGGCACGATCGAGAAGATCAAGGAAGAGGACGGCATCGTCACCGGTACCGTCATCGAGGTCGTCAAGGGTGGTCTCATCCTCGACATCGGCCTCCGCGGCTTCCTCCCGGCCTCGCTGGTCGAGATGCGCCGCGTCCGCGACCTCCAGCCCTACGTGGGCAAGGAGCTCGAGGCGAAGATCATCGAGCTGGACAAGAACCGCAACAACGTGGTCCTGTCCCGCCGCGCCTGGCTGGAGCAGACCCAGAGCGAGGTCCGCCAGACCTTCCTCACCACCCTGCAGAAGGGCCAGGTGCGCTCCGGCGTCGTCTCCTCGATCGTCAACTTCGGTGCGTTCGTCGACCTCGGCGGCGTCGACGGTCTGGTGCACGTCTCCGAGCTGTCCTGGAAGCACATCGACCACCCGAACGAGGTTGTCGAGGTCGGCCAGGAGGTCACCGTCGAGGTCCTCGACGTGGACATGGACCGCGAGCGCGTCTCCCTGTCGCTGAAGGCGACCCAGGAGGACCCGTGGCAGCAGTTCGCCCGGACCCACCAGATCTCGCAGGTCGTCCCGGGTAAGGTCACCAAGCTGGTTCCGTTCGGTGCGTTCGTCCGCGTGGACGAGGGCATCGAGGGCCTGGTCCACATCTCCGAGCTGGCCGAGCGCCACGTCGAGATCCCGGAGCAGGTCGTCCAGGTCGGCGACGAGATCTTCGTCAAGGTCATCGACATCGACCTCGAGCGCCGCCGCATCAGCCTCTCGCTGAAGCAGGCCAACGAGTCCCTCGGTGCCGACCCGGCGTCGGTCGAGTTCGACCCGACCCTGTACGGCATGGCCGCGTCCTACGACGACCAGGGCAACTACATCTACCCGGAGGGCTTCGACCCCGAGGCGAACGACTGGCTGCCCGGCTTCGAGAAGCAGCGCGAGGAGTGGGAGCGGCAGTACGCCGAGGCCCAGGCCCGCTTCGAGCAGCACCAGGCCCAGGTCATCAAGTCCCGCGAGGCCGACGCCGCTGCCGCGGCCGAGGCCGGCGAGGAGGCCCCGGTCTCCGGCGGCGGCTCGTACTCCTCCAGCAGCGACGAGGGCTCCGGCGCGCTCGCCTCGGACGAGGCCCTGGCCGCGCTCCGCGAGAAGCTGGCCGGCGGCCAGAGCTGAAGCGCTCCGCTTCGGCAGCTGCCTAGCTGACTGAACAGCGGCCCTCCACCCGGGTTTTCCCGGGTGGAGGGCCGCTGTTTTGCGCTGCCCGCGGGGGTGGGCGAAAAGGCGCCGCCCGCGGGCCCGGCGTTCGGGGGTGGGCGGGGAGCCCGTAAGGCGTGGATAAGGCGGGGGGCTTAAGTGGCGTTTATGTGAAGGGAATTGTGAGATGAGGCTCATCGTCCGCCTATAGGACGAAAGCGTGGTCACGCATACATTGAGGGGACTTGTCCGAAAGGCTCCCCGCATGCGCAGCTCCCGCTCCACCGCAGCAGAGGTCCAGGTCTCCCAGGTTCCCGGCCGGCTGGCCGCTCTGGGGCGAGTGTGTTTCCGGCACCGGCGTTGGGTGCTGGCGTTCTGGGCGCTGGTGCTCGCGGTGGGGGTGGTGATCGGCGGGCGGGTGTTCGAGGGGTCGGTGGCGGCCACGGGGAGCGGCGGTTCGGAGTCGGCGAAGGGGACGGCGGTCGTGCAGGCCGCGGACCCGGTGCAGGGCACGGTGACCGCGGTGGTCGACGGTCCGGCCGTGGGCGACCCGGGCGTGAGGGCCGCGGTCGAGCGGGCGAGCGCGGAGGTGGGGAGGCTGCCGGGCGTGGTCGCGGTGGCCGACACGTACGCGACGGGCGGACAGTTGACCTCGGGCGACGGCAAGGCGTCGCTGGTGAGCGTGCGGATGGCGGACGGGTCGACGGCGAAGCAGCTGGCGGCCGTGACCGACCGGCTGGAGCGGATCGACGCGGACGGCGCGCACACCGTGGTCGGCGGCGACCTGGTGCTCCAGCAGGAGGTCAAGGACCAGACCGCGAAGGACACCCGGTTCGGTGAGATCGTCACGCTGCCGTTGACGCTGGTCGTGATGGTGCTGGTGTTCGGCGGGCTGGCCGCGGCGGGCCTGCCGGGCATCGGGGCGATCGCCTCGGTGGGCGGCGCGCTGCTGGCGATGTTCGGGTTCAGCAAGCTGATGGACATCGACACCTCGGTGCTGCCGATCGCGACCGTGCTGGGCCTGGGCCTGTCGATCGACTACGCGCTGCTGATGGTGAACCGTTTCCGCGAGGAGCGCGGCCACGGCGCGGACATCGCGCAGGCGGTGGAGCGGACCGCGGCTACGGCCGGCCGGACGGTGGCGTTCTCGGGGCTGACGGTGGCGGTCGCGCTGAGCGGGCTGTTCGTGTTCACCAGCCCGGTGTTCCGGGCGGTCGCGGCGGCCGGCGTCAGCGTGGTGGTGATCGCGGTGGCGGCGGCGCTGACGCTGGTCCCGGCGCTGCTGGGCTTCATGGGGTCGAAGATCAAGGCGCCCACCGCGCCCGTCCCGGACGAGGGCTTCTTCTCCCGGACGGTGCGCCGGGTGCAGCGCCGGGCGGTCCCGGTGATGCTGGCCTGCGTGGCGCTGCTGCTGGCGGCGGGCGCGCCGTTCCTGGGCTCGGAGTTCCGCAACTCGGGCGCCGACGTGCTGCCGAAGAGCTTCGCGTCCCGGCAGGTCGCCGAGACCGTCGAGGCGCGCTTCCCGGACCAGGCCCCGGCCCCGGTGCAGGTGGTGGTCGAGGGCACGCAGCAGCAGGCGCGGGACTACGCGGACCGGGTCGTCGCCGGGCTGCCGGGCGTGGCGGGCGTCCGGGCGGTGACGCCGGTCTCGGACGGCGTGCAGACCGTGGACGTGCTGGTGAACGGCGACCCGCAGGGTGCGGAGGCCAAGCGGGTGGTCGGCGAGCTGCGGGCGGACCGCGGCGGGCTGGACACGTACGTGACGGGCGACGCGGCCTCGCTGGTGGACTTCCAGCACGAGATCGGCTCGCGCGGCCCGTGGGCGCTGGGCCTGGTCGCGGCCGGCACGCTGGTGCTGCTGTTCCTGATGACCGGCTCGGTGGTGCTGCCGGTGAAGGCGCTGCTGATGAACGTGCTCTCGCTGGGGGCGTCGCTGGGCGCGCTGACCCTGGTGTTCCAGCACGGCTACTTCAGCTCGCTGCTCGGGTTCACCCCGACCGGCGGCCTGGAGACGGTCATCCCGGTGCTGGTGTTCGCCTTCGCGTTCGGGCTGTCGATGGACTACGAGGTGTTCCTGCTCTCCCGGATCAAGGAGCTGCACGACCAGGGCCACGACTGCGCGAAGTCGGTCGAGCTCGGCCTGCAGCGCAGCGGTCGGATCATCACCTCGGCCGGGCTGCTGATGGTGATCGTGTTCGCCGGGTTCGCCGCCGGGCAGATGCTGATGGTCAAGCAGATGGGCATCGCGCTGGCCGTCGCCGTCGCGGTGGACGCCACCCTGGTCCGCACCCTGCTGGTGCCCGCCACCATGACGCTGTTCGGCCGGCTCAACTGGTGGGCGCCCGCCCCGCTGCGCCGCCTGCACCAGGTGATCGGCCTGGACGAGCACGTCGAACTCCCGCCGCTGCGCCCGGTGGTACTCCCCGCGCCACGCCTGGTGAAGCCGCGCGGCCTGGTGGGCGCGCCGTAGTCTGGCGCCATGCGACTGACGAAGTACGGCCACGCCTGCGTCCGGATCGAGCACGCGGAGGGGGCGGTGGTGATCGACCCCGGCATGTTCACCGACCCCGAGGCGGTCGCGGGTGCGAGCGCCCTGCTGATCACCCACGAGCACGCCGACCACTTCACCGAGCAGCAGGTCCGGGCCGCCGTCGAGGCCGACCCGGGCCTGCGGGTGTACACCAACTCCTCGGTGGCCCGGCAGCTGGACGGCATCGGCGCCAAGGTGACGGTGGTCGGCGACGGCGACGCGTTCGACCTGGACGGGCTGCCGGTGACGGTGCACGGCGAGTGGCACGCGGAGATCCACCCCGACCTCCCGCGGATCCCCAACATCGGCTTCCTGCTCGGCGGCCGGGCCTTCCACCCGGGCGACGCGCTGACCGTCCCGCCGGACACCGTCGACACCCTGCTGCTGCCGCTCGGCGCGCCCTGGCTGCGGGCCGGCGACCTGGTCGACTATCTGCGCGACGCCCGGCCCCGGCAGGCGGTGGCGATCCACGAAGCCACGCTCAGCGAGGCCGGCCAAGCCGTCCACGGCCGACTGCTCGGCCCGCAGGGCCCCGGCACCGGCGGCGCGGAGTACCGCGTGCTGGCGGCCGGCGAGTCCGTCGAACTGGTCTGAGCGACCCGCCGCCCGGGCCCCCGCCGACCCGCCGGGTACGGGCCGGTAGCCTGGCGGCATGCTGAGGATCGGACTGACCGGCGGGATCGGCGCGGGCAAGAGCGAGGTCTCCCGCCAACTGGCCGCGCGCGGCGCGATGATCGTCGACTCGGACGTGATCGCCCGCGAGGTGGTCGCCCCCGGGACGCCCGGACTGGCCGCCGTCGCCGCCGCGTTCGGGCCCGGCGTGCTGCTCCCCGACGGCGCCCTCGACCGCCCCGCGCTCGGCCGGGTCGTCTTCGCCGACCCGGCCCGGCTGGCCGAGCTGAACGCCATCGTCCACCCGCTGGTCCGGGCCCGCTCCGCCGAACTGGAGGCCGCCGCGGGCCCGGACGCGATCGTCGTGCACGACGTCCCGCTGCTCGCCGAGAACGGCCTCGCCCCGCTCTACGACCTGGTCGTGGTCGTCGACGTCCCGGACGAGCAGCGCCTGCGCCGCCTGGTCGACCTGCGCGGCATGGCCGAGGACGAGGCCCGGGCCCGGATGGCCGCCCAGGCCACCCGGGAGGACCGCCTCGCGGTCGCCGACCTGGTCCTTGACAACAGCGGCGACCTGGCCGAACTCACCGCCCGCGTCGACGAGTTGTGGCAGCACCTGGAGCAGCGCCGAGGCTGAGCGGCCGGTCAGGGCAGCAGGTCGAACACCGTCTCGGCGAGCTTCGCGCCGGTGTCGGTCTGGACGCGCAGGTAGGTGTTCGCGTCCGCGTACCCGTCCAGGTCGGACGGGACGGACACCTCGACCGAGAAGGCGCCGGCGGCGTCGGACCTGGTGTCCCGCAGGTCCCGGTGCTGGAACTCGACGTCGCCCTCGCCCTTGACCACGAAGGAGACCCGGACCACCGCGCCGGGTGGGAACCCCCGTCCGGTGAGCACCGTCCGCGTCCCGCCGCGCCCGGTGTCCGGCGAGGCCAGCAGCGTCCGGACGACGCTCGACGGCGGGCCGGCCGGCGTCGGGCCGGGCAGGGGGTCGACGGTCGGCGCGGTGACGGTCGGGGCGGCTGCCGGTGCGGTGGCCGTGACGGTGGCCGTGACGGTCGCGGTCGCGGTCGGCTGCGGAGGGCTCTCGGGGGCGGCCCGCGGCTGGCTGAGGTAGCCCCCCGCGAACCCGGCCCCCAGGGTGGCGACGCCGACCAGGGCGGTCACCACGGCACTCCACCCCTGCAGGTCGATCCGGCGGGGCGGGGCCGCTCCCACGGGGGTCGGCGGCGTTGCGGACGGGCGGGGCGGCGTTCCGTCGGGCGGCGTCGGTGCGGTCAAGGCAGTCCCCTCGTGCTGGCCGGTGGGGTGGCGGCTCTGTCCCGGGGCGACGGGCCGTCTCCCGATCGATTCGTCCCCGCACGGGTGGTGCCCGTGAGAGCCCCGCGCCACTCCGAGGGGGTGGTGGGGCGGGGTGGGAGGAGGACCGCCGGGACGGATGACCGCTGGTCACCCCCTCCCGCGCGCCGCCGGTGGGTGGGACCGGTCCCGGGCCCTCACCCGCCGGTCTCGACCGGGAGGCCGCTCTCCGGGTGGCCCCACTCGGCCCACGAGCCGTCGTAGACCGCGGGGTCGGGGTACCCGGCCAGGTGGGCGGCGAGGGCGAGGACGCAGGCGGTGACGCCGGAGCCGCAGGAGGTGACGAGGCGCGCGCGGCCCGCCGCCGCGGTGGCGAGCCGGTCGCGGAGGGCGGGGAGCGGCAGGTAGCGGCCGTCCGGGCCGAGCAGTTCGGTGAAGGGCAGGCTGGTGGAGCCCGGCAGGTGGCCCCGGCGCAGGTGGGGCCGGGGTTCGGGCGCGGCGCCGGTGTAGCGGTCGTGGGCGCGGGCGTCCAGGACGGCGGTGGCGGGGTCGGTGAGGGCGGCCGCGACCGCGGGCCGGTCGGCGAACAGGCCGGGGCGCGGCCGGGCGGTGAAGTCGCCGGTCGGGCCGGCGTACCCGGGCGGGGTGGGGTCGACGGGGTGTCCGGCGGCCCGCCAGGCGGGCAGTCCGCCGTCCAGGACGGCCGCCCGGTCGTGGCCGGCGGCGCGCAGCATCCACCAGGCGCGCGGGGCGGAGTACACGCCCGCGCCGTCGTAGACCACGACGGTGGAGCGGTCGTCGACGCCGAGGGCGCGCAGCTCGCGCTGCAGGTCGGCGGGGGCCGGCCGGGTGTGCGGCAGCGGGGAGGCGGGGTCGGAGAGCGGGCCGTCGAGGTCGAAGGGCCGGGCGCCGGGGATCCGGACCGGGGCGTGCCGGTGCGGGCCGACGCCCGCGTCCAGGACGACCAGGTCCGCCCGGCCGAGCCGGGCGGCCAGCCACCCCGCGTCGACCAGCGGCGGTACGGCGGACGGCGCTGCGGCGGACGGCGGTGCGGTGCTCATGCGGCGGGTGCCCCCTCTCGGTGCGGAGGCCCCATGATCGCACCGCCCTCGCGGGACGCCGCCGGTCAGGGCTTGCGGCCGACGCCCGCCCAGATCGCCACCTGGGCGTCGATGTCCTGCGGTTCCTGGTCGGGCCGCCAGAGCGGGGCGGTGACCAGGCCGGGCTCCAGCAGGTCGAGGCCGTCGAAGAAGCGCAGCACCTGCTCGCGGCTGCGCAGGCTGAGCTGCGCGGTCGCGTTCCGGTACGCGTCGGGGCCCTTGTCGACGTCCTGCGGCGGCATGAAGTCGGCGGTGCCGTGCGAGAGGGCGAGGTAGCTGCCGGAGGGCAGCGCGTCGACCAGGGTGCGGACGATGCCGTACGGGTCGTCGGCCTCGTCGATGAAGTGCAGGATCGCGAACAGCTGGAGGGCGACCGGCTGTTCGAGGTCGAGCAGTTCGCGGACGGCCGGGTCGGCCAGGATCGCCTTGGGTTCGCGCAGGTCGGCCTGGAGGACGCTGACGCTGCCGGGCCGGGCGCCGGACAGCAGGGCGCGGCCGTGCACCAGCACGATCGGGTCGTTGTCGAGGTAGGCGACCCGCGCGGCCGGGTCGACGGCCTGGGCGATCTCGTGGGTGTTCCCGGCGGACGGGATGCCGGTGCCGATGTCGAGGAACTGGCGCACGCCCCGCTCGGCGAGGGTGCGCACGGCCCGCTGCAGGAAGGCCCGGTTGGCGCGGGCGCTGATCCGCACCAGCGGGCTGAGCGCGATGACCTGTTCGGCGGCGGCCCGGTCGGCGGGGAAGTTGTCCTTGCCGCCGAGGTAGTAGTCGTACATCCGGGCCGGGTGCGGGACCTCGGGGCGCAGCTCGGCGGACGGCGGCGGGCTGTGGTCGCCGGACATCCAGTCGAGCGCGATTTCCTGATGGTCGGTCATGTGTGGCTCCCCCGTTGGTGGAACGCGCTTCCTGACGGGCAGCATAGACGGCCGGTCGGGGGGTGCGGCGGGGGGTCGGGAAAGAAGTGGATCAGCCTTCCGGGTCGGGTTCGGGGCCGCTGTCGGGGTCGCGGGTGAGCAGGTAGCGGGCGCCGGGTCCGGCGGCGGCGGCCCGGTCGTCGGCGTTGTAGAGGCCGCAGCGGGTCAGGGAGAGGCAGCCGCAGCCGATGCAGCCGGTCAACTTGGCTCGCATCAGCTGGAGTTCGGCGATCTGCCGGTCGATGCGGTGCTGCCAGGCGACGGCCACGGCGTCCCACTCGCCGCTGCTGGGGGCGCGGTCGTGCGGGAGCCGGGACAGGGCGGCGCGGGCCTCGTCCAGGCTGAGGCCGACCTGCTGGGCGGCCCGGACGAAGGCGACCCGGCGCAGCGCGGTGCGCGGGTAGCGGCGCTGGTTGCCGGCGGTGCGGGTGGAGTGGATCAGGCCGAGGCTCTCGTAGTAGCGCAGTGCGGAGGCGGCCAGGCCGCTGCGTTCGGCGAGCTGGCCGATGGTGAGGGCGTCGTGCCGGGAGGGGGGCATGGCCCGAGGGTACCGGGGTGGACCCCCTTGACTTCAAGCGCGCTTGAAGTCGGAGGCTGTTCCCCATGACGAGCGAAGCGATCCGCACGACGGGCGGGTACACCGACCTGCCGCACCTGATCTCGCTGATGGCGGGCGACGAGAAGCACTCCCCGGCCGCGCACTCCACGCTGGACGCGCTGTGGGTGCTGTACGACCGGGTCCTGGACGTCCACCCGGGCAACGTCGACGCGCAGGACCGCGACCGGTTCCTGCTCTCCAAGGGCCACGGCCCGATGGCGTACTACGCGGTGCTCGCCGCGAAGGGCTTCTTCCCGGTGGAGCTGCTGCACGGCTTCGGCGCGTACGACTCGCCGCTGGGCCACCACCCGGACCGGCTGCTGGTGCCCGGCGCGGAGATCGGCTCCGGCTCGCTCGGGCACGGCCTGCCGCTCGCGGTGGGCACCGCGCTGGGCCTGCGGGCGCAGGGGCTGGACGGTCCGGCGGTGTGGGTGCTGATCGGCGACGCCGAGTTCGACGAGGGCTCCAACCACGAGGCGGTGGCCTTCGCCGGGGCGTCCGGCCTGGAGCGGCTGCACGTCCTGGTGATCGACAACTCCTCGGCCACGCACGGCTGGAGCGGCGGCATCGCGGCCCGCTTCGCCACCGAGGGCTGGTCGACGGCCACCGTGGACGGCCGCGACCACGAGGCGCTGTACCGGGCGTACACCGCCCCGCACCCGGGCCGACCGCACGTCGTGGTGGCCCGCACCGAACCCAAGCACGCCTGACCACCGGGGGAGTGGAGACCGTGAACGTCCAGGAGACCACCATGCGCGAGCAGTTCGGCGCCACCGTCACCGAGCTGCTGGACCGGGACCCGCGCACCGCGCTGGTGCTCGCCGACATCGGGGTGGCGCAGTTCCCCGAGGCGGCCCGCGCCCACCCCGACCGGGTGGTGAACGTCGGCATCCGCGAGCAGCTGCTGATCGGCGTGGCCGGCGGCCTGGCCCTCACCGGGATGCGGCCGATCGCCCACACCTTCGCCAGCTTCCTGATCGAACGCCCCTTCGAGCAGGTGAAGTTGGACCTCGTCCACCAGGGCGTCGGCGCGGTCCTGGTGAGCGCCGCCGGCTCCTACGACTGGCCGGCCGGCGGCCGCACCCACATGTCCCCGGGGGACGTCGCCCTGCTCGACACCCTGCCCGACTGGCACGTGCACGTCCCCGGCCACCCCGCCGAGGCCGACGCCCTGCTGCGCCACGCCGTCGCCGCCGGCGACACCCTGCAGTACGTCCGGCTCTCCGCGCACCAGAACGCGGAGCCCCGGCCCGTCGCCCCCGGCCGGTTCCTGACCGTCCGCCAGGGCTCCCGGACGGCGGGCGCGGTGCTGGCCGTCGGCCCGATGCTGGACGCCGTGCTGGAGGCCACCGAGACGCTGGACGTGACGGTGCTGTACGCCGCCACCGTCCGCCCGTTCGACGCCGCGGGCCTGCGCGCCGCGCTCGGCGAGCGGGCCGACGTGGTGCTGGTGGAGCCCTACCTGGCCGGCACCTCCGAGCGCGCCGCGCACCTGGCGCTGGCCGACCGGCCGCACCGCGTCCTGGGTCTGGGCGTGCCGGTGGCCGAGCACCGGCACTACGGCTCGGTCCCCGAGCACCTGGCCGCCTACGGCCTGGACGCCGCCGGCCTGCGCGCCCGGATCGCCGAGTACCTGTGGTGACCGGTCACGTGGTGCGGGCGACCGCCACCGCGTCCGGCCCGAGCCGCAGCGTGCCGTCCGGGCCGGCCGCCACCTCGCCGAACGAGGCCGCGAGCGCCCCGAGCCGGCCGTCCAGCGGGACGTCCAGCGGGCCCTCGCCGCCGAGCCGGACCAGCACCCGGTGGCGGCCCCGGTGCACCACCAGCCAGCCCGCCGCCGCGTCGTACCGGACCCGGACGGCGGCCAGGTCGCCGTCCGCCAGCTCCGGTGCGGCCCGCCGCAGCCGGATCAACTCCCGGTACCAGGACAGCAGTTCGGCGTGCGGCGGGCGCAGCGGCTCGGCCCAGTCCAGGGTCGAGGCGGCCACCGTCGCGGGGCTCTGCGGGTCCGGCACCTGCTCGGCGCGCCAGCCGTGCTCGGCGAACTCCCGCCGCCGGCCCTGCCGGACGGCCTCGGCCAGCCGCGGGTCGGTGTGGTCGGTGAAGTACTGCCAGGGCGTGCCCGCGCCCCACTCCTCGCCCATGAACAGCATCGGCGTGAACGGCGAGGTCAGCACCAGCGCCGCCGCGGCCGCCAGCCGCCCCGGCGCCAGCGCGGCCGAGAGCCGGTCGCCGGTGGCCCGGTTGCCGACCTGGTCGTGGGTCTGCGCGTAGCCGAGCAGCCGGTGCCCGTGCTCCGGCGGGAACGGGCGGCCGTGCGAGCGGCCCCGGAACGAGGACCGGCTCCCGTCGTGGAAGAAGCCCCTGGTGAGGGTCTTGGTCAGGGCCGCGTACGGGTCGGCCGCGAAGTCCGCGTAGTAGCCCTGCGACTCGCCGGTCAGCAGGCAGTGCAGCGCGTGGTGGAAGTCGTCGCTCCACTGCGCGTCCAGGCCCTGCCCGCCCGCCTCCCGGGCGGTGGTGGTGCGCGGGTCGTTCAGGTCGGACTCGCCGACCAGGAACAGCGGCCGGCCGGTCGCCTGCGCCAACTTCTGCACCTCGGCCGAGAGTTCCTCCAGGAAGTGCCGGGCCCTGGTGTCCACCAGGGCGTGCACCGCGTCCAGCCGCAGCCCGTCGATCCGGTAGTCGCGCAGCCAGGACAGCGCGCTGCCGACCAGGAACGCCCGCACCTCGTCCGAACCCGGCGCGTCCAGGTTGACCGCCGAGCCCCACGGCGTCTGGTGCCGGTCGGTGAAGTACGGGCCGTACTGCGGGAGGTAGTTGCCGGACGGGCCGAGGTGGTTGTGCACCACGTCCAGCACCACGCCCAGGCCGCGCCGGTGCGCCGCGTCCACGAACCGCTTCAACCCGTCCGGCCCGCCGTACGGCTCGTGCACCGCCCACAGGTCGACCCCGTCGTACCCCCAGCCGGAGCGGCCCGGGAACGGGCAGACCGGCATCAACTCGACGAAGTCCACGCCCAGTTCGACCAGGTGGTCGAGCTTCGCGGCCGCCGCGTCGAACGTCCCCTCCGGGGTGAAGGTGCCCACGTGCAGCTCGTACACCACCGCCCCCGGCAGCGGACGCCCCCGCCAGGCCGTCTCCGACCAGGCGAACGCGTCGTGGTCGACGGGCCGGCTCAGCCCGTCCGGCCCGGACGGCTGCCGGGCCGAACGCGGGTCCGGCAGCGCCCGCCCGCCGTTCAGCCGGAACCCGTAGTCGCCCTCCGGGCCCTCCCCGTGCCACCAGCCCGGCCGGTCCGGATCACGCTCCAGCAGGTACGGGACCGCCCCGACCTCGACCTCGACCACCTTGGCGTCCGGCGCCCACACCCCGTACCGCATCACGACTCCTCCGCGAGCAGGGCCACCGGCGACTGCCGGAACAGATAGGACAGTTCGACCGGACCGCCGGTGAAGCGGCGCTCCGACAGCAGGTCGGTCCAGCGGCCCGGCGGCAGCTCCAGCACCGTCTCCCGCCAGCCGCCCGCCCGGTGCAGCCCGTACGGCAGCCGGGTCGCCGCGCCCAGCACCCGCTCGCCCCGCCCGAACGCCACCAGGTGCTCCGCCGCCGGGCCGTCCGCCGCCAGCGGCCGGTACGAGCCCAACCGGCCCGCCCGGCGCAGGTGCAGGGCCGTCGTGGTCAGGTGCAGCTTCTCCCGGGCCAGGTCGCCCGGGCGCGGCTCCGGCGAGTCCGTCAGCCGCACCGCCAGCGCGCCCAGGTCCACCGGCGCCCGGTTGTCCGGGTCGACCAGCGTGTACAGCGGCTCCTCACCGCCCTGGAACACGTCCGGCACCCCCGGCGCCAGCAGGTGCAGCAGCGCCGCCGACAGCGAGTTCACCCGGGCGAACGGGGCGATCAGCCCCGCGAACCCGGCGATCCGCGGACACAGCCCCGGATTGGCCAGCGCCCCCCGCACGTACCCCGACAGCCAGCGCTCGAAGACCTCGTCCGGCTCCTTCCACGAGGTGCGCCGCTTCGCCTCCCGCACCGACTTCAGCACCACCCCCAGCAGCCGCTCCTCGGAGACCGGCCACGCCGCCAGCAGCGTCTGCCACAGCAGCCACGCCGTCGAACGGTCCGCGCACGGCCCCGCCGCCAGCGTCCACGCCGCGCACTCCGCCGCCCACACCTCCGGCAGCTCCGCCAGCACCGCCAACCGGGCCCGGGCGTCCGCGCTGCGCTTGGTGTCGTGCGTGGACAGCGCCGTCATCGAGTCCGGCCACAGCCGCTCCTGCCCGGCGCACCAGCGGTGGAACTCCGCCACCGACACCCCCGGCCGCTCCGGCAGGCCGCCCACCTCGTTCAGCGACAGCAGCGCGTTGAACCGGTAGAACGCGGTGTCCTCCACGCCCTTCGCGGCCACCGCCGACGCCGTCTGCCCGAACCGGTGGCAGAACTCGTCCCGCGCCGCCGACCGCCCCAGCCGGCCCAGCGCCAGCTCCCGCACCAGCCGCTCCGTCGCCGACGCGTCCGCCGCGGGCGCCAGCGCCGCCACCGCCTCCGCCGGCGCCTCCTCGCCCGGCACCACGTACGGCCGGTACACCGGGTAGCCGGTCAGCAGCTCCTCCAGCGCCCGGCGCACCGCCAGCGGCGAGTGGTCCGCCAGCTCCGGGCCCTCCGCGCAGACCCGCCCCACCAGGCGCACCAGCCGGTCCGTCTCCGCCGCCAGCGCCCCGCCCGGCGCCACCATCTCCGCCCGGCCCGCCCGGCCCGCCGCCGCCGGGTCCGCCGCCTCCCCGGCGTCCCGCCGGTAGGCCGCCACCAGCTTCTCCGCGCCCCGCCGGTCGGTCAGCACCCCGTCGATCCGGCGCAGCGCGTCGTACCCCGTCGTCCCCGCGCACGGCCAGTCCGCGGGCAGCGCCTCGTCCCCGGTCAGGATCTTCTCCACCACCGTGTACGCCCCGCCGGTCGCCTCCGCCAGCCGGCGCAGGTAGCCGCGCGGGTCCGCCAGCCCGTCCGGATGGTCGATCCGGAACCCGGCCAGCACGCCCTCCCGGTGCAGCCGCAGCAGCACCCCGTGCGTCGCCTCGAACACCTCCGGGACCTCCACCCGGACGGCGATCAGGTCGTTCACCGTGAAGAACCGCCGGTAGTTGACCTGCTCGTCGGCCAGCCGCCACCAGCACAGCCGGTACCACTGCCGCTCCAGCAGCTCCGCCAGCGGCAGCCCCTCGGTGCCGGGCCGCAGCGGGAACTCGTGCTCGTGGTAACGCAGCACCCCGCCGTCCACCACCAGCTGCTCCAGCACCGCGCCCAGCCGGTCGCCCAGCAGCGGCAGCAGCAGCCGCCCCCGCTCCGGCGCGTCCGGCGGGCCCGGCTGGGCCGCCCAGTCGATGTCGAACCAGGCCGCGAACGGGTCGTCCGGGCCGTTCCGCAACACCTGCCACAGCGGTCCGTTCAACCGCTCCGGCACCGGCAGCGCCATGTGGTTCGGCACCACGTCCGCGATCAGCGCCAGCCCGTGCGCCGCCGCCTCCGCCGCCAGCTCGCGCAGCGCCCCCTCGCCGCCCAGCTGCTCGCTGATCCGGCCGTGGTCGACCGTGTCGTACCCGTGCGTCGACCCCGCCGCCGCCTCCAGCAGCGGCGACAGGTGCAGGTGCGACACGCCGAGCGCCGCCAGGTACGGCACCGCCCGGCGCGCGTCGCGCAGGGTGAAGTCCGGCTGCAGCTGGAGCCGGTAGCTGGCCGTCGGCGGGACGGCAGTCTCGGGGCGTGCGGCGGCTGACGTCATACCCGCATGCCTACCCCGGTCACCCGCCGCCCACCGCCCGCACTGCGCCGAACGGGCGCCCCGCCGCTCAGACCGGATCCGGCACCGCCACCCCCTCGCCCGCCGGCCGCCCGTCCGCCGACACCCCGCCCGCCGACTCCCCGCCCGCCAGCTCGCGGGCCGCCGCGAAGTCCGCCGCCTCCCCGGCCAGCACCGCCGCCACCATCGCGTACGCGTCCGGCCCCACCGGCACCCGCACCGGCCCCGCCTCCGCCGCGACCACCCGCAGCACCAGCTCCGCGAACGCCTCCGGCCGGTTCAGCTCCGCCGACCCGGCCATCCCGCGCAGCGCCCCGCGCATCGGCGCCAGCGCCTGCTCGTACTCCGGCAGCCGCGCCGCCGCCTCGGCGAGCGACGTCCCGTACGAGGTGGCGAACCCGCCCGGCTCCATCAGCGTCACCCGGACCCCGAACGCGGCCGCCTCCGCCGCCAGCGCCAGGCTCATCCCCTCCAGCGCGAACTTGCCCGTCACGTACGCCCCCAGCCCCGGGAAGGCCATCCGCCCGCCCACCGAGGAGACGTTGACCACGTGCCCGCCGCCCTGCGCCCGCATCAGCGGCAGCACCAGCCGGGCCAGCCGCCACGGCGCGACCGCCAGCACCTCCAGCTGGTCGCGCAGCTCCTCGTCCGAGACCTCCTCCACCGCCCCGAACAGGCCCACGCCCGCGTTGTTCACCAGCACGTCCACCCCGCCGAACCGCTCCCGGGCCAGCTCCACCACCGCCGCGCACTCCTCGGCGCTGCGCAGCTCCAACCGGGCCCGTACCACCCGGTCCGGGAACTCCGCCGCCAGCGCGTCCAGCGGCGACGCCCCCCGGATGGTCGCCACCAGCCGGTCCCCGCCCGCCACCACCGCCCGCGCGAGCGCCAGCCCCAACCCCGACGAACAGCCGGTCACCAACCACCGACGAGACACTTCGTACCCCCTCTGATCTGCGGTTTCACACTGCGCGGGGAGGTACCCGGGGGCGGCTGCGGTTAGACCTGCGGGACGGGGGCGAACCGAAGCGTCAGGCGGGGCGCTGGAGCACCATCAGCGCGCGGTCCGGCAGGCGCAGGCTGTCGCCGGCCTTGACGCGGGGGCCGGTGCCGCGGGCGGGGAGGGCGGGCAGGGAGGTGTCGACGACGACCTGCCAGGCCTCGCCGTGGTCGGCGGGGACGGTGAAGGTGAGCGGTTCGAAGTGGGCGTTGAACAGCAGCAGGAAGGAGTCATCGACGATCTTGCCGCCGCGCCGGTCGGGTTCGGAGATCGCGTTGCCGTTGAGGAAGACGGTCAGCGACTTCGCGTACGAGGTCGACCAGTCCTGCCCGGTCATCTCCTCGCCGGCCGGGGTGAACCAGGCGATGTCGGTGAGGTCGTCGCGGGTGCCGGAGACCGGCCGGCCGTGGAAGAAGCGGCGGCGGCGGAAGACCGGGTGGTCGCGGCGCAGCCAGATCATGCCCTGGGTGAACTCCAGCAGCGCGTCGTCCGCGTCGTCCCAGTGCACCCAGGTCAGTTCGGAGTCCTGGCAGTACGCGTTGTTGTTGCCGCGCTGGGTGCGCCCGGCCTCGTCGCCGTGGCAGAGCATCGGGACGCCCTGGGAGAGCATCAGGGTGGCGATGAAGTTGCGCTGCTGGCGGGCCCGCAGCTCCAGGACGGCGGGGTCGGTGGTGTCGCCCTCGGCGCCGCAGTTCCAGGAGCGGTTGTGCGACTCGCCGTCCCGGTTGTCCTCGTGGTTGGCCTCGTTGTGCTTGTCGTTGTAGGAGACCAGGTCGCGCAGGGTGAAGCCGTCGTGGCAGGTGACGAAGTTGATCGAGGCGATCGGGCGGCGGCCGTCGTCCTGGTAGAGGTCGGAGGAGCCGGTCAGCCGGGAGCCGAACTCGGCCAGCGTGGCGGGCTCGCCGCGCCAGAAGTCGCGGACGGTGTCCCGGTACTTGCCGTTCCACTCGGTCCACAGCGGCGGGAAGTTGCCGACCTGGTAGCCGCCCTCGCCGAGGTCCCACGGCTCGGCGATCAGCTTGGCCTGCGAGACCACCGGGTCCTGCTGGACCAGGTCGAAGAACGAGGAGAGCCGGTCGACCTCGTGGAACTGCCGGGCCAGCGTCGCGGCCAGGTCGAAGCGGAAGCCGTCGACGTGCATCTCGGTGACCCAGTAGCGCAGCGAGTCCATGATCATCTGAAGCACGTGCGGACTGCGCATCAGCAGCGAGTTGCCGGTGCCGGTGGTGTCCTCGTAGAAGCGCTGGTCCTTGGCCAGCCGGTAGTACGAGGCGTTGTCCAGGCCGCGGAAGGACAGCGTCGGACCCAGGTGGTTGCCCTCCGCGGTGTGGTTGTAGACCACGTCGAGGATCACCTCGATGCCGGCCGCGTGCAGCGCCTTCACCATCGACTTGAACTCCTGCACCTGCTGGCCGCGGTCGCCGGTCGAGGAGAACGAGGAGTGCGGCGCGAAGAACCCGACCGTGTTGTAGCCCCAGTAGTTGGACAGCCCCAGGTCGCGCAGCCGGTGGTCGCGGACGAACTGGTGCACCGGCATCAGCTCGATCGCGGTCACCCCCAGCTTGGCCAGGTGCTCGATCACCGCCGGGTGCGCCAGGCCCGCGTACGTGCCGCGGATCTCCTCCGGGATGCCCGGGTGCAGCTTGGTCAGGCCCTTCACGTGCGCCTCGTACACCACCGTGCGGTGGTAGTCGGTGCGCGGCGGCCGGTCGGTGCCCCAGTCGAAGTACGGGTTGATCACCACCGAGTGCATGGTGTGCGCCGCCGAGTCCAGGTCGTTGCGGCGCTCGGGCGCCCCGAAGTGGTACCCGTACACCGACTCGTCCCAGTCGATGTGCCCGCTCATCGCCTTCGCGTACGGGTCGAGCAGCAGCTTCGAGGCGTTGTGCCGCTGCCCCAGGCCCGGCTGGTACGGGCCGTGCACCCGGAAGCCGTACCGCTGGCCGGGCTGCACGCCCGGCAGGTAGGCGTGCCGGACGAAGGCGTCGGTCTCGCGGAGCTCGACCAGCGTCTCGGTGCCGTCCTCGGCGAGCAGGCAGAGCTCGATCCGGTGCGCGCTCTCGGAGAACACGGCGAAGTTGGTGCCGGCGCCGTCATAGGTGGCGCCGAGCGGGTACGACTGCCCCGGCCAGACCTGCATGAGACCTCAACTCCCCTGAGCCTGACGCGAATCGGCGCTCCGGCTGGGGGATTCCCGGCGGAGCGCCCGGTCATGTGCGGGGCGTCGGCGAAGGTGACGCACGGCACACCCGCATACTCCCCAACGGCGGCCGGAACTCCGCGCCCATCCACGCGTTGTTCGCCCGAACGGGTGTCCCGGCGCCCCGTGCCGTCGGCGCGGCGTGCCCGCGCGGTGACGGACCGTCGGGAGCCGTCCCGCTTGCTGTCAAGAGGGCTGCGGCCCGGCCGCACCGGGCGATACCCTTGATCGTCCGGATCGCGAGCCCCGGGCCCATCCGGCGTGCGAGCAGGGTCCGCCGGCGTGGAGGGATTCGGCGGACGCGCCGTCACTGCAGGGCGGCGGACGAGAGGTGAGGTGGCGGATGGGGTTCCCCGCCGGCGGCGACGGCACGGACCCGCGGGCCGGCGGCAGCGAGGCCCCGACCCTGATCGTCCGCGGCGGCCGCGGCCCGCTGCCCCCGCAGCCCGGCCCGCTCGAAGGCATGCCGCCCGCCTGGGCCGCCGAGCAGTGGGACGACGCCTACCGCCGGGTCCGGCTGGCCGGCCGCGCCTACGTCTGGCTCAACCTGGTCGAACAGCGGATGCGCGCCCTGGTCGACGAGGTGCTGCGCCCGGTCTACGCGCCCGCGCACGGCGAGGAGTGGGTCACCGCCGCCGCCGGCCCGGCCGGCGAGGAGTGGGTGCACCGGGCCGCCGCCGTCCGCGAGGTCTCCCGCCGCAAGGGCTACCTGCTCGACCCGGTCGACGACGACCCGCTGGTCTTCCTCACCCTGCCGCAGCTGCGCGAGCTGATGGTCCAGCACTGGCCCTGCTTCGAACCGCACCTGGTGGACCGCCGGGAGATCGAGCTCGCCCTCGACGAGCTGGAGGTCGCCCGGCACGTGGTCTCCCGCAACCGGGCCCTCACCCGCACCGTCCTCGACCAGACCGAGCGGGCCGCCGCCCGGGTGCTCGCCCTGCTCGACGGCACCCACGGCGGCGTCCCCGCCGACGTGGTCGAGGAACTGGTGGCCGGCCGGTACGCCGACGTGGTCGCCGTCCACCCCGACCGGGTCCGGCTGCAGCGCGACCTGCCGGTCGAGGACCTGCTCGACGGGGCCCGCCGACTGGACGCCGTCGGCATCGGCCTGGGCATGCTCTGCCAGAACTACACCGGCAGGCGGCTGGTCCGGCTCGCCACCGACGGCTGCCGGGTCCGCCTGCTGTTCCTCAACCCGGCGAGCAGCGCGGTGCGCCGCCGTGAACGCGAACTCGGGATCGGACGCGGCGAGTTGGGGCGCGCGGTGGAGATGAACATCATGCACGTGCGGCGGGTCCGCGCCCGGCTGCGCGACCAGGGCAGCTTCGAGATCCGGGTGTTCGACGAACTGCCCCGGTTCACCGCGTACCTGGTCGAGGGCCAGCGCACCACCGGCGCGGGCGGCCGCCGCCGCTCCACCGACCTCGGCGTCGTCCAGCCCTACCTGCGCAAGGCGCGCGGCATCGAGTCGCCCGCGCTGGTGCTGCGCGGCGGCGCCGGACAGGAGTCCGGCGGCACCGAGCCCGGGCTGCTGGAGGTCTACCGCGAGGAGTTCGAGGACCTGTGGGGCGACTCCCGGCCGGTCTCCTGAACGCGTACCGGACCGCCCGGAGGGCAGACGTGCCGCGGGCGCTGTCACTGCGGCACGCGATGATGGACCCGTCTTGGCAGTGCTGACGGAAGGACACACCCCATGACCTGGTGGAAGGGGCCGCTCACCGGTTTCGACCTGGAGACCACCGGCACCGACCCGGAGGAGTCCCGGATCGTCACCGCCGCCGTGGTCGACACCCTCGGCGGCGGCGTGCAGGGCGCCACCACCTGGCTGCTCGACCCGGGCGTCCCGATACCCGCCGAGGCCGCCGCGATCCACGGCATCACCGACGCCGAGGCCCGGGCGAACGGCCGCCCCGCCGCCGAGGCGATCGAGGAGATCGCCCGCGCGCTGGCCGAACGGCTCGCCGCCGGGCGCCCGGTGGTGGCCTTCAACGCCCCGTTCGACCTCTCGCTGCTCGACGCCGAACTGCGCCGCCACGGCCTGCCCACGCTCGCCGACCGCCTCGGCGGCCCGGTCACCCCCGTGGTCGACGCGATGGTCGTCGACCGCGCGCTGGACAAGTACCGCAAGGGCTCGCGCACCCTCCAGCGGGTCTGCGAGGTCTACGGCGTCGAACTGCGCGACGCCCACGAGGCGGGCAGCGACGCGCTCGCCGCCGTCCGGGTCGCCGTCGCCCTCGGCCACCGGTACCCGGACCAGGCCGGTGACCTGCCGCTGGACGAACTGCACCGGCGGCAGGTCGACTGGTACCGGGACTGGGCCGTCGACCTGGAGAAGTGGCTGCGCCGCAAGGACCCGGCGGCCGTGGTCGACCCGCGCTGGCCGCTCAAGGCCGCGTCCTGAGCCCTCCCGGACGGAGTCGCCCGGCCGCCAGGGCCGCGGCGAACCAGGCAGGCCTGCGGGAACCGGTCAGGACTGCGGGAAGTCGAAGGCGTAGCCCTGCGCGACCAGCCAGGGCAGCAGCTGCTTGAGCGCCGCCACGGTCTGGGTGCGGTCGCCGCCGCCGTCGTGCATCAGCACCACGCCGCCCGGGCGCAGGTTCTGCTGCACGTTGGAGACGATCGCCTGCACGCCCGGGCGCGACCAGTCGCGCGGGTCGACCGTCCAGCCCAGCGACTTCATGCCCAGGTCGGCGCCGATCCGCTCGTTCTCCGCGGTGAAGTCGCCGCCCGGCGCGCGCCACCAGGTGATCGTCGGGCTGCCGCCGGCCGCGCGCTCGATCATCGCCTTGGCGTCGCCGATCTCGGCGACCTGCTGCTCGTGGGTCCGGGTGTGCATCGGCTGCGGGTGGTCCACGGTGTGGTCGCACAGCCGGTGGCCCTCGGCGAGGATCCGCCGCACCTCCGCCGGGTGGGTCTTCGCGTTGCCGCCGATCTCGCAGAACGTCGCCTTGGCGCCGTACTGCGCCAGCAGGTCCAGCACCTGCCCGGTGGCCGGGCCCGGACCGTCGTCGAAGGTCAGCGCGACCGTCCGGCCGCCCGAGGCGGTGTGCCGCAGCACCCCGGTGGCCGGCGCGTGGGTGGACGGGGACGCCGGCGGCGCGGTGGTCGCCGGGGCGGACTGGGTGGCGGGGCGCGCGGTGGCACTGGCGGAGGCGAACGGCGAGGCGGGCGCGGTCGTCGGCGCCGCGGAGCGGCTCGCGGACGGGGTGCGGGTGGGCGTCGCGGTCGGGCTCGCCGCCGCGGAGGACTCCTCGGCGCCGGGCGTCGGCCGGGCCGCCCCGGTGGTGCTCCCGCCGCTCGCCCCGGTCGCGCCCGCGCCCGCGCTCGTGCTCGCGCTCGGGGAGGCCGGGCGGTGCGCGGCGTCCCCCGCCGCGGAGGGGGAGCCCTGGGCGCCGCACGCCACCAGCAGGGCGGACGTGCCCAGCAGCGCGGAGACACCGAGGAGGAGGGGACGACGGGGGGCGGGTATGCGGGACTTCACCATGGGGCGACTCCTGACGTCGTACCGGCCGCCTGGGGGCGGGGCGTCCGGTACGACGCCAGGCACGAGCGGGGTGGTTCCGTCCGGATGTGCGCCGCGCCACAGGGCGGTTGGTGTGCGCTCCGCCACAGGGCGGGGACCGGACGGAAGCGGTCAGAACGCGAACCAGCGTACTGCCGTCGCCCCTTCGCGCAAGGAGTCCACCCGGCGCCTGAACTCGGCCGCCGCGGCCGGGTTCCCGGCCGCCTGCTGGGCGACCCACGCGGCGCTCGCGGTCTCCCGCGCCCCGCGCAGCACCGCGAAGCCCGGCCAGTCGCGGACGTGCCAGCCGTAGGCGGCGTCGAACGCGGCCACCTCCTCGGCCGGTACGCCGTACCGGTCCTGACTGAGCGCCAGCACCACCAGGTCGTGCTCGCGGAAGTCCGCGGCCATGTACTCCAGGTCGAGCAGCACCGGCCCGTCGGCGGTCACGTGCACGTTGCGCGGCAGCGCGTCGCCGTGGATCGGGCCGGGCGGCAGGGCCGGGGCCAGCTCGGCGATCGCCGTGACAAAGCTCTCTTTCCGGACACGGAGGAAGGCGGTGTCGGCCGGGTCGACGTGCCCCTCGGCCGCCGCCAGCCAGCCGTCCACCGGCGCGAGCAGCTCGCGCCGCCCCAGCGGGACGGGCGCGGCGGGCAGCGCGTGCAGCGCGGTCAGCAGCGGCGCCAGGTCGACCGGGCGGGCCGGGCGGACGGCCGGGGGCAGCCGGTGCCACCAGGTCACCGGGTGCCCGTCGACCACCGTGACGGCCGTCGAGGCCGGACGCACCACGGGCACGCCCGCGCCGTCCAGCCACCCGGCGAGCGCCAGCTCGCGCTCGGCCCGGGCGGCCTCCCCGGGGGTGCGGCCGACCTTGGCGACCAGCCCTTCGGCCGGGAGGTCGAGGACGGCGTTCTGCCCGAGCGCCAACAGCGCGGCCCCGGCCGGGTCGATCCCGGCCGGGGCGCACGCCTCCTGCAGGAGGGCCAGTGCCCTCGGTTCGTCGAAGATCACCCGTCCATTGTCGGGCAGCCGCCGTGCGGTGCGGCCTACCGGTGGGCGCCGGCGGCCGCCAGCGGTGCGGGCCGCCGCCCGTCGTCCTCCGCCGCCGGGGCGCCCTCGCCCTCGATCCGGGGGAGCCAGCCCAGCCAGCGCGGGAGGTACCAGTTCCGCTCGCCGAGCAGGCTCATCACGGCGGGGAGCAGCACGGCCCGGATGATCGTCGCGTCGATCAGGACGGCGACGGCGAGGCCGACGCCCATCTGCTTCATGGACTGCATGGAGAGCGTCCCGAAGACCGCGAAGACGCCGACCATGATGACCGCGGCGCTGGTGACGACGCCGGCCGTGGTGCGGATGCCGTGGGCGACGGCGGCGCGGGTCTCCAGGCCGCGGTCGCGGGCCTCCTTGATCCGGGAGACCACGAAGACGTGGTAGTCCATCGAGAGGCCGAAGAGGATCACGAAGAGGAACAGCGGGACCCAGCTCTCCACCGCGCCGACGCCCGCGGTGCCGATCAGCGAGGCGCCGACGCCGTGCTGGAAGACCAGCGCGAGCACGCCGTAGGCCGCGCCGACCGAGAGCAGGTTGAGCACCACGGCGGTGACGGCGACGGCCAGCGAGCGGAAGGAGAGCAGCATCAGCAGGAAGGCGAAGGCGACCACGAAGCCGAGGACCGGCAGCATCGAGTCGGACATCTGCTGGTTGAAGTCGACCGAGCCGGCGGTGCTGCCGGTGACCGGCGCCTCGGTGCCGGGCACCCTGCCGACCGTGGCGGGCACGACCTCCTCGCGCAGGGCCTTCAGCGCGGCGGCGGAGGTCTCGTCGTTGCCGCTGCCGTAGAGCGGGATGTCGACCGTCGCGACGTTCTGCGCGGCGTGCACCTCCACCTCGGTGGGACCGTGCATCCGCCCGGTGGCGAGGGCGCGGGACTGCAGGTCGGCGAGGGCCCGGGTCATCTCCGGGGAGGTGATGTCGCGGGCCTTGACCACGACGGTGGCGGGGGAGGGGCTGCCGGGGAAGGCGGCCTCGACCCGCTGCGAGGTGGCGACCAGGGCGTTGCCCGCGGGCAGCTGCTGCTGGAAGGTCAGGTTGGCGGTGTGCATGGTCAGCAGCGGGGCGGCGATCGCCAGCAGGACGCCGGTGGCCAGCACGGCGGCGGCCAGCGGGCGGCGCAGCACCGGGGTGAGCACCGCGTTCCAGAACCGGCTGCCCTCCCCGGCGTCCCGCCGCAGGCGGTGCAGGAACGGGACGCGGCCCTTCTCGACCCGGTCGCCCAGCATCGAGAGCAGGGCGGGCAGCACGGTCAGCGAGCCGAGGACGGCGGTGACCACGACCACGATGGTGGCGAAGGACATCGCCCGGAAGTCGGCGATGCCGGTGAGGAACATGCCGGCCATGGCGACCACCACGGTGACCCCGGAGACCAGCACGGCGCGGCCGCTGGTGGCGGCGGCGATCCGCAGCGCGGTGGCGTGGTCGCGGCCGGCCGCCCGCTCCTCGCGCTCGCGGCGCAGGTAGAACAGGCAGTAGTCGACGCCGACGGCCAGGCCGACCAGCAGCATCACCGAGCTGGCGTCGTCGCTGGTGTGCAGCAGGCCGGAGGTCAGGGCGACCAGGCCGCCGGCCGCGACGAACGCGGTGATCGCCAGCACCACCGGCAGCACCGCGGCGACCACGGCCCCGAAGGCGACCAGCAGGATGCCCAGGGCGAGCGGTACGGCCGTCCACTCGGCGCGGGCGAAGTCGTCCTCGAACTGCTCGCTGAACCACTTGCCGGAGCTGGCCTCGCCGTACTCCTCGATCACGAAGTCGGCGTGCTGCCTCTGCGCGCCGGCCACCGCGTCCATCACCGCGGGCACGTTGGCGACGGCGGCCTCGCGGTCCGCCCCGTTCACGGTGAACTGCAGCAGCGCGGAGTGCCGGTCGGCGGAGAGCGCTCCGCTCTCGTACGGGCTGACCGGGTCGCTGACCCGGCCGGTGCCCCGGACGGCGGCCGAGACCTGCTCGACGGCGGCCCGGAAGGCCGGGTCGTCGACCGTCAGCGACCCGCTCTGCACCAGCACGGTCTCGCCGGCCGGGGACGTGATGCCCGCGTCGTCCAGGATCCTCGCGGCCCGGGCGACCTGCCCGGGCATCGACTCGGCGTCGGTGACCTTGTCGGAGCCGTGCACCCCCCCGAGGTAGGAGACGAGGACGACGAACAGGAGCCAGCCGAAGACCGCGGTCTTCCGATGGCGGGCGCTCCAGGCGCCCATGGTGGCGGCGATTCCCTGCTTCACTGCTGCTTCCCCCAGGGTGTCGGGCGGCTGGGACCGCCCCGGTCGGTGGCCCGCGGGACTGCTCCGCGCGGCCCAACCAACGCTAGGAAAGCGCGCCCTGACGGACCATCCGGCTAGGCACCGGCTTTCCCCTGGTCCTGCCCTCAGGGTCATCCCTGGGGTTAACCCCACCCCCGGGGTCGGGGTCTCCTCCTCAGGTGCGGCCCGGCGTCCACCCTGAGGCGGAGCGATCTCCACCCGGAGCACGAGGTGGAGGGCCCCCCGGCCGGGTGACGATGGTGCGGGGCCGGTTCCGTGGCCGCCCCAGGGGGCAGACGCGAAACCCACTTGCCGGGCGGCAAGCAAGGTCCCGTAGGATGCTCACTAGTCCTTACCTGCCGACCGGCTAGTTCCCGCTGAGGGTCCGCGCGCCGGTCAGAGCCGTTGCCCGGTCCCCGTCTCCAGGCGGCGGTGAATCATGCCCAGGAGGCATTTCGAGCATGTTCCACCGACTTGGACACTTCGTCGTCAAGCGGGCCTGGTGGGTGATCGCGGCCTGGGTGGTCGGCATGATCGCCATCGCGGCCACCGCGCCGAAGATCAGCGCACAGACCGACGAGGCCTCGTTCCTCCCCAAGCACTACGAGTCGATCCAGGCCGCAGAGCTCCAGGAGAAGGCCTTCCCGACCAGCTTCACCCCGTCCGCGTACGCGCTGTTCGAGCGCAACGACGGCGGGGCGCTGACCGAGAAGGACAAGGCCGACATCGCCAGGATCACCCAGGGCCTGACCGACAAGAAGATCGACGCGGTCCAGCAGGTCGTGCCGGTCAGCGAGCAGACCACCTCGAAGAACGGCCAGTACGCCCTGTCGCCGATCGCCGTCGACAAGGCCAAGCAGCAGGACTCCAAGGCCTTCGGCGACGTCGCCAAGGAGATCCGCGAGGACGGCAAGGCCCTCGCCCAGGGCACCGACGTGAAGTTCCAGCTCGGCGGCCCGGCCGCCCAGGCGCTGGACCAGCAGGAGGCCTCCGGCTCGGCCGACGCGATCATCGCCATGTCGACCGTGCTGCTGGTCGCGATCATCGTCGGCATCATCTTCCGCAGCGTGCTGGCCGGCCTCCTGCCGCTGCTGGTGTCGCTGATGTTCGCGATGCCGACCGCCAACGGCCTGATCAACTACGTCACCAAGGCCTTCGACCTGGACAGCACGCCGGTCCTCTCGGCGATCCTGATCGTCGTCGTGCTCGGCGTCGGCACCGACTACTTCCTGTTCCTGGCCTTCCGCTACCGCGAGCGGCTGCGGGCCGGCGACGACCGCAAGACCGCCGTGGTCAACGCGGTCGGCCGGGTCGGCGAGGCGATCACCTCGGCGGCCGGCGCGGTCACCATCGCCTTCGCGGCGCTGGTCCTCTCCAGCCTCGGCATGTTCAAGGCGCTCGGCCCGGGCCTGGCCATCGCCGTCGTGGTCACCGCCTTCGCCGCGCTCACCCTCGCCCCGGCGCTGCTCGCCGTCATCCCGGCCAAGGCCGTGTTCTGGCCCGGCAAGAAGTGGCTGCAGGAGCCCAGCGACGCCCGCTTCACCGCGCTCGGCAAGGTCGTCGAGAAGCGCCCCGCGTTCGTCGCGGTCGCCTCCGGCGCGGTGCTGGTCGCCCTCTCGGTCGGCGCCGTCAACTACAACGGCTTCTTCGACCTGGCCGGCAGCTCCATGCCCAAGGACGTGGAGTCGGTGGTCGTCCAGGACAAGCTGGCCAAGGGCTTCTCCGCGGGCGCGGCCGACCCGGCGCACGTCTACCTGACCGACAAGTCCGGCGCGAAGCTCGACCCGGCCGCCTTCGGGTCGTACGCGGCCGAGCTCGCCAAGGTCGAGGGCGTGGCCGCGGCTCCCGCCGAGCCGAAGGTCAGCGAGGACGGCGCCACCGCCGAGTTCACCGTGATGTTCAAGGAGAAGCCGGAGAGCAACGCGGCGATCGACGCCGTCACCAGCCTCCGGGACGTCGCGCACGAGAAGGCCCCGGCCGGCACCGAGGCCAAGGTCGGCGGCATGAGCGCGATCTACAAGGACATCAACCTGGCGATGAACCACGACTACCGGCTGGTCTTCCCGGTCGCGGGTCTGCTCATCCTGCTGATCCTGGGCCTGCAGCTGCGCAGCGTGGTCGCCCCCTGGTACCTGATGGCCTCGGTCGGCCTCGGCTTCACCGCCACGCTGGGCGCCGCCACCGTGCTCTTCCAGAACATCAAGGGCGAGCCCGGCATGATGTTCATGATGCCGATCCTGATCTACCTCTTCGTGGTGGCGATCGGCACCGACTACAACATCCTGATCATCGCCCGCCTGCGGGAGGAGGCCCGCGAGGGCCGCTCCCCCCGCGAGGCGGCCCGCGAGGCGCTGCGCCACGGCGGCCCGACCGTCGCGGCGGCCGGCTTCATCCTGGCGGCCTCGTTCGCGACGTTCATGCTGGCCGGCAACGTCTTCATGCTGGAGTTCGGCTTCGCGATGGCGTTCGGCATCGCGGTGGCGGCCTTCGTGATGGCGATGTTCTTCACCCCGGCGATCACCGCCCTGCTCGGCAACAAGGCCTGGTGGCCCGGTCACGGCGCGATGCCCGACCCCGGCACCACCTCGCTGGACAAGCGCGCGCCGGAGCCGGCCGGCCGGGCCTGACCCGGCGGCGGTAGGAGGTGAGCGAGGGGGCGTGCGGGCCGACCGGTCCGCATGCCCCCTCCGCGCGTCCGCGAAACGTGGTGTGACCAGCGCAACCATTGCCGCCATTGACGAGGACCGACGTGCTATTGTCGAAGCAGTTGCAGTATTGGTTCCCATGAACGTGTGTGTGCGCCTGCTGGTTCCAACCGCCAGGCGCATTTGTTTTGTCCGGTGTTTAGTCTCCGGATGGGGATCGCGGCTACGTGGGGCGCACGAGGTGTGTGTCCCAATGCCCCAGTGAAAGTGGAGACGGTTATGGCTACCGGCACCGTGAAGTGGTTCAACAGCGAAAAGGGCTACGGCTTCATCGAGCAGGACGGCGGCGGCGCCGACGTGTTCGCTCACTACTCGAACATCCAGTCGACCGGCTTCCGTGAGCTGCTCGAGGGCCAGAAGGTCGAGTTCGACGTCACGCAGGGCCAGAAGGGCCCGCAGGCGGAGAACATCCGCCCCATCTGAGTCCCGGCTCACGCCGACTCGTAGATGTCGCAGGCGAGGGCCCGTACCTCCACAGGGTACGGGCCCTCGTCCATGCCGCCCGACGGCCGGGGCGGACCCTCCACCTCTTCGACGGCCGACACGTTTCCCAGCCCCGCGGCGGACCGCCGCGCGTCGGCTGGCGGCCCCAGGAAGTGGAACGCCCATGCCCGAACAGTCCCGTCCCCGCACCGACCGTCCCCGTACCGAGCGCTCCGGCAGCTCCGAGCAGCCGCGCGGCCGCGGCGGCCGGCCGCGCACCGGCGCCGCCCGTAGCGGCGCCCCCCGCACCGGCGGCGGCGAGCAGGCGCGCCGCCCCCGCCGCGGCGGCGGCGCCCCCGCGGCGGCGGTCGCCGAGGACTTCACGCCCGTGCAGGGCACCCCGTCCCGGCCGCCGGCGGCGAGCTTCGCCGAGCTGGAACTGCCCGCCGGGCTGATGAGGGAGCTCGGCGCGCAGGGCGTCACCGAGCCGTTCCCGATCCAGGCCGCGACCCTGCCGGACGCGCTGGCCGGCCGCGACGTGCTCGGCCGCGGCCGGACCGGCTCCGGCAAGACCCTCGCCTTCGGTCTGCCGCTGCTGGTGCGCACCGCCGGCAAGCGGGCCACCGCGCGGCGCCCGCTGGCCCTGGTGCTGGTGCCCACCCGCGAGCTCGCCCAGCAGGTCACCGAGGCGCTCGCCCCGTACGCCGGGGTGCTGAACCTGCGGATCACCACCGTGGTCGGCGGCATGTCGATCACCCGCCAGTCCAACCAGGTCCGGCGCGGCACCGAGGTGCTGGTCGCGACCCCCGGCCGGCTGGACGACCTGATCCAGCGCGGCGACGTGTTCCTGGAGGACGTGGCGATCACCGTCCTCGACGAGGCCGACCAGATGGCCGACATGGGCTTCCTGCCCCAGGTCGTCAAGCTGCTGGAGCAGGTCGCCGAGGGCGGGCAGCGGATGCTCTTCTCCGCCACCCTCGACCGCAACGTGGACCGCCTGGTCAACCGTTTCCTCACCGACCCGGTCACCCATTCGGTCGACCCGTCGGCCGGCGCGGTCACCACCATGGACCACCACCTGCTCCAGCTCGAACCCGCCGACAAGGCCGAGACCACCGCCCGGATCGCCGCCCGCGAGGGCCGGGTCATCATGTTCGTGCACACCAAGCACGGCGCCGACCGCCTCGCCAAGCAGCTGCGCGCCAACGGCGTGGTCGCCGCCGCGCTGCACGGCGGCAAGTCGCAGCCGCAGCGCAACCGCGTCCTCGACCAGTTCCGCGAGGGCGAGGTCACCGCGCTGATCGCCACCAACGTCGCCGCCCGCGGCATCCACATCGACGGCCTCGACCTCGTCGTCAACGTCGACCCGCCGATCGACCACAAGGACTACCTGCACCGGGGCGGCCGCACCGCCCGGGCCGGCGAGTCCGGCACCGTCGTCACCCTCGTGCTGCCCGAGCAGCGCCGCGAGGTCAACCGGCTGATGAGCATCGCCGGGATCCGGGCCACCGTCACCAAGGTCCGCCCCGAGGACGGCGAGCTCAAGCGCATCACCGGCGCCCGCACCCCCAGCGGCGTCGCCGTCACCCTGCCCGTCCCGGCCACCGCCCAGCCCGCCGCCGCCCCCGCGGCCGGCCGGGAGCAGGCGGCGGCCGGCACCGAGAACGGCGGCCGCGGCCGGGGCCGCGGCCGGGGCGGCGCCAAGCCCGCCGACGGCGAGGCCCGCCGCCGCCCCGCCAAGCGCGCCGACGCCGGCCTCCCCAAGGACGTCGACATGAGCGGCAACCCGCGCCGCCCCCGCCCCAAGCAGCGCCCCGGCGGCGGCAGCACGCAGATGGCCGCCGGCTTCATCGGCAAGGCCTCCGGCCGGGCCAAGCCGGGCTCCGGCACGAAGAGCGGCTCCAACTACGGCACGGGCCGCCAGCGCCGCAAGAGCGACTGACGGCCGACCGGGGCCCCGACCGGACCGACCCGGTACGGCGGCCCCGGCCGGACCCGCGGCGCCACCCGGCGACCTGGGCCCGGCCGGGGCCGCCGTCGGCGTTCGGCGCGCGGGCGCCCGGTACGCGGCGGTCGGCCGGGGCGGGTCAGTCCTTCGGCTTCGAGAGTTCGCGGACGGCGGCGGCCAGCGGGGCGAGCTCGGGGCGCTGTTCGGCGGCGGCGAGGGCTTCGGCGAGGGCCCGGTCGTTGGTGGGCCGGGCCTCGGCGAGGAGGGTCAGGCCGGCGGGGGTGACGTTGGTGTAGATGCCGCGCCGGTCGGTGGGGCAGAGGTAGCGGGAGAGCAGGCCGCGGTCCTCCAGGCGGGTGACCAGGCGGGTGGTGGCGCTCTGGCTGAGCACGACCGCGTCGGCGAGCTGGTTCATCCGGAAGTGGCCGCCGTCGCCGTCGTGCTGGTCGGAGAGCACGTCCAGGACGGAGAACTCGCGGACGCTGAGTTCGTGCTCGGCCTGGAGGGCGCGTTCGACGTGCGCCTCGATCCGGCCGTGCAGGGCGGTGAGGGCGCACCAGCCGTGCGCCAGGCCGGGGTCCGGTCGGGTCATGGCCCGTGCTCCCTTCGTCGGTGGGTCCTGTCGGGGACAAGCTTAGTCGGGGCGCGCAAATTCCCGCGTCTGCAAGTATGAGGGGGACGGGAGGAGACCGGCGATGGAGCGGGCGGCACGGCTGGACGCGCAGGAGGCGGCGCTGGACGCACTGCTGGCCGCGCTCGACGAGCGGGTCGGGGCCGGCGGCGAGCCGGACGCGCGGGTCGCGGCGCTGGACGCGCGGGCCCCCGGCTACGCGCAGTACCACCGGATCGGGCACAAGCGGCAGGCCGCCTACCGGCGGCTGGCCGACGACCGGGCGGCGGCCCGGACGCACTACGGGCCGGTGCTGGACGCGCTGCTGGCCGACGACGACCTCTCCTCGCCGTGCTGGCTGGCGCAGGTGCTGGTGGTCGCGGGCGGGCGCCGCCGGCTGCAGGAGGAGCTGGTCGCCGCGGTCGAGGACGGCGGGCCGCTGCGGCAGGCGTGCGCGGTCGGCGCGTGGCGGTGGGCGGACGCTCCGTACCCGGACCTGGCGGAGCGTTTCCGGGCGGCCCGGACGGCCGCGGCGCGGCGGGCCGCGGATCCGTGGGTGCGCGAACGGCTCGACGATTCCCGGCCCCGCCCGAACGGGTGAGGCCGCGCGGGTTTCCCCGCCTTCCCACGGCTCTTCCGTGGTGCAGGGGGACGGCCCCCGAAGGCCGCGGGACGGGCCCGGCCCCGCCTGCCCCTGACATTCCGTGCCCCCACCCGGACTCCTGAATGAGCGTCAAATCCGCTACGGGGAAAAGAAGTCGGGCCGTCCGACCGGACACTGCGGACGGTGCCGGCAGCGGCGTCACCCGGCGGACTCCTCCGGCGCCGGGCCGTTGGCGCCGTCCGCGGCGCGCCGGCGGGCCGCCGGTGACCGGGCGGGGAGCGTCGCGGTGTTCACCGAAGCGGTGGAGCGGGCCGTGGCACTGCGGCAGGCTGCCGGCGACTGGGAGGGCGCCGCCGAGGTGTTCGCCGGGCTGAGCCGGCAGCTGGGGGCCGAAGGCCGCTGGGAGCGGGCCGCCGCGGCCGTCGACCGGGCGGTCGCCCTGTACGAGGGGGCGGGGGACCGGGTGGTCGCAGCCGAACTGCTCACCGACTTCTCCCGCTCCCTCGGGGCGGCCGGGCTCCGCCAGCACGCCGAGATCGCCTCGGCACGTTCGGCCGTCCACCTGCACGCGAGCGGTCGGGCGCAGCCCGCCGGACCGCCGTAACGGCCGGCTCCGGCCCTCGGACGCGAGGGCCGGGGGAGTTCGGCCGCGCCGGGTGGCCGGGTGGCCGGGTCCGGTCAGGCGGTGCGCGCGGCGGGCGTGGCGGCGGGGGAGGCCGCGGCGCGGGCGGCCTCGGCGTGGCGGGTCAGGACCAGGCGGGCGAGTTCCGGGGCGGCGCCGAGGACCGGTGCGAGGTGGTCGGCGCCGCGGGCCGTCGCGGCGGCGGCGATGCGGTCGGGGAGCAGCCCGGGGGCGAGCAGGTACGGGGCGACGGCGGTGGTGCGGACGGCCGGGGTGCGGCGGAGCGCGGCGAGGGCGTCGGCGGTGGTCGGGCCGGTGCCGGAGGCGTGCGCGGGGGTGACGGCGGCCCAGCCCCGGGTGCGGCGCCACTCGGCGGCGACGGCGCGGGTGGTGGCGTTGGCGGCCGGGTCGGAGGAGCCGGCGGCGGCCAGCACGACGCCGGTGCGGGCGCGGACGGCGGGGTCGGCGACGTCCAGGCCGGTCTCGGCGAGCCGGCGGTCGAGGGCGTCCAGCAGCAGCGGGGAGGGGCCGAGGACGTCCGCGACGGGGATCGACGCGCCGGCGGCGCGCAGGGCGGCGGGGATGTCGTGCTTGGCGTGGAAGGCCCGGTTCAGCAGCAGCGGTACGGCGACGGCGTCGGTGAGGCGCGGGGCGACCTGGGCGATCCGGGGCGCGCAGTGGTCCAGGTAGGCGGTGCTGACGGCGAGCCGGGGCGCGAGCGCGCGGACGGCGTCGGCGAGGGCTTCGACGGTCGCGGCGTGCCGGGGGTCGCGCGACCCGTGCGCGAGCAGCAGCAGCGGGGGGACGGCGGTGCCCCCGCGTCCGGGAGCGGACGCGGGGGACGCGGGGAACACGTGCGTGGTGCGGGGTGCCATGGTGTCAGCGCGAGTTGACCAGGAGGCCGCGGCTGCGCAGGACGCGGCGCTCCAGCGGGGAGAAGAACAGCAGGTCGATGGCGACGCCGACGATCAGGATCAGCAGGATGCCGAGGAAGACGCCGGACATGTTGGAGAACTCGCGCTGGTTCTCCAGGAACCGGCCCAGGCCCAGGCCCAGGTCGGGGGAGGAGGCGATGAGTTCGGCGGCCATCAGCGAGCGCCAGGAGAACGCCCAGCCCTGCTTCAGGCCGGAGAGGTAGCCGGGCAGGGCGGCCGGCAGCAGGATGTGCCGGGCGCCGCGCAGGCCGGTCGCGCCGAGGGTCTGGCCGGCCCGCAGGTAGATCGGCGGGACCTGGTCGATGCCGCTGATCAGGCCGTTGGCGATGGACGGGACGGCGCCGAGCAGGATCACCGCGTACATCGCCGAGTTGGTGATGCCGAGCCAGATGATGGCGGCCGGCACCCAGGCAACCGAGGGCAGCGACTGCAGGCCGGAGAGCACCGGGCCGAGCGCGGCGCGGACCGGCTTCAGCTGGGCGACGACCAGGCCGATCGGGGTGCCGATCAGCACGGACAGGCCGAAGCCGGACAGGCCGCGCCAGACGCTGGTCCAGATGATCGAGAACAGGGTTCCCGCGTACCAGAGTTCGGTGAGCGAGTCCCAGACGTCGGCGGGGCTGGGGAGCTTGTCGGGGGTGGTGAGTTCCAGGCTGTAGGCGAGCTGCCAGACCACCAGCACCAGGACCACGCCGAGGACGGGCGGCAGCACCTTCTGCCGCAGCACCGAGGCGAGCGGGGTGCGCTGCGCCTGGACGGTCTCCAGGGCGTCGAGGCCGGCCTCGACGCTGGCGTCGTCGGACGCGGGCTTGGCGAGGGGAGCGGCGGTGTCAGTGCTGGACATGGCGGCGGATCTCCCCACGCAGTTCTTCGGTGATCTCGATGGACAGGTCCGCGACCCCGGCCGACTCGATCCGGCGCGGCTGCGGCAGGTCGATCCGCCACTCCTTGGCGACCCGGCCGGGACGCGAGGAGAGCAGCACGACGCGCTGGGCGAGGCGGACCGCCTCGCGGACGTTGTGGGTGACGAACAGGACGGCGAGCTGCTTCTCCGCCCAGATCCGGGTGATCTCGTCGTGCAGCACGTCCCGGGTGATGGCGTCGAGCGCGGCGAACGGCTCGTCCATCAGCAGCACCTGCGAGCCCTGGGCGAGCGAGCGGGCCAGCGCGACGCGCTGGCGCATGCCGCCGGACAGCTCGTGGACGCGCTTCTTGTAGGAGCCGCCCAGCCGGACGAGTTCGAGCAGCCGCTCGGCCTCGGGCTGCCGTTCGGCCTTGGGGACGCCGGCCAGCCGCAGCGCCAGCTCGATGTTCCGGCCGGCGGTGAGCCAGGGGAACAGCGCGTGGTCCTGGAACATGAGCGCCGGGCGGCCGCCGGGCACCTCGATGGTGCCGGAGCTCGGCCGGTCCAGGCCGGCCACCAGGTTGAGCAGGGTGGACTTGCCGCAGCCGGAGGCGCCGAGCAGCGTGACGAACTCGCCGGGGGCGACGGTGAGGTTGATGTCCTCCAGCACCGGTGCGGCGGTGCCGGGGCGGCCGAAGGTCTTGTGCACGTGCGAGATCCGGACGGCGTGGTCGCCGTCCGGACGTCCCGCGCCGGGGGCGTCGGGCGAGGTGGTCAGTGCCGTGGTCACGGGCACCTCCTGCGGGTGTGGTTCCGGGCAGGGCGGGGATCGGTGTCCGGGGTCCGACCCCGCGCCCGCCCGTTGAGTGGGCATCGGTCGGGCGGGCGCGGGGTGCGGACCTCGGGGCCTGGAGGGACTTACTTGGCGCCCAGGCCGGCGTCGGCGACGGCCGGCTGGTTGTTCGCCTTCAGCACCTTGTTGAGCAGGGTCAGGTCGTAGATCCCGGCCAGGTTCGGCTTCTTGAGCAGACCCGCGGTGACGGCGTGGTCGGCCTCGGCCTGCAGGGTGCCGGCCAGCGGGTCGTCGATGAAGTCGATGTCCTGCCACGCCGGGTCGAGGATCGCGGTGTCCAGGGCGTTGCCGGCGTCGGCCTTGATCTGCTCGTTGGCGGCGGTCTTGGCCTGGTCGGAGTTGGCCTTGATCCAGGCGTTGGTCTTCACCGAGCCGCGCAGCACCGCCTCCACCACGTCCGGGTGCTCGGTGAGGAACTTCTGCGAGACGATGATGTTGGTGATGACGAACTTCTTGTCGGGCCAGACGTCCTTCTCGTTGAGCAGGACCTTCGCGCCCAGGCTGACCAGCTTGGAGGCGGTCGGCTCGGGCACCCACGCGCCGTCGATGGAGCCGGACTTGTACGCGTCGGGGGTGACCTTGTTGTCGGTGCGCAGCACCTTCACGTCGCCGTCGCCGGTCTGGGCGTCGACCTTGTAGCCCTTCTCCGACAGGTAGTTGAGCAGGGCGACGTCCTGGGTGTTGCCGAGCTGCGGGGTGGCGAGCTTCTTGCCCTTGAGGTCGTCCAGGGACTTGATCTTGTCCGGGTTGACGACCAGCTTGACGCCGCCGGAGGCGGAACCGCTGATGATCTTCAGGGACTTGCCGCCGGACTGGGTGTAGCCGTTGATCGACGGGGAGGGGCCGATCCAGCCGATGTCGATCGAGCCGGCGTTCAGCGCCTCGATCTCGGCCGGGCCGGCGTTGAAGACCTGGGTCTTGATCTTGGTGCCGCCCAGCTCCTGCTGGATGATGCCCTGCTTCAGGCCGACCAGCGCGGTGCCGTGGGTCAGGTTGGCGAAGTAGCCGATCTTCACGGTGTCCGCGGAGAGCTTCGCGCCGGAGGCGGCCGGTGCCGCGGAGGCCTTGTCGTCGCTCTTCGCGCCGTACGAGCAGGCCGAGAGCAGGCCGGCGGTGGTCAGCACGGCGACGGCCGCCACGGTGGCGCGTCTGATCCGGCCGGCGGCGGGGCGTGCGGAGGTATGGGTGGGCTGGGTGTTCGGTGCCATGAGAGAGGTGTCCCGTTTCGAGAGAGAAGGAAGTGCGTGCCTGGAGTGCGGTCGGAGGCCGGGCCGCCTCCGTCGTTCCCGCTGTGGGGAGGAACGACGGCAGCGGGCCCGGTGACAGGGGCTCAGCGCCCCTGTCCGCCCCCACATCGCGTCAGGCCGCCCTGGCCGCTGCCGAGGACGCCGCTGCCGATGCGGCCGCCTTCCTTGTCCATGCCCGAGAACGCCTCGCTGGGCATCAGACCCAGTCCTCCTCGTGGGAAGCGTCGGTGGTGCTGACGGTGTCGAAGGCCTCGCCCGCCATGCCGGCGGTGAGGGTGGTGCCGTCGGACGGGTCGATCAGGACGAACGAACCCGTGCGGCGGTTGTCGGTGTAGTCGTCGAGGGCCAGCGGCTCGGCGGTGCGCAGCACCACGTGGCCGATGTCGTTGACGTTCAACCCCTCGGCGCCGGAGCGCTGTTCGAGGGTGTCGATGTCGATCCGGTACGAGATCTCCTTGACGAGGGCGCGCACGGTGCGGGTGGTGTGCTTGAGCAGCACCTTCGCGCCGACGTGCAGCGGGCGCTCGTTCAGGTGGCAGACCGTCGCCCGGATGTCCTTGGTGGGGACGGGCAGCGGGCCGGCCGCGATCAGGTCGCCGCGGGAGATGTCGATGTCGTCCGCGAGGCGGACGGTCACCGACTGCGGGGCCCAGGCCAGTTCGGTGGCGACGCCGAGCGCGTCGATCGCCGCGACGGTGCTGGTGTGGCCCGAGGGCAGCACCGTCACCGCGTCGCCGACCCGCAGCACGCCGGAGGCCAGCTGGCCCGCGTAGCCGCGGTAGTCGTGGTGCTCCTCGCTCTGCGGCCGGATCACGTACTGGACCGGGAAGCGGACCGGCTCGGCGCTCGGGTCGGTGCCGACCGGCACCGTCTCCAGGTGCTCCAGCAGCGTCGGGCCGCCGTACCAGTCCATGTGCGCGGAGGGCTCGACCACGTTGTCGCCGGCCAGCGCCGAGATCGGCACCGCCACGACGTCCTTGACCCCGAGCGAGGCCGCGTACGCGGTGAACTCGGCGGCGATGGCGGCGAACACCGGCTCCGCGTACGCGACCAGGTCCATCTTGTTGACGGCCAGCACGACGTGCGGGACGCGCAGCAGGGCGGCGACCGCGGCGTGCCGGCGGGTCTGCTCGACCACCCCGTTGCGGGCGTCGACGAGGACCACGGCCAGCTCGGCGGTGGACGCGCCGGTCACCATGTTGCGGGTGTACTGCACGTGGCCGGGGGTGTCGGCGAGGATGAACCGGCGCCGGGCGGTGGCGAAGTAGCGGTACGCGACGTCGATGGTGATGCCCTGCTCGCGCTCGGCCCGCAGGCCGTCGGTGAGCAGCGCCAGGTCGGGGGCGTCCTGGCCGCGCCGGCGGGAGGCGTGCTCGACGGCCTCCAGCTGGTCGGCCAGCACCGACTTGGAGTCGTGCAGCAGCCGGCCCACCAGCGTGGACTTGCCGTCGTCGACGGAGCCCGCGGTGGCGAAGCGCAGCAGCGAGGTGGCGGTCGCTTCCTGGGTGGTGCTCATTGCTTAGAAGTACCCCTCGCGCTTGCGGTCTTCCATGGCGGCCTCGGACATCTTGTCGTCGGCGCGCGTCGCCCCTCGTTCGGTGAGGCGGGAGGCGGCGATCTCGGCGATCACGGCCTCGATGGTGTCGGCGTCGGAGTCGACGGCGCCGGTGCAGGACATGTCGCCGACGGTGCGGTAGCGCACCAGCCGGGTCTCGGTCTCCTCGGTGGCCTTCGGGCCGCCCCACTCGCCGGCGGTCAGCCACATGCCGTCGCGCTTGAACACCTCGCGCTCGTGGGCGTAGTAGATCTCCGGGAGCTCGATGTTCTCGCGCTCGATGTACTGCCACACGTCGAGCTCGGTCCAGTTGGACAGCGGGAAGACCCGGACGTGCTCGCCGGCCGCGTGCCGGCCGTTGTACAGCGACCACAGCTCGGGGCGCTGGCGGCGCGGGTCCCAGGCGCCGAACTCGTCGCGCAGCGAGAAGACGCGCTCCTTGGCGCGGGCCTTCTCCTCGTCGCGGCGGCCGCCGCCGAACACGGCGTCGAACTTGTTGGACTCGATGCCGTCCAGCAGCGGGACGGTCTGCAGCGGGTTGCGCAGCCCGTCCGGGCGCTCGCGCAGCACGCCGCGGTCGATGTAGTCCTGCACCGCGGCGACGTGCAGCCGCAGGTTGTGCTTGGCGACCGCGCGGTCCCGGTACGCCAGCACCTCGGGGAAGTTGTGCCCGGTGTCGACGTGCAGCAGGGCGAACGGCACCGGCGCGGGCGCGAACGCCTTCAGCGCCAGGTGCAGCATCACGATGGAGTCCTTGCCGCCGGAGAACAGGATCACCGGCCGCTCGAACTCGCCCGCGACCTCGCGGAAGATGTGCACCGACTCCGCTTCGAGGGCGTCCAGGTGGGACAGCGCGAAGGGCGTGTCCTCGGCCCGGAACAGGCGCTGCGTGGTGACGGTCATGCCAAGCCCCTCTCGGTCAGGAAGGCGTGCAGTTCTTCGGCGGACTCGGCCACCGACCGGCCCTGCGTCTGCAGGCGCAGCTCCGGCTTCTCGGGGGCCTCGTACGGGTCGTCGACCCCGGTCAGGCCGGAGATCTCACCGGCCGCCTGCTTGGCGTACAGGCCCTTGACGTCCCGCTCGGAGCAGAGCTCGACCGGGGTGGCGACGTGGATCTCCAGGAACTCGGTGCCGTGGGCGGCGTGCCGCTCGCGGACGGCGGCCCGGGAGTCGGCGAACGGGGCGATCACCGGGGCGAGCACCTTGACGCCGTTGGCGGCCAGCTTCTCGGCGACGAAGCCGATCCGGGTGACGTTGGTGTGCCGGTCCTCGCGGGAGAAGCCCAGGCCCTTGGAGAGGAACTCGCGGATCTCGTCACCGTCCAGCACCTCGACCCGGTGGCCCTCGGCGCGCAGCCGCTCGGCCAGCGCGAACGCGAGGGTGGTCTTGCCCGCGCTGGGCAGGCCGGTCAGCCACACGGTGGCGCCGCGCTCGCGGCCGGCGGCCTCGGTCTCGGCGGTGGTCACGGTGGTCTCTCCTGACGGTTGGTGACGGTGGTTCAGGTGGGGCGGGCGGTGCGGCGGGCGCGGATCAGAGGTGGATGCCGCACTCGGTCTTGCCGGAGCCCGCCCAGCGGCCGGCCCGGCCCTCCTCGCCCTCGCCGGGCTTGGCGGTGCAGGACAGCGGCGAGCAGCCGATCGAGGTGTAGCCCTCCCACAGCAGCGGGTTCAGCAGCACCCCGTTGGCCTGGACGTACGCGTCCACGTCGTCCTGGGTCCAGCGGGCGATCGGGGCGATCTTCACCTTGCGGCGCTTCGGGTCCCAGGCCACCACCGGGGTGCCGGCGCGGGACGGCGACTCGTCGCGGCGCAGCCCGGTCGCCCAGGCGTCGTACGCGCCCAGGCCGCGGCCGAGCGGTTCGACCTTGCGCAGCGAGCAGCACAGGTCCGGGTCGCGGTCGTGCAGGTTCGGCCCGTACCGGGCGTCCTGCTCGGCCACGGTGAGCTTCGGGGTCAGCGTGATCACGTTGACCGGCATGGTCGCTGCGACCGCGTCCCGGGTGCCGATGGTCTCCGGGAAGTGGTAGCCGGTGTCCAGGAAGACCACGTCCACGCCGGGCAGGGCGGTGGAGGCCAGGTGGGCGACCACCGCGTCCTCCATCGAGGAGGTGACGCAGAAGCGCTTGCCGAAGGTGTCGGCGGCCCAGCGCAGGACCTCCTGCGCGCTGGCCTCCTCCAGCTCGCGGCCCGCTGCGACGGCTATCGCCTCGTAGTCAGTCGCGGTCGTCATGTCCGGTACCCCCGTGGTTCGTTGACAGCAGGCCGAGGAACTTCAACTGGAAGCCCCGGCGGCACGACCGGCATTCCCACGCGCCGTGGCCGCTCTCGGACGGGCGCAGGTCCTCGTCCCCGCAGTACGGGCAGTAGAAGGGGGCGGCGCGTTCGGTCACGAGAGCTGCTCCTCGGTGGCCCGCACGGTCCACTGGGCGAACCGCTCGCCGTCCTGCCGGTCCGCCTGGTAGCGGGTCAGCACGCGCTCGACGTAGTCGGGCAGTTCGGCGCTGGTGACCTTCAGGCCGCGGATCTTGCGGCCGAAGCCGGCGTCCAGGCCCAGGGCGCCGCCCAGGTGCACCTGGAAGCCCTCGACCTGGTTGCCGTCGGCGTCGGTGACCAGCTGGCCCTTGAGGCCGATGTCGGCGGTCTGGATCCGGGCGCAGGCGTTCGGGCAGCCGTTGATGTTGATGCTCAGCGGCTCGTCGAACTCCGGCAGTCGGCGCTCCAGTTCGTCGATCAGGGTGCGGCCGCGCTCCTTGGTGTCGACGATCGCCAGCTTGCAGTACTCGATGCCGGTGCAGGCCATCGTGCCCCGGCGGAAGGTCGACGGGGTGACCCGCAGGTCGAGCGCCTCCAGGCCGGCCACCAGCGACTCCACCCGGTCCTCGGCGACGTCGAGCACGATCATCTTCTGCTCGACGGTGGTGGCGAGGCGGTTCGAGCCGTGCTCGGCGGCCAGGTCGGCGATCTGCGAGAGCAGCTTGCCGTTGGCGCGGCCGACCCGCGGGGCGAAGCCGACGTAGAAGTTGCCGTCCTGCTGCCGGTGCACGCCGACGTGGTCGCGCCAGCGGTTGCTGGGCTCCTGCGGGCCGGGGCCGTCGACGAGTTCGCGCTTCAGGTACTCGTCCTGCAGCACCTGGCGGAACTTCTCCGGGCCCCAGTCGGCGACCAGGAACTTCAACCGGGCGCGGTTGCGCAGGCGGCGGTAGCCGTAGTCGCGGAAGATCCCGACCACGCCGGCCCAGACGTCCGGGACCTCCTCCAGCGGGACCCAGGCGCCGAGCCGGACGCCCAGCTTCGGGTTGGTCGACAGGCCGCCGCCGACCCACAGGTCGAAGCCCGGGCCGTGCTCGGGGTGGACCACGCCGACGAAGGCGATGTCGTTGATCTCGTGCACCACGTCGAGCAGCGGCGAGCCGGAGATCGCGGTCTTGAACTTGCGCGGCAGGTTGGAGAACTCCTTGTTGCCGATGTAGCGGCGGTGGATCTCGTCGATCGCCCAGCTGCCGTCGATGATCTCGTCCTCGGCGATGCCCGCGACGGGGGAGCCGATCACCACGCGCGGGCAGTCGCCGCACGCCTCGGTGGTGGACAGGCCGACGGCCTCCAGCTTCTGCCAGATCGCCGGGACGTCCTCGATCCGCACCCAGTGGTACTGCACGTTCTGCCGGTCCGTCAGGTCGGCGGTGCCGCGGGCGTACTGCTCGGAGACCTCGCCGATCGCCTTCAGCTGGGCCACCGTCAGCTGGCCGCCGTCGATGCGCACCCGCATCATGAAGAACTCGTCCTCGAGCTCGTGCGGTTCCAGGACGGCCGTCTTGCCGCCGTCGATGCCCTGCTTGCGCTGGGTGTACAGGCCCCACCAGCGCATCCGGCCGCGCAGGTCGTTCGGGTCGATCGAGGCGAAGCCGGTGTGGGCGTAGATCGTCTCAATGCGTGTCCGCACGTTGAGACCGTCGTCGTCCTTCTTGAACTGCTCGTTGCCGTTGAGCGGGGTGAAGTGCCCCATGCCCCACTGTCCCTCGCCGCGGTGGCGGGTCACCTTGCGGGCGGCGGGGCGGGCCGCCGGGGCGGCTCCGGCCTGAGGCTCGACCGTTTCGGGAGTGCGGGCCATGGTGTCAATCCTTTGAGCGGCTTGGCAGGTGCGAGGGTGCTGACGGTCCCCGGACGCGCTCCGCTCCCGCCCGCGGTCGGACGTGGCTCTGCCCTGGGCGGGCGGATCGGGAGGGGCGACGCTGGCCGGGCAGGGTCTTGCGCGCATCCGCGACGGCGGGGATGGCGCCGGTGCGGTGCGGCGTGCTGACGGGCTCAGGTCACCGGACAGATGGCGCTGGACACGCGAAGGAGGTCGACGTGGAGTCGGCCAACTAGGGTGGTTCCGGCGCTAGACATGGCAAGAGATTCGCACGGCGAGCGACTCGCGGTCCACTAACGTCCGAATGGTGGACCCCATTGTTCCGAATGGTGGGATGGAAGCCGGTTCGGGGCTGCTCGGGGCGATCCGGGACTGCTCGGGGCGGTCCGGGGCGGTCCGGAGCCCGTCGGCCCGTCCGGTTCCGGCGGCACCGGGTGGTACCGCGCGGGCCGAACGGCCCGGGCCGATACCGTAGGGGCGTGCAAGCAGCAGGCAGTACCCCCCACCCGGGCCACGGCTCCGGGCCGAGCGGCGACCCGCCCGCCCGCCGCCGAGGCGGAAGGCGCCGGGCGGCGAAGCGCACCACCTGGTACGGCACCCTGTGGGCGCTGGTGAAGGACACCACCAACACCTGCGTCGAGTACCGGGTCACCGGCCTCGCGGGCGAGGCCGCGTTCTTCACGCTCCTCTCCATCCCGCCGCTGCTGCTCTGCCTGGCCGGCACCCTCGGCTACCTCGACGACATCCTCGGGGCCGGCACCATCGACAAGCTCAAGCAGGACATCGTCTCGGCATCCGGGACGGTGCTCTCACAGAGCTCCATCGACGAGATCGTCCAACCCCTGCTGCGCGACGTCTTCGACAGCGCCCGGCCGGACCTGATCTCGCTCGGCTTCCTGCTCTCGCTCTGGTCCGGCTCCCGGGCGCTGTACATCTTCATCGACACCATCACCGTGATGTACGGCCTCGACGGCAAGCGCGGACTGGTCAAGACCCGGCTGATGTCGCTCGGCCTCTACCTCGGCGCGCTGGTGATCGGCTCCCTGGTGCTGCCGCTGCTGGTCGCCGGACCCGGACTGCTGATCGGCACCTTCCAGAGCTGGGCCGGCGTGATCAACGCGCTCTACTGGCCCGCCGCGATCATCCTGCTGGTGGTCTCCCTCACCACCCTCTACCACGTGGCCGTCCCGGTCTCCACGCCCTGGCGCGAGGACATCCCCGGCGCGCTGGTCGCCCTGCTGGTGCTGGTGGTCTGCAGCATCGCGCTCCGGCTCTACCTGGTCAGCTCGGTCGAGGGCCACTCCGTCTACGGCTCGCTCGCCGCGCCCGTCGCCGTACTGCTGTGGATCTTCGTGGTGGCGCTCGCCGTCCTGATCGGCGCCGCCATGAACGCCGCGATAGACCGCCGCTGGCCCACCGTCGAGACCGCCGACGCCCGCGCCGAGAACGAGCGCCTCGCCGAGGACGCCGCCGTCCAGCGCGGCCGCGAGGCCGCCGCCCGGCGGGCCGTCGAGCGCGCCGAACGCGCCCGCCAGTTCGGCCTCGCCGAGGGCCACGACGACGACCTCTTCGACGAGGACGACGAGCAGCCCGCCCCCAGCGAGTACCCCGAACGCTGGGCCGGCTTCCTCCCGCACCACGACGTCCGCCGCCGGCTCGGCGGCGGACGCGGCGGCAGCGGCGAGCGCCGACGGCGCGCCGGCCGCTGACGCGCCCGGCGGGCGGTGGACGGCGGTCGGCGGGCCTCGGTGGCGGGCTCCGACCGGCGGACACCGCGCGGCGGGCCCCGGAAGGAGCGGCCCTCGGCCTGCGGTGCCGACCCCGCAGCACCTGCCGTCCGGCGGGCGCTTGACGGCAGGCCCACGGGACCGGGTTCCGGCCGGCAGACGCCGGGCGGCGGGCCCCGGCAGGAGCGGCCCTCGACCCGCGCGGCGCCGACCCCGCAGCGCCTGCCGCCCAGCGGGGGCTGGACGCCAGGTCCCACAGGGCCGGGCTCCGGAGAGCAGGCTCCGCCCACCGCCCACCGCCCACCGCCTGCCGGGCACCAGGCGGCAGGCCTTGGGTGGGCTCCGACCGTCGGACACCGAGCGATGAGACCCGCAGGGCGCGCTCCGAGTGCGGGCCCCAGGTGGCAAGGTCCGACCGGCGGACACCGGGCGATGGGACCCGAGCGGCAGGTTCCGGGCGGCGGGTCCCGGCAGGAGCGGCCCTCGTCTGCGGTGCCGACCTCGCAGCCCCTGCTGCCCAGCGGCCACCGGGCAGTGGGCCCCGGGGCGGCGGGCTCCGGCAGGAGCGGCCCTCGTCTGCGGTGTCGACTCCGCAGCGCCTGCCGTCCGGCGGGTACCGGGCGGCGGGCCTGCCGCCCAGCGGGTACCAGCGGTGGTGGCCGTCGCCCGGCGGAAGCCGAGGGGCGGCCCCGTCCCGCCGGGTGGGGCCGTCCCTCGTCGTGCTACCCCCGGCCGCGGCGGGCGGCCGCCGCCGACAGCAGGGCGTGCACCAGCGAACCGGCGAGCGCGGCCGGCTCGTCCCCCCGCACCCGCACGGTCAGCGCGCCGCCGCGGAAGCGGACCCGGACCAGGCCGTCGGCGC
Organism: Kitasatospora sp. NPDC015121; assembly: GCF_055562955.1. Taxonomy (NCBI): domain Bacteria; kingdom Bacillati; phylum Actinomycetota; class Actinomycetes; order Kitasatosporales; family Streptomycetaceae; genus Kitasatospora; species Kitasatospora sp. NPDC015121. The sequence goes on from NZ_JBVHEH010000002.1 coordinate 253,431, forward strand.
CGCGCACCGCCAGCACCGCGCAGCCCGGGTGGCGCCGCCACAGCTCCTCCAGCCCGCCGTCCGCGCCGTCCGGCCCGTCGCGGTCGCCCTGCTCGCCGTGCAGGACGTCCGCCAGCCGCCGGACCCGGGCCGGCTCGTCCGTCCGGGCCGCCAGGTGCCGGTCGCACCACGCGGGGACGCCCGGGCCGGCCGGCAGCCGGACCGTCACCGTCACCGCCACCGTCCGCCCCCCGCCAGCGGGGCCGGCGGCGCCAGCGGCGGCTCCGCGGCCGGGCGGGCGGGCTCGCCCAGGCCCAGCACTCGGTACAGCAGGCGGCGGATCCGGGGCAGGAACGCGCCCGGCTCGGAGGAGATCCGGGCCCCGATCGCCGCGTACGCCTCCGGCCGGTAGAGCTCGTCCGCGTACGCGAGCTGGTCGGCCAGCGGGTGCGCCGGGTCCAGCGCCGGGGCGGTGCGGGCCAGTTGGACGCCCGGCGAGTCCGGGTTCACCTCCCCGTACGGGAAGCGGGCGAGCAGGATCCGGGCCGGGGTGAGCGAGGCGTACAGCGTCACCGAGCCGTGGTCGCCGATCACGTAGTCCGCGGCGACCAGCAGCGGCCGCCAGTCGGTCTGCGGGGCGACCAGCGACACCGCGCCGCCCGACACCTCCTCCACCCAGCGGCGCACCTGCCAGCCGCCGTGCCCCGCCGTGACGTTCGGGTGCACCACCAGCGCCGTCCGGAACCGCCCGGCGGGCAGCTCGCGCACCAGCCGGGGCAGCAGCGCGTCCAGCCCGCCGAACACCGAGTGCGGCCCCCAGGTCGAGCAGAGCAGCACCAGCCGCTCCCGCTCGCCCAGGCCCAGCGCCGCCCGGTACTCGGCCCGTCGGGGGAGCGCCGCCACGATCCGGTCGTGGTCGCCGTCGCCGACCACCTCCGCCACCGGCAGCACCTCCGGGCAGTCACGCGCCAGCAGCGCCAGCTCGTCCCGGTGCGCCAGCGCGTACGCCGCGGCGACCGGTCGGCCCTCCCACAGCAGGTACTCCCGGCCCAGGCCGGCCACCTCCCGCGGGCCGCCGGCGCCCTCACCCGGCCGCTCCCGCTCCTGCTCCCGCTCCCGCGCGCCCGTCACCGAGTCCGCGGGCGGCCGCGTCCGGGCCAGCTTCAGGTGCCCCGCGCCGTGCGGCAGCCGCACCAGCGGGCCGCGCACCCGCTCGACGCCGCGCGAACCGGCGGCCAGCACCAGGTCGAACTCGGTGGCCACCGCCTGCTCCCACGGCACCACGGTGCCGCCCAGCGCCATCAGGAACGCCGTCACCCCCTCGTTGAACGCGTGCGGCGCGACCGTGAACACCACCTGCACCCGCAGGTCCCCCGCCAGCAGCTCGCACACCTCGCGCAGCCGCTGCCCGTACACCACCGTGTGGACGACCGCCAGCACCCGCTTGCAGTCGTTCCGAGTCGCCCAGGACATCGGGCCTCCCCCCTTTCCCCCGGCCTCCCACCGGGGCGGGACGGCGGGCCCCGTGCGCCGCCGTCACGGTGGGGATGTCCGCGCCGGGTGGCGGGACGGCTGGAGAAGCCTTGCGCGGCTTGCGGAACCCTTGCACTCGGGGGGAAAGCCAACTCCCGCTCCAAGAAGCCGAGTTGGGGCGAATTCCGGGTGCGGGGGAAAATCGGTGGCGCGGGTGGCGGACGGGGACTAACGTGGCGCCCGCCGATCGAGCGCACCCCGGAGCGGGGTGGGCGAGGCACGTACGGAGAGGAAGGAGGTGAGGGCCGTGAGTTCCGTCCACGCAGGAGCCTGTTCCCGCGTCCAGAAGTCCACCGAGTCCACCACCCCCTGGCTCCCGGCCCGCCGTCTCCAGCCGGTGTCGCGCATACGCTGACGCCCGCCGCGGCCGGGGCCGCCCCTCCTTCCGAAGGATCCCCGTTGACCGCCACGCAGGTCCCCACCCGCACCACCCCGGCCTCCCCGACCCCGCCCGCCGCCCACCCGCTCGCCGGGCTCGGCTGGACGGACGACCGGGCCGCCGCCTTCACCCACCACGCCGCCGCCGGGCTGCTCCCCGGACGGATCGTCCGGATGGACCGCGGCAGCTGCGAGGTGCTGCTCGTCGACCCCGAGACGGGCGAGCCCGCCGTCCGGCGCGCCGCCACCCGTCCGGTGATGACGGCCGACACCGCGCACAACCCGTGCACCGGCGACTGGGTCGCCTACGACCCCGGCGCCCGGCCCGCACCCGCCCTCGCGGCGGTGCTGCCCCGCACCACCGCGATCATCCGCAAGGGCGCCCACAAGCGCTCCGAAGGCCAGGTCCTGGCCGCCAACGTCGACACCGTACTGATCGCCGTCTCGCTCGCCGCGGAACCCGATCCCGGCCGGGTCGAGCGCCTGCTCGCCCTCGCCTGGGAGTCCGGGGCCGAACCGCTGATCGTCCTGACCAAGTCCGACCTGGTCCACGACGGCGACTTCGTCCGGGCGGACGTCGAGGCGATCGCCCCCGGTGTCACCGTCCTGACGGTCAGCGCCGAGACCGGCGAGGGCATGGCCGAACTGCGCGCCCGGGCCACCGGCTCCTGCGCCCTGATCGGCCAGTCCGGCGCCGGCAAGTCCACCCTCACCAACGCGCTCGCCGGGACGGCCGCGATGACCGTCCAGCAGGTGCGCTCGGTCGACGAGAAGGGCCGCCACACCACCACCGTCCGCGAGCTCGTCCCGCTCCCGGCCGGGGGCGCCGTCATCGACACCCCCGGCCTGCGCGGCGTCGGCCTGTTCGGCGGCGAGGGCATCGACCAGGCCTTCGCCGACATCAGCGCGATTGCCGCCGACTGCCACTACGCCGACTGCTCCCACCGCACCGAACCCCGCTGCGCCGTCCGCGCCGCCCTCGCCGACGGCACCCTCCCCGAACGCCGCTGGGAGAGCTACCTCAAACTCCAGCGCGAGAACGACTGGATCGCCGCCCGCACCGACGCCCGCCTGCGCGCCGAACGCGCCCGCCACCGCAAGCACCTCACCAAGGCCGTCCGCGCCCGCCCCAAGCCCTGACCCGGGCCCTGACCCGGGCCCGTCCCGACCCGCACCGTCCCGGGCGGCCGCGACCGCGACCGCCCGGGACACCCACGGCGATGTCCGAATCCCGCCAGTCGGGGCTCCGGCGATCACGCAGACTGGAAGGCGTGATCGACGACGAGACCAGGTACCGGGCGGTGGACAGCCGGGACGCCCGCTTCGACGGGGTGTTCTTCACGGCGGTGCGGACCACCGGCATCTACTGCCGTCCGAGCTGTCCGGCCACCACCCCCAAGCGCACCAACTGCACCTTCTACCCGACCGCCGCCGCCGCCCAGGGCGCCGGCTACCGGGCCTGCCGGCGCTGCCGGCCGGACTCGGTGCCCGGCTCGCCCGAGTGGAACCACCGCGCCGACCTGGTCGGCCGCGCCGTGCGGCTGATCGGCGACGGCGTGGTCGACCGCGAGGGCGTCGCCGGGCTGGCCGCCCGGCTCGGCTACAGCTCCCGGCAACTGCAGCGGCAGCTGACCGCCGAGCTCGGCGCCGGCCCGCTCGCGCTGGCCCGCGCGCAGCGCGCGCAGACCGCCCGGCTGCTCCTGCAGACCACCGAACTCCCGGTCACCGACGTGGCGTTCGCGGCCGGCTTCGCCTCCGTCCGGCAGTTCAACGACACCATCCGCGAGGTGTACGACCGCACCCCGTCCGCGCTGCGCACCGAGCACGGCGGCCACCGCCGCAGCCCGGCCGGCGGCGGCACGCTCGCCCTGCGGCTGGCCTACCGGGGCGCGATCGACACCGGCCACCTGCTCGACTTCCTCGGCCTGCGGGCCGTCCCGGGCGTCGAGGAGGTCGTCCCCGGCCCGCGCCCCGGCACCCGCACCTACCGGCGCACCCTGGCCCTCCCGTACGGGCACGGCCTGGCCGAGGTCGACGGGCTCGGCCCCGGCGACCCCCTCCACCGGGGGTGGCTGGACTGCCGGCTGACCCTCACCGACCTGCGCGACCTGACCACCGCCGTGCACCGGCTGCGCGCCCTGTTCGACCTGGACGCCGACCCGGACGCGGTGGACGCCCGGCTCGCCGCCGACCCGCTGCTGGCCCCGCTCGCCGCCGCCCGCCCCGGGCTGCGCTCGCCCGGACACGTCGACCCGCACGAGCTGGCCGTCCGGGCCGTGCTCGGCCAGCAGGTCACCGTGGCCGCCGCCCGCACCCTGGCCGGCCGGCTCGCCGAGCGCTACGGCACCGCGCTGCCCGCCGCCGACGGCGGACTCCGACTGCTCTTCCCGACCGCCGCCGCCCTCGCCGCCGCCGACCCGGAGCACCTGGCCATGCCGAACGCCCGCCGCCGGGCCCTGCTCGGCCTGTGCGCGGCGCTCGCCGACGGCGCCGTCCGGCTCGACCCCGGAGTGGACCGCGAACAGGCCGCCGCCGACCTGCTCGCCCTGCCCGGCATCGGCCCCTGGACGGTCGGCTACCTGCGGATGCGCGCGCTCGCCGACCCGGACGTCTTCCTCCCCACCGACATCGGCGTCCGCGACGGCCTGCGCGCCCTCGGCGAACCGGGCGACCCGCGCACCGCCGCCGCACGCTCCGCCCCGTGGGCGCCCTGGCGCTCCTACGCCCTGCACCACCTGTGGTCGGCCGCGGCCGACCGGCACGCCACCCTCCCCCGAACCCGCAAGCCCCGCGAGGACCAGTCATGAGCACCGTCCGCACCACCACCGCCGCCGCCACCATCACCCCTGCCGCCGCCACGACCCTCTTCACCACCATGGACAGCCCGCTCGGCCCGCTGCTGCTCAGCGGCACCCACGACGGCGACGGCTTCGCGCTGGCCACCGTCACCGCCCCCGGCCAGAAGGGCGCGCTCGCGGCCCCCGCCGCCGACTGGGAGCCCGACGCCGACGCGCTGGGCCCCGCCGTCGAACAGCTCACCGCGTACTTCGCCGGCGAGCGCACCACCTTCGACCTCCGGTTGGCCCCCGTCGGCACCCCCTTCCGGCAGCGGATCTGGGAGGCCCTGGACGACATCCCCTACGGCACCACCCTCAGCTACGGCCAACTCGCCGACGCCGCGGGCCAGTCCCCCCGCGCGGTGCGCGCCGTCGGCGGCGCGGTCGGCGCCAACCCGCTGCTGATCATCCGCCCCTGCCACCGGGTGATGGGCGCCAACGGCAGTCTCACCGGCTTCGCGGCCGGCATCGACGCCAAGCGTTGGCTGCTGGCGCACGAGAGCGGCGACCGGCTGTTCTGACGCGTCGCCCCTTCGCAGAGCCCGCCCCCGACGCCCTCGTCACCCGGCCGGGGCCGGCGGGGCCGGCGGGGGTGGTGGCTGGGGCGTGGGAGCGGGCGGCGGCAGGGCGGCGAGCCGGCGGGCCAGCGGTTCGGCGTTCGGGGCGGCCATGCCGCGGTACAGCTCCAGGGCGCGTTCCAGGTGCCGCCGGGCCGTCGGATGGTCGCCGTCGTGCTCGGCCAGGGTCGCGAGCAGTTCCAGGGTCCGGGCCTCCCACAGGGCCGAACCGGCGGTCCGGAAGGCGGCCAGGGCCGGGCCGAGGGCCCGCCGGGCGGCGGGGAGGCGTCCGGCGGCGAGTTCGGCCTCACCGGTCAGCGCGAGTGCCCGGGCCGCCTCGTAGTGGTCGCCCAGTTCGGTCAACTCGCCTTCCGCCTGCGCCAGATGGGTGATCGCACGGTCGAATTCGCCCTCCGCCAGCGAGACCTCGGCGAGCGCGATCCGGGCCAGCGCCACTCCCCGGGGATAGCCGGCCAGCGTGCGCAGCCGCAGCATCTCCTCGAACGCCCGCCGGGCGGAGCCGAGTTCACCCGCCACCCGGTGCGCCTGCCCGATCCCGTACTGCGCGTTGGCCTCGGCCCGCGGGTCGGCCATGGCCCGGGCCAGCTCCAGTGCTTCGCCGTACCACCGGGCCGCCGCGGCGGGTCGGCCCGCGTGGTGCAGTCCGTGTCCGCCGGAGGTCAGCATCCGCTGCTCGGCGGCCCGGATGCCCGCGGAGCGCGCCGCTGCCAGGCCCAACTCGTGTGCCTCGAACTGGAGTTCATGAGCGCGCAGGCGCAGGAACAGTGGCCACATGGCGTCCGCGAGCTGCCAGACCAGGGAGTCCTGCCCGTCCGCGGCCGCCGCCCGCAGGGCCGCGCCGAGCTGCCCGCGCTCCTGGTCGAGCCAGTGCAGTGCCGCCGACTCCCCGTCGAACTCCGGTACGCACAGCGGCGGTTGCTCGTAGTCGCGGGGGAGCGGCCGACGGCTCGGGCTGATGATCCGCTCGGCGGCGGTGGCCGCGGCCAGCAGGTGCTCCGCCACCCGCCGGACGGCCCCCCGGCGCGAGTGCGGCGTCTCGTCGGCACCACCGCGCTCCCGGGCGTGCAGCCGCACCAGGTCGTGGAAGCGGTAGCGGCCGCCGGCCGGCTCCTCCAGCAGGTGCTCGTCCCCGAGGACGTCCAGCAGCCGGCCCGTCTCCGCGGCCGGGAGTTCGGCGGCCGCCCCCGCCAGCGCGGGAGTGAACTCCGGCACGGGCAGCAGGCCGAGCAGCCGGTAGAGCCGGGCGGCCTCCGGCCCGAGGACCCGGTAGGAGGCGTCCAGCACCGCGTGCACCGCCCGGTCCCCGTCCAGTCGCAGCTCGGCGAGCCGGTCGGCCTCCCGCCGCAGCGCCTCGGCGGTGGCGGCCAACGGCGTCCGCGGCCGGGCCGCCATCCGGGCCCCGGCCACGCAGATCGCCAACGGCAGCCCGGCGCACCGGGCGACCACCTGGTCGGCGGCCTGCGGTTCGGCGGCGATCCGCTCGGCACCGACCTGCCGGGCCAGGATGGCGGCCGCGGTGTCCGGTCCGACCAGGCCGACGGTGAGGAACTCGGCACCGTCCATGGCGAGTCCGGTGAGCCGGGTGCGACTGGTCACCACCGTCGCCGAGGTGTCCGTCCCCGGCAGCAGCGGACGTACCTGGGCGGCGCTGGCGGCGCTGTCGAGCAGGACGGCGATCCGCAGCCGGGCGGTGACGGAGCGCCACAGGGCGCTGGCCTCGGCGAGTTCGGCGGGAACGGCGGTGGTGTGTCCCAGTGCGCGCAGGAACCGGCCGAGCGCCTCGACCGGATCGGCCGGCGTGCCGTGGGAGTGGCCGCGCAGGTCGGCGTAGAAGGTGCCGTCGGGGAAGCGGTCGCCCTGCGCGCGCAGCCAGCTGACGGCCAGTGCGCTCTTGCCCACACCGGCCGGCCCGTTGAGCACCAGGACCGAACCGCCCGGCCGACCGGAGCCCAACACCCGTTCCAGAGAAGCCAGTTCGAGCTGTCGCCCGGGGAGGTGCACGGGGGCGGGTGGAAGCTGTCGAGGAACTGGAAGCTGCGCCGGAGCGTGCACGGAAACGTGCACGCCCCCCTCGATCCGCCCGGCCTGGAACACCGGGCCGTTGATCGTCGCGCGCCCGTCGACGCTGTTGCGCTGCTCGGGCCGGTACTGAGCTGGCGAGTTCGACGAAATGCCGGATTCGTGCGCCAACGCTGCTCCTCCTAGGCATGGCGGGGCGGAAGCCGGATCGGGGACGGGGAACCGTGGCACCGGCAGCCCGCCCGTACCACTTTGGTTTCACGATTGCGCGTAGAACGTGGAAATCCGCAGTTCAGGGAACCGCGCGGTGGTATGGCAGGCGGTTCCCTCTCATGCCATGCTCGCCTCCTGCGCGTCCGGAGAACAGACGACAGGGGGCAATTCCGGTGGAGATCCATCTTCTGGGGACGATAGGGCTGGCGGTCGACGGGGCGCCGCTGGCGATCCGCTCGCACAAGGTACGAATACTGCTGGCCTGTCTGGCCCTGGATCTCGGAAAGCCGCTCTCGCCCGCCGTCCTCGCCGACCGCATCTGGGACGGCGATCCGCCGGCCAGCGCCACCTCCACGCTGCAGAGCTACGTCTCCCGGCTGCGCGGCTCGCTGCGGGAGGCCGACGCCAGGACGCAGGCCTGGTCGGGCACCCGCACCGGGATCGTCTCCCAGTCCGGCACCTACCTGCTGCGCGCGCGGCCCGAACGGGTCGACTGGCACCACTTCCGTACCCTCGCCGGACGGGCCCGCACCCTCGCCGACGCGGGCGAGGACCGCCGGGCCTGGGAGCTGCTGCGCGAGGCCGAGGACGTCTGGCAGGGGGAGCCGCTCGCCGGCCTCCCGGGCGAGTGGGCGCGGAACACCCGCGTCCTGATGGCCGACCGCAGACTCGCCGCGACCCTCACCCGGATCGAGATCGAACTCCGCTTCGGCCGTTTCGCCGACGTGGTGCCCGAGTTGAGTGCGCTGGCCGCCGACCATCCGTGGAACGAGCGGATCCCGGCGCTGCTGATGACCGCCCTGTACGGCTGCGACCGGCTGGCCGAGGCGCTCGGCGTCTACCGCGAGGTCCGGCGGAGGCTGCGGGAGGACCTGGGGACCGATCCCGCCGAGTCGCTGAGCCGCCTGAACGAACAGCTCCTGCGCCGGGTGCCCGTCGCCACCCTGCTGCGCCGCCCGGCCGCCGTGGCCGGCGCACCGGGCCCCCAGGGGGCGGCCAGAGCTCCCTCGACACTCCGCTCGGCCCCCGAACTCATCGGTAGGGAGCGAGAGTTGGACAGCATCCTGGAGGCCGCGCGAAGCGCCGGCCGGAGCGCGGACGGCCGGCCCGGTCCCCTGACCGTGGTGACGGTCTCCGGCATGCCCGGAGCCGGGAAGACCGGGCTCGCGCTGGCCGCGGCCACCCTGCTGCGCGAGGAGTTCCCCGACGGCCAGGTGTTCGTCCCGCTGGCCGCGCACGGCAGCGGGGGCTCGTCCCCGGATCCGGAGACGGCCGCCACCGCGCTGCTGCGGCAGTTCGGCGTACCCGCCCCCCGGATCCCCCTGGATCCGGAGGAACTGCTCGCCGACTGCCGCGCCCTGCTCGCCGGGCGGCGCGCCCTGGTGGTGCTGGACGACGCCGTCGGCCCGGCCCAGGTGCGGCCGCTGCTGCCGGCCGGCTCGGACTCCTTCGTCCTGGTCACCAGCCGCCACCGGATGGCGGAACTCCCCGCGGTCCGCACCGTCCTGCTGGGCGGACTGTCCCCGGCGGCCTCCCAGGCGATGTTCCGGCGACTGGTCGGTGAGGGCCGGGGTGCGGAGACCCGGCAGGCGGCGGAGGTGGCCAGGCTGTGCAGCGGGCATCCGCTCGCACTGGACCTGGCGGCCAGCCGCTTCCGCGCGCACCCGACGTGGACCCTCGAACACCTCATCCGGCGACTCTCCCGCACCGACGGGAGAATCGGCGAGCTCCGGGACGACCTCGGCAGCCTGGACGGGGCCTTCATGATGTCGTACCAATCCCTCGCGGCTGATCATCAGACCGCCTTCCGCCGACTGTGCCTGCATCCGGGCGGGGAGTTCGGTACGCACACGGCGGCCGCGCTGATCGGCCTCCCCCCGGTGGAGACGGAACGGGCCATCGACGCGCTCCTGACCGTCCACCTGATATCCGAGCCCTCCCCCCACAGGTACGCAGTGCACGATCTCATCGGTGAGTTCGGCAGGATTCTGGCGAATCGAACGGATTCGCTCGAAGACCGCTCCCGAGCCCTCCGAAGAGTGCTGGCCTTCGCGGCCGGCACACTGATCGGAATTGATCACGCGCGTTCCCCCCAGCGTTTCCGGCTGCCCCCGCCGACGGACCTGGCCGAGCACCCCGAGGGCGCCCCGCCGTGCGTCACGGAGTGGTCCGACAGTACGGCGGCCACCGACTGGCTCCGCCTCGAACTCCCCGGACTCATCGCGCTGGAAAGGAAGTTGCGCACGAGCGGCAGCGCGACCGAGGCCTCCTGGCTGTCCCACGCGCTCGCTCCCCACCTGGACACGGCCGGGCTGTGGCACGAGGCCCACCGCATGCAGGAGGCCGCGGCGGCGGCCGGACGGGCGGCGGACGACCCCCGGCGAGAGGCGCACGCTCTGCTCGACCTGGCCCGGACCCGGACCCGCTTCGCCCGCTACCCCGAGGCGGCCCGCGCCGCCGAGCGCGCCCTCGCCCTCGCCCGGGCCGCGGACGACGCGCCCGCCCACGCCGACGCGCTGGGCCGGCTCGCCGAACTGCACGGGCAGACCGGCGACCCGGCGTCCGCCCTCACCCACCAGCGCGCGGCAGTGGCCCTGCGCCGCTCGATCGGCGACGAGGGGCCGTTGGCCCGCAGCCTCAACAACCAGGGAATCTTCCACATCCTGCTGGACGACCACGAATCCGCCATCCAATGCCTCGCGGAAGCGCTGCCGATCTTCCGGAGCATCGGCGACACCCGAAGCACCGCGTCACTCCTGAACAACCTGGGGGGACTGAATTTGGGCACCGGGGACCTGAGATCCGCCCGGATGTCGTTCGAAGCCCTCCTGGAACTCGACGGGGGTGAACTTTCGGAGACCGATGTCGCGGCGGTCCGGCTCAATCTCGCACTGACCCTGGACGTTCCCGGAGAATCCGAGAGGGCCGTCGCCCTGCTGAATTCGGCGGCCCGGACCTTCGAAATCCTCGGGGACGTCCGGCACGTGATCGATGCGCGCAATGCGCTCGGCCGGATCCACCACGTCGGGGAGGAATACGGGGAGGCGCACCGGGACTACTCCGCCGCGGCCGACCTGGCGGCCGGGATCGGGGCCGCCCACGAGGAGCGGGTGGCGCGGGACGGTCTGCGGCAGGTGGAGGCGGTCATTGGTACCACCCCTCGGGAGGAGGGGGACGACGGGAGGGGTCCCGGTCGGTCCCACCGGCCGGAGCCCTTCGGGGGCTCGGCACCGAGCCTGGGCGACTTGACCGAATCCCTCCTCCGGTGCAATCGGGAGAGTCGGCCCGAAACGCCCGCGCGGGGATCCCGCCAATTCCACGGCGATCCAAAATGATCAGATTCGACCAGTAGTCGATTGCGACCGGATCGGCCGGTCCGCCGGGGTGTCGGGCATTCGACATCCCGGCGAATCCCGGGGTCAGAGGTACCCATCCCCCGGAGTTGATGATCGTGGCGGAAGGTGGATAGCCTTCCCGATGGGAGGCCACCGGCCTCCGGAAGCCACGGAACCAACACAAATGGAACACTGAAATGTCACGCACGCGCCCGGGCGATCGCCCCGCCTCCCGCCCTCTCCACCCCTTTCGGGGCAAGGGGAGTTTGTGCACGTATTTCATGGCGGTGGTCACGCTCGGCTGGATACCCATCTATCTGGTGACCACCCAGCTCGCCCCCGGCGGCGCGGTCTAGCCGCCGCCGCCCGGAGCCGGGAGATGCCAACGGCCTCGGAGTCCGCCGGTAAGCACGGTGGACTCCGAGGCCGTCGGTGCCTTCGCGGGGCCGGGCCGTGACGGGCGGGGCCCCGGCAGGTGGGGGCCTCAGCGGGTCGGGTCGGTGCCGGCCAGGGAGTGGGCGAGGCGGTCGAGGCCCGGGAGGGCCCGCATGACGGCGGTGCGGTCGGTGGGGGTGAGGGTTTCGAGGGCGGTGGCGAGGCGGCGTTCGTGGGCGCTCCGCCAGTCGCGGAGCTGCTGGTGGCCGGCCTCGGTGAGGGCGATCCGGGCGGTGCGGCGGTCGCCGGGGTCGGGCTGGCGGTCGACCAGGCCGGCGTCCAGGAGCTTGGAGATCAGGCCGCTGACGGTGTTGGGGGCGAGGCGCTGACGGGCGGCCAGCTCGCCGACCCGCAGGGGGGCGGGGGCGAGGGTCTGGAGCAGTTCGACCTGGGCCATCGGCAGGGCCTCCCAGGGGAATTCGGAGCGGATCGAGCTCCGCAGCGCCCGGCGCAGCCGGGTGATCACGTCTGTGAGCTGCTGTGCCCCGGCGAGTGCGTCGTCGGCCGCGGCCGCGGGGCCGGACGGGTGCGGGACGGGCTGGGGCTGCGAAGACATGCCGGACAGCGTAGCGTCCGGCGACCGGCGGGTTACCGGGAGTCCACCCGTCCACCGGCCGGAACGCCCCGCTTGTCCGGAGGGCGGGAGCGAGGGGCTGGAGTGCGGGGGAGGTGGTGGGCGGGGGCGGGCGGGAATGCTCCTTGAACGATTATGTCGCTAGCAGATATGTTCTGCGCATGGCTGAACCCGCGGTGGCCGCCCGGCTGCTCGACACCCTGCAACTCGCCGAGCGCCCCCGCCCCCGCGCCGTCGCCCGCTGGCCGCACGCGCACTGGCTGGCCGTCGGCACCGTCTGCCTGGGCGCCTTCCTCGGCCAACTCACCGCCAGCGTCACCTCGTTGGTCTTCCCCGCGCTCGAAGGCCACTTCGCCGCCCCGTTCGCCGCCGTCGAGTGGGTCGCGCTGGCGTACCTGCTGGTGCTGGTCGCGCTGCTCGCCCCGGTCGGGAGGCTGTCCGACCTGGTCGGCCGCAAGACCGTGTACCTGGGCGGCTTCGCGGTGTTCGCCGCCGCCTCGCTCGGCGCCGGACTGGCCGGGAACCTGACGGTGCTGATCGCCTGCCGAGCCGTGCAGGCCGTCGGCGGCGCGATGATGCAGGCCAACAGCGTGGCCCTGGTCGCCCGCGGCGTGCCCGAACGGGCGATGCGCACCGCGCTCGGCGTGCAGGCCGCCGCCCAGGCCCTCGGCCTGGCGCTCGGCCCGACCCTCGGCGGCCTGCTGGTCGCGCACGCCTCCTGGCGCTGGGCGTTCTGGGTCAACGTGCCGGTCGGCGGGCTGGGCCTGCTGGCCGGCTGGTTCCTGCTGCCCCGGACCTTCCCCGACGGCCGCCGCCCCGCCCGCGAGGGCGGCGGGAGGGGGGAGGGCCGCGAGGGACGGCGCTTCGACCTGGCCGGGCTGCTGCTGCTGGCCGGCTCCTCCACCGGCCTGCTGCTCGCGCTGTCCGCCGCCTCCGGCCTGCCGCTGCCCGGCTGGGCGGTGGCCGCGCTGCTGGTCGCGGCCGCCGCCGCGACGCTCGCCCTGGTCCGCCAGGAGCGCCGCGCCGACCGCCCGATCATCCCGCCCGGACTGGTCAACACCCCCGGCATCCGGGCGGGCCTGCTGGTCGCGCTGACCGGCTACCTGCTGCTGTTCTGCCCGCTGGTGCTGGAGCCCGTCGTCCTCGCCGCCCGCGGTGCCACCGCCACCGCCGCGGGCGCCGCGATCACCGCCCTGCCCGCCGCGTTCGCCCTCGCCGCCACCGCCGGCGGCGCCCTGCTGCCGCGCCGTTGGAGCGACGCCGCCCGCTGCCGCTGCGGCGCCCTCACCGCCGCCGCCGGACTCCTCGGCCTCGCCCTGCTGCCCGCCCCCGGCCCCTGGACGACCTCCGCGCCGCTGCTGCTCACCGGCTACGGCCTGGGCCTGCTGCTGCCCGCCAACAACGCCCTGGTGATGCGGGCGATCCCCGCGCAGAGCTCCGCCGTCGGCGGCGGACTGGTCAACATGGTGCGCAGCCTCGGCACCGCGCTCGGCACCGCGCTGCCGGTGCTGGCCGTCCACCAGGCCGGCCCGGCGGCGGGCGGCCGCGCCGTCCCGCTGCTGCTCGCGGCGGTCGCCTGCCTGGCCGCCCGGCTCTGCCGGGGGTGAGAAGGGGGCACCCCGGGCACCCCGGGAACGCCGGAGGGCGCCGCCCCGGGAGGTTCCCCGGGCGGCGCCCTCCGGCGCGGTGGACCCGCCGGGCTCAGGGAGCCGGCTGCGCGCCGCGCTCGGCGAGCATGTCCGTCATCAGCTGGATCTCGGAGTGCTGCGCGTCGACCATGCCCTGGGCGAGCCGCTTCTCCGGGGCGTTGCGCCCCGCGTCCACGTACGCCTGGGCCATCTCGGCGCCCGCCCTGTGGTGCTTGATCATCAGCTGCAGGTAGTACACCTCGGCGTCCCGGCCGCTGAGCGAACGGAGCCGGTCCAGCTCGGTGTTGGTCGCCATGCCGGGCATCAGCGCGCCGTCGTGCGCCTCGTACGGGTGGTTCATCCAGGTCATCGGCTTGGCGGTGGTGCTCTGCGACAGGCCCCACTGGTCGAGGAAGCCCATCAGCATGCCGCGCTGGTTGGCCTGCGTGTTGATGATGTCGAACGCCAGGCCGCGCACCTCCTCGTTCTGGGTGCGGTCCCGGACGAGGAAGGACATGTCGATGGCCTGCTGGTGGTGGGTGGCCATGTCGCGGGCGAACCCGGCCTCCGCCGAGTCGGTGGCCGGCGCGGCCGAGGCGGCGGCCGTCGGGCTGCCGGACGCCGGGGTGCTGCCGGAGACCAGCGCGGGCACGCCGAGCCCCAGCGCGACCACGGCCGCCAGCGCGGCGGGCCACCAGAACCGCCGCCGCCCGCGCGGGCCGGCCGGCAGCTCCTGCTCGAACTCCCGCTCGCCGTCGCCGTCACCGGCGGGGGTCGCGGTCACATCTGCCCCGAGCTGCAGCTGGCGCCCTGCTCAAGCGTCTGCGGGCCCTGCACGAACTTGGCGAAGAAGGTCTCCACCCGCGGGTCGCTGGCGGAGTCCACCACCAGCTGGTTGCTCCACGCGGTCAGCGTGATGGTGCCGGCCTCGTCCGGGTACGGGCTCATCAGGCTGTACGGGGTGGCCTTGACCTTGTCGCCGAGGGCCTTGATGTCCTCGGGGGTGGCCTTGCCGTTGTAGGTGACCCAGACCGCGCCGTGCTCCAGCGAGTGGACGGCGTTCTCGTTCCGGACCGGCTTGTCGTACACGTTGCCCATGCAGGTCTGCCAGACCGGGTCGTGGTCGCCGCCGACCGGCGGGGTCTGCGGGTACTTCACCTCGGTCTTGACGTGGTTCTGGGTGAGCTTGCCGAAGGTCTGCAGGCCCGGGATGTCGGCCTTCGCGGCGTCGTCCTTGGCCTTCTGCGCGGCGTCGGCCGAGGCCTGGGCAGCGGCCGCCTTCTTGTCGCTCTTGTCCTTGGCGTCCAGCGCCAGCCAGGTGCCGCCGCCGATCATGGCGAGCACCAGGGCGGACGAGATGCCGATGGTGAGGATCTTGTTGCGGCGCTCGCGGCGCTGCTCGATGGCGCGCAGCTCGGCGATCCGGGCCCGGCGGTCGGCCTGCTGGGCGTTCTTGCTGCCCGGCTTGGGCTGCTTGCCGGTCGGGTTGGACTGCTTCGAGGCGGAACCCATGGATGTCTTCCTTGTCCCCGCCGTGCTCGGCACGGCGGTCTGCGGTGGGGTGGGGGCAGCGGAGCCGCCGACCTCCCCGCGCGGCGGGGCGTCGGTCGGCGGTGGGTTCCGCTCAGGACCGGTGAACCTGCAGGACGTGCAGGTCGGGGGCGTGGTGGGACCCCGTCGGGGTGCCGCAGGCCGCGGCCGCCGACGGCGCCGGCGGGGCGACCAGCTGCGGACGGACGGCCGTGCCGGGCTGCGGGGGCGCGTTCGGCAGGTGCGACTCCGGGCCGCAGAAGGGGTGGCTGGAGCAGCCGTGCCCGGGCACCGGGCCCGGGCCCTCCGCGACGCACAGGACGAACCCCGCGCCGGACGCGTCCGGGGCCACCGCGAGGTGCCGCACCGCGTGCCGCGCCGCCGCGTCCGTGCGCTCCGCGGCGGCCGTCCGTCCGGACGGCCGCTCGACCGGCACCGCGACCGGACGCGCGGACACGCCGTGCGCCTCCGGGCCGGACGCCGGGGCACCGCTCAGCGTCCGCGCGCTCGCGGCGCACGGCAGCAGCGCGAGCAGCCCGGCCAGCAGCAGGGACCACAGCACCGCCGCCGGACGGAGCACCGCGTGGGCGGGCCCTCCGGGGCGAGTACGAGATCCTGGCGCGGTCATGCGCACATATTAATCAGCCGATCGGGTGAAGCGATGCCCCAACCGGCCTCTCATTTTCCGGCCGAACGCCCTCCCGCCCCGTCCCGAAGGTCCTGTCGGCGCCCGCGCCGCCCCCGGTGGCCGGAACACCTCCCCGACCGTCCGCGCGATGACCCGAATCCCGGACATCGCGCCCGTCCTTCGGAAGAATGGCCTGATGTCCGGCCCCCTCACGGATCAGGAGCGATCAGTTGAACGAGCAGGGCGCAGGCAGGGAGCCCCGTCCCGACGACGCCTGGTGGCACACCGTCTACGCGGGGCCCGCCGGGACCCTCCCCGACACCCCTGCCGCGAAGGCCGACACCGGCACCGTCGACGACTGGTTCACCACCGCGGCCGGACTCATCGCCCCGCAACGGCGACCCACCGCCGACGAGACGCCGCCCCCGGCGGAAGCCCCCGAGGCGGCACCGGCGGCACCGGCGGCGGACGAGACGGAGGCGCAGCTCGGGCCGTCACCGCGCAGCTGGGCCGAGGCGGCCTGGCCGGACCTCCCGGACCCGGACCAGAGCCAGAGCCAGGACGCAGCCGAAGGGGAGGCCGAGCCCGAGCCCGAGCCGGTGCCGACACCGACCCTGGCGGACGTACCGCTGGTGGCGCCCGAACCGGCGTCGATGCTGAAGCCCGTGCCCCAACCGGCATCGGAGCCTGAACCGGAGCCGACGCCGACGCCCGAACCGGAGCCGACGCCCCAACCGACGCCCGAACCTGAACCGGAGCCCGCGCCCGAGCCCGGGCCGGCGGCCCAGCAGCCGGGGCGGGCCGCGCCCTGGACGGGGCGTCCGCAGGCGCCCGCCGTGCCGCACGTGGGGGAGCGGCCGCCGACCTACGCGCCGGAGCCGACCAGCCTGCCGGCCGCCGACCCGGACGGGCTGGGCACGCTGGTGCCCGACACCGCGATCGACGGCGCCCAGTTCGCGGCCACCACGCTGCGGGCGGTGTCGATCCGCGGCGACTCCGCCCGCTACCGGGGCGAGCCGCGCACCGACAGCCTGCTCACCGCCCGGTTCGGCGCGGGCGAGGAGGCGCTGGTGCTGACCGTGCTGGCCGCGCCCGCCCGCCGGGCCGACACCCGGTGGGGGTCGGCCGCGGCCGCGGAGGCGGGCCGGCAGCTGGCCGCCGCGATCGGCCGCAGCCGGGCCGAACTCGCCGCCGACCTGCGGGCCGGGGCCCGCGACCGCCTGCGCTACGGCCTCCAGCGGATCGCCCTGCAGGCCGCCGTGCAGCTGCGCGGCGCCGCGGAGGAGGCCGCGGCGGACGCCGACGGGACGCCGACCGGGTTGCCGCCGGAGGAGAAGGCCTCGCTGCACTGCCTGCTGATGTCCGCCGACCCGAACGCGACCCACCGCGCCGCGTTCGGCACCGGCCCGGGCGGGCTCTACCTGCTGCGCTCGGGCCACTGGATCGACGCGTACGCGGCGCGCCTGCTGCACCACCCCGACGGGCAGCCCCCGCTGCCCCCGGCCTCGATGCCCGCGCCCCGGCCGTTCCGCTTCCGCCTCGTCCCGGCCACCTCCGGCGACATCCTGCTGCTCTGCACCCCGGGCCTGGCCGCCCCGATCGCCGAGGAGCCCGCCGTCGCGCACTTCCTCTCCAGCCACTGGGCGCACCCGCACCCGCCGGGCACCGTGGACTTCCTCCGCCAGATCCAGGTCCGCGCCAAGGGCTACGCGGACGACCGGACCGCGGCGGCGGTCTGGACGGAGTAGCCGGGGCCGCCCGGAGCGGACTCAGATCCCCAGCAGGGCGTGCGCCGCCGAGCGGGCCTGGGCGAGGGCGGCGGGCCGGGTGGTGCGCGGGAGGCCGATGGCGAGGGGGATGGCGAGGCCGTCGAGGAGGGCGCGGAGCTGGGTGGCGCGGTCGGGGGTGGCGCCGGTGGCGGGGAGGAGGCCGGCGGTGCGGCCTTCGGCGAGGAGGGCGGTGAGGTCGTCCTGCCAGGGGGCCTCGATGTCGAGCTGGCCCTGGCGGAGGTCGGCGGTGCCGGGGGAGCGGCTCCACACCTCGATCCAGAGGATCCAGCGCGGGTCGCCGGGGCCCTCCGGGAGGTAGAGCTCCAGGTAGCGGTCGAGCCGTTCGAGGACGGGCACCTCGCGGCGGGCGAGTTCGCGGCTGCGCCGTTCGCCGAGCTGGGCCTCGCTCCAGCCGAGGGTCTCCAGCAGGAGCTGGTCCTTGCTGCCGAAGTAGTAGAGGAGGTGTCCGGCGCTCATGCCGAGCTGTTCGCCGAGGCCGGCCATGGTGAGCCGGGCGAGGCCGTGCTCGGCGATCGCGGCGCGGGCGGCGGCGTAGACCTCTTCGCGGGGGCGCGCCGGGCGGCGGGGGCGGGGCTGCGCCATGGGTGGTACTCCTCGGGGGACGGTGCGGTCGGAGCCCAGTCTCCCCTACGGCGCGGGCGCGGGCTCAGTCGCCGGGGCGCCGGCCGTAGCGGGTGGTCCAGCGCTCGCCGGGCAGGACGAGGTCGGCGGTCTCGACCGGGCGGCCGGTGGCGCGGTCGTAGTGGGTGCGGCGGATGGCGAGGGCGGGCGCGCCGGGGAGCAGGGCGAGGGTCTGGGCCTCGGCGCGGGTGAGGGTGCGGGCGGTGACCTCCTCGACGGGGTCGCCGACCTCGATGCCGATCAGGGCCATCCGCGCGGCGATGCCGACCCCGGTGTACGGGCCGGCCTCGGGCAGCACGATCAGGTGGTGGCCGGTGACGGACATCGGCTCCCAGGACTCGGCGAGGTAGCCGGGTTCGCCGTCGACCAGGTAGACGTACGAGGTGTGCATGACCGGGCTGCCGGGCTCGACGCCGAGGCGGTCGGCGAGTTCGTCGCTCGCGGCCTCGGTGGTGGAGTGGCTGCGCCAGGTCGCGGCGGCGCCCTGTTCGGCCAGGCCCGCGGTGTCCGGCCCGGGCTTGCCGTCGCCCCGGCGGACCAGGGTGCGGCGCGGTTCCTGCACCCGGACGAAGTAGCCGCGGCCCTGCTTGGCGAGCACCACGCCCTCCTGCTCCAGCAGCCGGTACGCGGACTGGCCGACGCCGTGCGAGAAGCCGTACTGGGCCTGCAGCTCGGCCAGGGACGGGAGTTGACTGCCCGGCGGGTACTCGCCCGCGGCGATCCGCTCGCGGATCTGCTCGGCCACCTGAAGGTAAGCGGAGGGCCCGCTGGCGGTCATCGACGTCCTCCGAGGGGTGTGCGGTCCGGCCGATCGGTGACACAGTATCCCTCGTGGCACTACTCTACGTGTAGAGCATAGCCCTATGCGTACCCTGGGGGAGTGGTGCAGATCAGCACGCGCGCGTCCGACCTGCGGACGGCGATCGAACGGGCCACCGGCGTGCGCGCCGACGTCCGGTCCGCCCCCGGCAGCACCCGGATCAGCATCCCCTGCCCGCCCGACGACGTCCCCACCTGGAGCGAACTGCTCCAGGCCCTGCGCACCGCCGACCGGTGGGGGTCCGTCACCGCGGACGGGCAGACCGTCATCTGGGCCCAGATCGAGGAGGAGCCGTGACCGCCGACCAGTCGCAGGCCGGACCGCAGCCGGGCAGCCCCGACCACCGCTACCGCCCCTGCCGGGAGTGCCCGCGCTGCACGGCCGGCACCGGCCGGACCGCCACCCTGGAACGGGACTGCTGGGACGCCTTCCTGACCGGCACCGTCGCCGCGATGGTCGAACGCCGCCGGCGCGAGCGCCGCCACGAGGAGGAGGAGCGCTGGTACTGAGCCCGGCGGCACGGGCTCCGGGTGACCCGCCGTCAGTCGGACGGCTGGAGAAGGCTGCGCCGGGCGGGTGAGAAGTGCGGGGACCGGTTCGCGCCGCCACCGGTTCGGTGCCCGCGGTCCGATGGACTGCGCAGCATGCGTACTCCCCATCGGACCGGGCGGATCGCCTCCGTCCTGACGGTGCTAGCCGCCTCGCTGTTCGGCAGCGGCGTGGTAGCCCCGTCCGCCCAGGCCGCCGTGTCGTTCACCAAGACCGCCGACAGGAGCACCGTCGCGCCGGGGGAGAACGTCACCTACACCCTGCAGTACTCGTGCTCGGTCACCGAGTGCCTGAACGGCGTGATCACCGAGCAGCTGCCCGCGAGCATGGAGTTCGTCTCCTGGGTGCCCGACCCCAGCACCGTCGACGTGGCCGGCTCGACCGTCCCGGCGGCCGGTACGGCGGGCGGCAGCCTGAACATCAAGCTGCGGACCCTCAGCCCCGGCACCACCGCCTCCGTCCGGGTCACCCTGCGCTTCCCCAACTGGACCACCGGCAACGGCACCTCCGCCACCAACACGGCGCAGCTGACGGTCGACGGCGAGAGCCCGCAGACCGGCAGCGCCACCGTCACCGCCCAGGTCACCCCGGAGTACAGCACCACCAAGGGCGTGCAGACCTCCAGCGCGGACCGGCGCACCGTCACCTACCAGTTCAGCGCCTGCTCCACCGACGGCGTCAACGTCGACCTGGACACCAGCCGGCTGCTCGACACGCTGCCCGCCGGCGCCGTGGTCGACACCGGCCGCTCGCCCGGCTGGACCCCGGCCGCCCCCGGACCGAACACCTGGGGCTACGACCTCGGCGAGTTCCGGGCCGGCAACGGCCAGGCCGGCTGCCGGTCGGTCGGCGTACTGGTGGTCCACTACCCGGAGGCCGACTTCCCCACCGGCAGCACCTCCACCAACAGCGTCGAACTGTTCGGCGACCCGCTCGGCGCCGACCCCGAACGGAGCCTGTCCACCGCGCAGGCCGCCACCGACCAGTTCCAGCCGCCGATCACCGACGTCCAGGTCACCGCCAGCAAGAGCTGGGCCGCCTCCTCGGTCTCCGGCGACCTCAACGGCTTCAGCATCTTCGCCACCAACACCGGCGCGCCCGCCACCAGCCTCACCATGACCGACCCCGGCACCGGCACCACCGCCGACCTCTACAACTGGCTGTACCCGCAGTCCCTGCAGTTCGAGCCGTGGAACCCGGCCGGCACCACCATGACCTTCCAGTACCGCCTGAACGGCGACCCGACCTGGCGGACCTTCACCCCCGGCACCCCCTTCGACGGCGCCACCGACCGCCGGGTCACCTTCGCCGAAGGCGCCGGCGACCCCGCCGGCGACATCCTCGGCATCCCGGCCGGGCGCTGGCTCGACGGCCTGCGGTTCACCTGGAACGGCGACCTGCCCACCGGCTGGTCCCCCGGTGGCGGCGTCCAGCTCGTCACCCAGGTCCGCGCCACCGGCCACGACGGCCGCGCCGCGCCCGACCCGCTGACCAACTGCGTCACCACCACCGCGACCGACGGCACCGGCACCGCCACCGCCACCGGCTGCGCCGACACCACCGTCACCCCCGCCACCAACCTCGGCGCCGCCAAGACCACCACCGCCGGCGCCGTCACCTCGGCCGGCGGCACCGCCACCTTCGAGGTGATCCCCTACAACCGCACCGGCCGCGACCTGGACCGCCCGCTGGTGCTGTACGACGTCCTGCCGGCCGGCCTGGTCTACGTCGACGGCTCGCTGCGCACCACCAGCGGCTACCCGGACGCCAAGCTCCCGCAGTCCGTCGAGGTGCTGCCCGGCGCCGACGGCCGCCAGATCCTCAAACTGACCTGGCCGGCCGGCGCGCCCGACATGACCTACCTGCACGACCAGCTCGCCTACCGGGTGCGGTTCGACGTCCAGGTGGCCGGCAGCGTCCGCTCCGGCACCCTCCTCAACGAGGTCTTCGTCACCGCCGACCAGCCCACCCTCCCGGTCGCCTGCTTCTACGGCGGCGTCGACGGCGGCGTCCCCGACCTGCTCGACCTGAACGGCGACGGCGACCGCACCGAGACCATGTGCCACGCGAGTTCGCAGGTCGAGGTGCAGGTGCCGAGCGTGCTGCGCTCCTACAAGGAGGTCAGGGGCGACCTCGACGCCGACTACGGCAGCATGGGCACCACCACCCCCGGCGGCCTGCTGTCCTACCGGATGACCGTCCGCAACGACTCGCCCGACCCGGTCACCGAGTTCCTCGCCTACGACCGGCTGCCCACCCCCGGCGACGGCTACGTGCTCAACCCCGGCGCGCCCCGCGGCAGCGCCTGGGACCCCTCGCTGCGGCTCCCGCTGATCAGCAGCGACCCCAGCGTGGTGATCGAGTACACCACCGCGAAGCGGCCCTGCGTGGACGCCCTGCTGCCGCCCGCCCAGGACCCCGGCTGCGACCCCGCCGCGGTCTGGAGCAGCACCTTCCCCGGCCCCGGCAACGCCGCCTGGTTCCGGATCAGCCGCCCCGGCACCCTCGACCCCGGCGCCTCCTTCACCCTGGAGTGGCCGATGACCGCCCCCTACGACGCGCCCGACGCCGCGTACGCCTGGAACTCCTTCGCCTACACCGCCACCGACACCACCGGCGGCCGGCTGCTGCCCGCCGAGCCCGCGAAGGTCGGCGTCGCCGTCCGGCAGACCGCGCCGTCGAACAACGCGCTGGGCGACCTGGTCTGGCGGGACGACGACCGTGACGGCCGCCAGACGGCCGGCGAGCCCGGCGTGGCCGGGGTGGGCGTGGCGCTGCTCGACGCGGCCGGTCAGCCGGTCCGCGACCTGAACGGCACGCCGGTCACCGCCACCACCGACGCGAGCGGCCACTACCTGTTCGACCGGCTGCCCGACGGCTCGTACGCCGTCCGCTTCGACCTGGCGACCCTCCCGCAGGGCACCACCGTCACCGCCCGGCACGTCGGCACCGACCCGGCGGTCGACTCCGACGGCGACCCGGCCACCGGCCTGACCCAGACCGTCCCGCTGGCCGGCGGGCAACGCGACCTCGACCTCGACCTGGGCCTGCTGCCCCCGGAGCCCGAGCCGAGCCCGTCGCCCTCGCCCAGCCCGTCCGGCTCGACCGGGCCGCGCCCGAGCCCGTCGCCGTCGCCCTCGCCCAGCCCGTCCGGCTCGACCGGGCCGAGCCCGTCGCCGTCGCCCGGCGCCACCGGGTCCGCTTCGGCGGGGGGATCGACCGCGTCACCCGGCGGCAGCGGGGGCGGCAGCCTCCCGCACACCGGTTCCGCGGTGCCCGGCAGGGCGCTGGGCGTGCTGGCCGGGGTGCTCACGGTCGGCGGCGTGCTGCTGACCGTCCTGGCCGGGCGCCGCTCCGGACGCCGCCACTGACCTGACCGGTCGCGACCGACGGCCGCGGGCCGGAACCCCTCCCCCCGGGAGGCGGGTTCCGGCCCGCGGCCGTGACCGGTCCGGACGCGCTCAGGGGCGCGGCTGCTGCTGGGTGATGCAGTGGATGCCGCCGCCGTTGGCGAAGATCTCGCGGGCGTCGACCAGTTCGACCGTGCGGCCCGGGTAGGCCTTCTCCAGGATCGCCTTGGCCTGCTCGTCGCGCGGGTCGTCGAACGCGCACAGCACGACCACGCCGTTGGCCACGTAGTGGTTGATGTACGAGTAGTCGACCGGCTCGCTGTCCTCGTCGAACAGGACGGTGGGGGCCGGGAGTTCGATGACCTCCAGGGTGCGGCCGCGGGCGTCGGTGGCGCCGCGCAGGATCTCGGCGAGCTCCCGGCAGACGGCGTGGTCGGGGTGGGCCGGGTCGGGCTGGGAGTGCACCACCACGGTGCC
Source organism: Kitasatospora sp. NPDC015121 (assembly GCF_055562955.1). Lineage (NCBI taxonomy): Bacteria > Bacillati > Actinomycetota > Actinomycetes > Kitasatosporales > Streptomycetaceae > Kitasatospora > Kitasatospora sp. NPDC015121. The sequence goes on from NZ_JBVHEH010000002.1 coordinate 276,705, forward strand.
CGGGCGGACGAACGAGGCGACGATGTCGATGTGGCCGCGGGTGCCGAACTCGTCGTAGTCGCGGGTGAGTCCGCGCGGCAGCCAGATCGCCTTGCCGGTGCCCAGGTGGGCGTGCAGCTCGGCCTCGACCTGCTCGCGGGTCCAGTCGGCGTTGCGGCCCTCGCCGAGCTGCACGGTGTCGGTGACCAGGACGGTGCCCTCGCCGTCGACGTGGATGCCGCCGCCCTCGTTGACCAGCCGGGAGGCGAAGCGCCGCACGCCGGTCAGCCCGGTGACGTGCTCGGCGATGTCCTGGTCCTTGTCCCAGCGGGCCCAGGACTGCGCGCCCCAGCCGTTGAACACCCAGTCGGCGGCCGCCACCGCGCCCTGGTCGTCGACCAGGAAGGACGGGCCGATGTCGCGCATCCAGGCGTCGTTCAGCGGCCGCTCGACGGTCTCCACCCCGGCGGCCAGGTAGCGGCGGGCGTCCTCGCCCTCGCCGGTGTTGACCACCACGGTGACCGGCTCGTACCGGACGACGGTGTTGGCGACCTCGGCCCAGGCGCGGCGGGCCGCGTCCAGCTGCTCGGCGCCGTCGAAGGTCGGGTTGGCGGTGGGGAAGGCCATCCAGGTGCGCTCGTGCGGGTGCCACTCGGCGGGCATCCGGAAGCCGAGCGCGGCGGGGGTGGGGGAGCTGGTCATGGGGTCGGGTCCTATGCAGGTGAGGGGTGTTCAGAGGAAGTAGAGGCGGCTGAGCGAGACCGAGTCGGCGGGGGCCGAGCGCAGCGGCTCGCCGTCCAGCGAGACCAGTCCGGTCGCGGAGACGTCGACCCGCCCGACCCGGCCGTTGCGCAGCATCGACCGCGGGCCGATGCCGCGCGTCCCGCGCACCCCCACCCGGCGCCTGCGGGTGGGCAGTTGGTCGCCGGCGACGTCCAAGTACGCGGAGTCGGCGGCCGCCTGGGCGACGAACGCCACCGAGAGGTCCGCGGCGGTGGCCCCGTGCGCGCCGAACTGCGGTCCCAGCACCAGGGGTTCGCACCGGTCGGTGGAGGCGTTCGGGTCGCCGACCACGCCGTAGGCCGGGAAGCCGGCCTTCAGGACCAGCTGCGGCTTGGCGCCGAAGTGGTCCGGGCGCCACAGCACCAGGTCGGCCAGCTTGCCGGGCTCGATCGACCCGACCTCGTGGGCGAGGCCGTGCGCGATGGCCGGGTTGATGGTCAGCTTGGCGATGTAGCGCAGCACCCGCTCGTTGTCGTCGCCGCCCTCGGCCGTCCCGTACGAGCCGGTGCCGTCCAGCGGGCCGAGCTCGGCCTTCATCTTGCCCGCCATCGCGAAGGTGCGGCGCACCGTCTCGCCGGCCCGGCCCATGCCCTGGGCGTCGGAGGAGGTGATGCCGATGACGCCCAGGTCGTGCAGCACGTCCTCGGCGCCCATCGTCCCGGCCCGGATCCGGTCGCGGGCCATCGCCGCGTCGCCCGGCAGGTCGGGCTTGAGGTCGTGGGCGGAGACGATCATGTCGTAGTGCTCGCCCAGCGCGTCCCGGCCGAACGGGAGGGTCGGGTTGGTGGAGGAGCCGATGACGTTCTCCACGCCCGCCATCTTCAGCACGTTCGGCACGTGGCCGCCGCCGCAGCCCTCGATGTGGAAGGCGTGGATGGTCCGCCCCTCCAGCACCGCGAGGGTGTCCTCCACCGACAGGCACTCGTTCAGCCCGTCGGTGTGCAGCGCCACCTGGACGTCGTACTGCTCGGCGACCCGCAGCGCGGTGTCCAGCGCCCGGGTGTGCGCGCCCATGTCCTCGTGCACCTTGAAGCCGGACGCGCCGCCCTCGGCCAGCGCCTCCACCAGCGGGGCCGGGTCGGAGGACGAACCGCGGCCCAGGAAGCCGATGTTGACCGGCCAGGCGTCGAAGGCGTTGAACGCGTGCCGCAGCGCCCAGGGCGAGTTGACGCCCACGCCCCAGACCGGGCCGAACTCCTGGCCGATGATCGTGGTCACCCCGGAGGCCAGCGAGGCCTCCATGATGCGCGGTGAGAGCAGGTGCACGTGGGTGTCGATCGCGCCGGCGGTGGCGATCAGGCCCTCGCCCGAGACGATGGTGGTGCCGGTGCCGACCACCACCTCCACCCCGTCCAGGGTGTCCGGGTTGCCGGCCCGGCCGATCGCCGCGATCCGGCCCGCCCGGATGCCGATCGAGGTCTTCCGGATGCCCAGCACCGCGTCGATCACCAGCACGTTGGAGACCACCACGTCGCAGGTCTCCCGGACGGCGGCCGGCTTCAGGTGCAGCCCGTCCCGGGCGGTCTTGCCGAACCCGGCCAGGAACTCGTCGCCCGGGGCCTGCGAGTCCGACTCGACCCGGACGATCAGCCCCGAGTCGCCGAGCCGGACCCGGTCGCCCGCGCGCGGGCCGTGCACCGAGATGTAGTCGTGCGGGGTGATGGCGCTCATGCGGGGTCCTTCCGGGGGGTCGAGGGGGCGGTCACCGCGCGGGCTCCGCGTCGTCGAGCGGGCCGCCGAACTCCGTCAGGTAGCCCGTCGCCCGGGCCTTCGCCAGCGCCGCCTCCTTCGCGCCCGGCGCGTCCAGCGGGCCGTCCACCAGCCCCGCGAAGCCGATCGCCACCCGGGCGCCGCCGATCGGCACCAGGCCGACCTCGACCGTCGCGCCCGGGTCGAAGCGCACCGAGGAACCGGCCGGCACCGCGAGGTGGGTGCCGTACGCGGCGGCCCGGTCGAAGGCCAGCCGCGGGTTCGCCTCGAAGAAGTGGAAGTGCGAGGTCACCGAGATCGGCACCGAGGCGGTGTTGCGCACCGGCAGCAGCACCGTCTCCTCCACCGGGTCGTACCCCGCGCCCGGGCCCGGCAGCGCCGCGCCCGGCGCGTCCTCGCCCAGCGAGCCCGCGCCGCGGAACGGGTCGGTGACCACGGCGAGCCGCGTGCCGTCCTCGAACACCGCCTCGACCTGCACCACGGTCACCACGTCCGCGACGCCCGGCAGCACGTCCGCCGCGCCCAGCACGGTGCGGCCGGCCTCGATCGCCTCGGCCAGCCGGCGGCCGTCGCGGGCCGCCTCGCAGACCGTGTCGGCGATCAGCGCGGTCGCCTCGGGCACGTTCAACCGCACGCCCCGCGCCCGGCGGGCGCGGGCCAGTTCGGCCGCGGTGAAGATCAGCAGCCGGTCCCGTTCGGTGGGGGTCAGTCGCACGGTGCCTCGCTTTGCGGGGGTCGCGGAGGGATGGTCGGTACAGATGTTAGAACGCCGTTCAAACTTAGCACCGCCGACACTCTGGACGCAGCGGGCGGGGGACGGCGGGCTGGCGGCGGGACGGCGGCGGGCGGGCTGCGGGCGGGCGGGGCGCCGACCGCCCCGGCCGCTCGACGGGCCCCCGGAGGGTTTTGCGGGTGCTGAGTGGGCAAGAGGAGAGCGAGAAGCGGCAGCCGCCCCGGCGGGGGACGAGGGGAGGCCGCCTTGGGACTACCGCGGGGGCAGTAGAGGTTGATGGACGGTCAGGCGAGGTTTCCGCGACAGCGGTCGGCCACGTGGCGGGAGGACGCCGAGTACCGGGGACCGGCGCACCGGGCGTCGGGAGGGCACCAGTCGGTGGAGCACCAACCCGGCTGCGCGCTGCACCGCCGGGTGCACGCCTCGCTGGACGCGGCGGACCTGCCCGCGGTCGGTGCGGTCCGCAGGCGGCTCCGGGCGGCGCTGGACCACTGGGGCGTCCCCGCCGAGCTCGCCGACACCGCCGAGCTGCTCGCGTCCGAGCTGGTCACCAACGCGCTGGTGCACACCGGCCGGGGCGCCGTGTTCGACGCCGTGCTGACCGAGCAGTCCCGGCTGCGGGTCGAGGTGCAGGACGGCGCCGCGCAGGCGCCCAACCGCCGGACGGCCCCGGAGACCGCCACCTCGGGGCGCGGGCTGTTCCTGGTCGAGGCGCTCGCCGACGACTGGGGCGTCCAGCTCCGGGCGGACGGGAAGACCACCTGGTTCGAGCTGGCCGCCGCCTGAACCGGTAATTCCGGGCCCGCACGGGTGGGGCCCACGGGGTGAATATGCCGGACGTGATCGTGTGCGATCCGTACCGTTCGGCCCCCCGGCATTGCCGCCTTGCCGAACATACGAGAGGGTAGTGAGAATGTGTGCCAGTAGGCACACGCAACCATCGCGGTCCGGCCGGCCCAGCAGGGGACACGGGAACACAGCGGCCGCCAGGCAAGGCACCGGCAGGAGAAGCATGGCCACAGAGCCCGAGGCGCCTGGGCCCGCCCGCCGTACCCCGCCCGCCCAGACCACCAGGAACGAGACCGCCGCGAACCCGTTGCGCACCGCCGTCGGCACCTCCGTCACCGGCCCCGGCGGCACGAGCGGCGCCACGACCGGCAGCACCGGCGGCCGGGCCGTGCCCGCACCGGCCGGCCGCGGCCTCTCCGCCCGCAGCGGCGACTCCAGCCCCGAGTGGCTGGAACCCGCGATGGCCGCCAACGGCATCGGCTCCTTCGACTGGGACATCCGCCGCGACATCCTGGTCGGCGACCAGCGCGCCTGCGCGATCCTCGGCCTCACCGGCCAGCCCTTCGACCGCACCTCCGCCTCCTTCCTCGCCCTGCTGCACCCCCAGGACGCCCCCGTGGTGCGCCGCCGGGTCGAGCGCGCCGTCGCCGAGCTCGGCCAGTGCGGCGCCTACTACCGCACCGTCTTCCCCGACGGCGAGCTGCACGCCGTGCGCTTCCGCGGCCGGGTGCTCGCCGACGCGTTCGGCCGCCCGTCCCGGATGGTCGGCTTCGTCTGGGACGCCACCGTCGAACTGCACAAGCGCGAGCGCGCCGACGAACAGGCCCAGCTGCGCGAGGAGCGCTCCCGGTTCATCAAGGAGGCCGCCCGCGCGCTCTCCGAGGCCGTCACCGTCCGGGACGTCGCCCGGGTCTTCACCGAACTCCCGCTGCCCGGCCTCGGCCCCGACGGCCTCGCGCTGGCCTCGCTGGAGGCCGGCCGGATCGCGCTGCTCGGCTCCAGCGGCTACCGCAGCGCGCTCAGCGACCAGTTCGACCGGATCCCGCTCGCCCCCACCCACCCCGCCGCCGAGGCGATCCGGCAGCGCGCCCCGGTCTTCGTCTCCAGCCGCGAGGAGTACCGCGAGCGCTACCCCGAGGCCTGGCCCTGGGCCGAGGACAGCGGCCGCTCCTCCTGGGCGTTCCTCCCGCTGGTCGCCAGCGGCCGCCCCAGCGGCATCTGCGTGGTCTCCTTCGACGACGCCCGCGAGCTCGACGCCGACGAACGCACCCTGCTGTCCACCCTCGGCGGCCTGGTCGCGCAGTCCCTCGCCCGGGCCCGCCTGCACGACGCCGAACACGAACTCGCCGCCGGCCTGCAGCGCGTCATGCTGCCCCGCACCGTCCCCGCCGTCCCCGGCGTCAGCACCGCCGTCCGCTACCTCGCCGCCGGCTCCGGCCTGCAGATCGGCGGCGACTGGTACGACGTCGTCCCGCTGCCCGGCGGACACGTCGGCCTGGTCATCGGCGACGTCCAGGGCCACGACGTGCACGCCGCCGGCATCATGGGCCAGCTCCGGATCGCGCTGCGCGCCTACGCCGCCGAGGGCCACCCGCCCGCCGCCGTGATGGCCCGCGCCTCCCGCTTCCTCGCCGACCTCGACACCGACCACTTCGCCACCTGCACCTACGCCGAGGTCAACGTCGACTACGGCGTGGTCTACGCCGTCCGGGCCGGCCACCTCGACCCCGTCGTGCGCCGCGCCGACGGCAGCGCGCACCCCGTCCCGGTCTCCGGCGGCCTGCCGCTGGGCGTCGACCCCGACGAGGAGTACCGGGTCACCCGGTTCAGCCTCGACCCCGGCGAGACCGTCGTCCTGTGCACCGACGGCCTGGTCGAAGCCCGCGGGATGGACCTCGACACCGGCTTCGCCCGGCTCTGCGCCACCGTCTCCGGCCACCTCCCCGGCATCGACGAGTCCCCCCGCGAACCGCTGGAGGAACTCGCCGACCGGATCACCACCCAGGCCGCCGACAGCAGCGAGCGCGAGGACGACATCGCCCTGCTGCTGCTCCGCTGGGACGGCCCGGCCGGCGGCCGCGCCGCGCAGCAGCTCCGGCGCCGGATCGGCCAGGCCGACCTCGCCCGGATCGCCGAACTCCGCGGCGAACTCCGGGACGCGCTGCGCCGCTGGGGCGTGCCCGAACTCATCGACACCGCCGAGCTGCTCTCCTCCGAACTCGTCACCAACGCGATCCGGCACACCGACCGCGACGCGATGTTCACCGCCCGCCTCTACCAGGAGAACGGCCGGGCCCCGGAGAACGGCCGGCACCCCGAGAACGGCCGGGCCCCGGAGAGCGGCCGGGCCCGCCTCCGGGTCGAGGTCGAGGACGAGTCCGACCTCTGGCCCACCCGCCGCACCCCCGGCGAACAGGCGTCCTCCGGGCGCGGCCTGATGCTCGTCGAGGCGCTCGCCGACGCGTGGGGCGTCGAGCCGCGGGGCACCGGCAAGCGGATGTGGTTCGAGCTCAGCGGCTGAACCGCTCGCCCGGGGCCCGTTCCGGGGCGACCCGGGCCGGGCCCCGGAGGGCTCAACCGAACTGCTGCTCCAGGTCCTTGAGCTTCTGCTCCAGGGAGTCGAGCCGCGGCAGGGTCATGGTGTCCTCGTCGGGGGTGAGGTCGACGCTGCGGTGGGCGGCGGGGGTGGCGGGGAGTCCGGTGGGGGCGGCTATGGCGGGCTCCGTCGGGGCGGCCGGCACGGCGGCCGGGGTGGGCGCCGGTTCCAGCTGGCGGGCGGCGCGGTGGCGCCAGCCGGCACCGGGCTGGCGGCCGATGGCGCGGATCTCGGCCCGCTCGCGGCGGGACGCCAGCCGGCGGCGCTCGCGGTCCTCGGCGGCGGTCCGCTTGTCGTCGCGGACCTCCTCGACCGCCTCGTCCAGGGTGCGGACGCCCTCCAGCAGCATCAGCGACCACGCGGCGTACGTCTCGCGCGGCGCGCGCAGCCAGCGCACCACCCGGATCTGCGGCAGCGGGCGGGGCACCAGGCCCTGCTCGCGGAGCGCGGCGACCCGGGTCTGCTTCAGTGCGCGGTCGAACAGCACGGCCGCGGACAGCGACATTCCGGCGAAGAACTGCGGCGCGCCGTCGTGGCCGAGGCCGCGCGGGGCGTGCACCCAGTTGAACCAGGCGGACGCGGCGGCGAACAGCCAGACCAGCAGGCGCGAGCCGAGGGCCGCGTCGCCGTGGCTGGCCTCGCGGACGGCGAGGACGGAGCAGAACATCGCCGCGCCGTCGAGCCCGAACGGGACGAGGTACTCCCAGCCGCCGGAGAGGCCCAGGTTCTGCACGCCGAAGCCGACCAGCCCGTGGAAGGAGAGCGCGGCGGCGACCGCTGCGCAGCAGAAGAGCAGCAGGTAGGAGGCGCCCCCGTAGAGGGACTCGGTGCGGCGGCGGCGCTCCTCGGCGCGCTCCCAGGAGTCCGTGCCGCCACCGGTACCGGCCGCTCCGCTCCGGCTGCGGGCGAAGACCAGCAGCACGACGACGGCCACCAGGACGGCCGTGCCGGCGACGGCCCAGCCCAGCGGTATGTCCGACAGTCTCATGATCTGGCCCAGCCTCGCTTTCCGCTGTCGTGATGGCGGGACCATCATGGCGGAGAAATTCGGCGATCAAGGCGGGATCGGGGCCATTACCCCATTAGGGGGGAATTTCGGGCGGCGCGAAGAATATCGTCAGATCTATTTGGCGCGCGGGCAGCTGACGCAGAGTTCGGTCGGTCGGACGGTGTAGTAGAGGCAGCAGCTGACCCGGGTCCGGGTCCGGGGGGTGCTCGGCCCGCTTGGCCCGTTCGGCCCGGCCGGCCCGTTCGGCTCGCCCGGCTCGCGGAAGCCCGGGGTGCCGACGAACGGGGCCGCGGCGGCGTCGCCGGTCAGCAGGGCGGTCAGCTCGGCCACCGCCCGGGGCTCCTCGCCGAGCAGGCCCGCCGCGTACCAGAGGCCGTCCACCACGTCGTCCGTGACCAGCGCCCACAGCGTGCGCGGGCCTCGGCGCACCGCGGGGCGGAAGGCGTCCAGCAGGGGCGTGAAGTGCCCGGCGAGCGCGGTGCGCAGGGCGGCGTCGAGCGCCGGGCGGTCGGGGACGACCAGGGCGTCGGGGCGGCCGGCGGCCGGGTCGTCCGGCAGGCAGTGGAAGCCGGCCGGGCGGGCGGTGAGCTCGCCGGTGGTGCGGTTGATCGAGACCCGGTGGCCGGGCAGCAGCGGGACGCGGCGCTCCAGCAGCCAGGGCAGCGTGAAGGCGAGCGCGACCGGCCAGGCGTAGCGGTGCAGGCTGAACCCGGCGGTGACGTCCGGCCGGGACGGGACGCCGTACAGGTCGAGGCCGAGCCGCTCGTCGAAGGCGATCATCGCCGCCAGCGCGGCCGGGTCGTCGGCCAGCGCGGCGGCGGTGGTCCAGCCGGGGCCGGTGCGCGGGGCGGCGTGGTGGATCCGCAGGTCCGGGAAGACCCGGCCGAGGCGCAGCCAACTGCCCCGGCAGGGCAGGGCGTCGGATCGCGGGTCGGGTCGGGGGCCGGACCGGGCGCCGGACGGCGCGTCGGGGCGGGCGCCGGTGGGGGCGGGGGACTGTTCGACCTGGTACGCGGTCACCCGGGCTCCCTGGTGGTGCTCCCGGGGGCGGGCCCGGGTACGGCGAGGTGGACCCGCCCGGACTGCTGCTCACCCCGGGCAGGTAAGGCTCACCTTAGCTGATGCCGTGCCGCAGGTCGTGCCGCGCACCGCCGTCCGGGGGACCGGGCTGCGCCGGGACCTGCGCCAGCTGCCGCGCCAGCCACACCGGCACCCCGCCGAGCGCCTGCACCAGCCGGGACGCCTCCGCGCGCAGCCGCTCCGCCTCGGCCGGCTCCGACACCTCCGCCAGCGAGGCCAGCGCGGGCGCCACCCCGACCGTGAAACCCAGCTCCTCGCGCAGGCGCAGCGAGGCCGTGAACCCCTCCCGGGCCCGCTCCCGGTCGCCCGCCGCCCGGGCCAGGCCCGCCAGGTGCCGCCAGGTCGAGGAGCGCAGCAGCTCGTCCCCCCGCTCGCGGGCCCCCTCGTGCGCCCGGGCGTACGCGCTGTACGCCGCCGCCGGGTCGTGCAGCAGGTTCTCCGCGACCAGCCCGCGCCGGAAGTCCAGCAGCGGACGGCCCGGCGCCTGCGGCGCCAGCAGCGCGGACGTCCGTCCCAGCGCCGCCTGCGCCTCGTCCAGCCGGTCGCGCCGGCCCAGCACGCTCGCCACGTACGCCAGGAACCCCCGGGCGCAGGACGCCGCCGCGCGCGCCTCGATGCCCGCGACCGAGGCCTCCGCCTGGCGCAGCGCGTCCTCCGCGCGCTCCCAGTGGTCGGCGGTGAACAGGCACTGCTCGATCAGCAGCTCGGCCCGTTGGAGCGCCGCGGCCGGGTCCCGACCGGCCTGCGGGCGGAGCAGGTCGGCCGCCTCCTGCCAGCAGGCGCGCGAACGCAACCGCCAGACGACGTCCGCCATGCCCCCCGGGGCAGTCCCGTGCACCGACAACGCCACCTCCTTGTGCGCGCCATGCAACGACCCGCCGGCCCAAGGGCCCGCGTCGTGGCGGCAATTCAACACGCGCGGGAGCTTGTGCACCAGATCACGAGCGCGAGGAAATCCGGAACGGCTCGATCCGGACGGTGGGTCGGAGGGGCGGCCCCGGGGTGCCGGGCCCACGGGGCGTCAGGACGTCCAGCCGGTCTCCATCAGCGCCTCGGCGGCCCCGTTCGACGGCTGCGGGATGCCCGCCGCGTCCAGCGTGAACAGGGCGACCAGCAGTTGCTCGCCGCGCACCACGGTCTGCCGGGAGTAGCCCGAGACGGTGAACATCGCGGCCGCGACGTCCTCACTGTGCAGGGTTTCCAGCCACAGGCACTCCACCGCCTTCACGTCGGCGGGCTCCGTCCAGGTGTCCACTCGGGCGATCATCCGGCCGCCGATCAGGGTGGTCGAGTCGCGCTCCTGGCCCGGCACCAGCTCCAGGTCGTAGAAACCCAGCCACTGCAGGTAGCGGGCCGCCGTCAGCACCGCGTCCTGCGGCGTGCGCACCGGCTGCGGACGGAACGGCGGCCGCAGCGCGCGGGCCGCGCCCGAGCCCGCCGCCAGCGGGTCGGTCGCCGACGGACCGACCGCCGACGGGTCGTCCGGCACGCCCGCCGCGCCTGCCGCGCCCGTGCCCGGGCCCGCCGCCGGGGCGGGGACGGGGGCGGACGGGGGCACGGCGGTGGTGTACGGGCGGGCGGTCTGCGCCGGGCGCGCGGCGGAGCGCGGGCCGGAGCGCGGACCGACGTGCGGGCCGACCTGCGGACCGGCGTTCTGCAGGCGGGGCGCCCGGTCCACCGGCATGCGGACGATCACCCCGCAGTCGCAGGTGAACTCCGGCTGCGGCCACTGGTCGCTGCGCCCGCAGTGCGGACAGCGCATGCTCAGCCAGGAGTCCTCCCAGGAGCGGAACCGCACCTGCACCGGCACCCCGCCGCGCAGCAGCGGCACCCGCAACTGCGCCCCGCACGGGCACGGCAGGCTCGGCGGCTCGTACCGGTGCTCGGCCCGGCAGGCCGGGCAGCGCAGGTGGCTCGCCCCCGAAGGCGAACCGGGGGAGAAGCCGACCGGTCCCCCGGCGGTGGTCTCGGCGTCTGCGGCGTCCTCGGGCAGCGGCATGGCGGGTCACCGTCCGTTCGGGTCGGCTGGGAGGGGGTAGGCCTCCATCCTGGCCGATCGCCGTCCCGGCCGGTGCGGAATGAGAGATTCCTCCAGCGGAGTTGAGGTGGGGGAAAGGTGCACGACCGGTCGCACGCCGGGGGGCGTGCGCGCCCGCCGTGATCCCTGGGCCGCGATCCGGACCGCCGGAACTGGCGGCGCGTCAACTGATGCTATTCGTAGGGACGGTGGTGCCGTTCCGGCCACGTGGGCCCTGGCGGCGGACGGGCGCGCGCGGAGGTGGGGTCAGGCCATGCAGGCGTACCACTGGTTGTCGGCGGACGCCTTGCCGACGAGCTGGTGGTCGACGTAGGAGGCCGCAGTGCACTGCTGCTCCTCGGAGAGCTCCATGGGCACGCCCGGCGAGGCGTCGGCGGGGGAGGCGCTCGCCTGGGCGCCGTTGGCGAGCACGAGCAGCGGAACCAGCACGGCCGCGGCTGCCGCGGTGGTGGCGAGTCGGCGGATCTTCATGGGGACGGAGTCCCTCCATCGAGTACGTCCGGGTGCTCCGGCGCGACCCCGCGCGCATGCTGCGCGGGCAGTGCGCGGGCAGTGCGCGGGCAGTGCACGAGCGGTGCGCGGGCGCTGCGTGGGACGCGAAGTCCCGGGCCCGGTCGGAGCGTTCGGCTCCGCACACGGCATCCTGGCAGCGGCGGCGGGCGCGGGGATATGCCACGAAACTGCGATGCCCGGGGCCCGACCGTGAAGGCGCATTCTCCTGCCATCGGGTGGCAGTCCCCTGCCGTGGCGAGCGGGCCGCCCGGTCCGCCACTCACCGAGCCGGGCGCCGGCCTCCGCCGAGGTCCGTCCCCTGCGGGTCGGCCGCGGCGGGCGGCCGGACCGGGTCCTGGTCGATGCCCCAGCGGGCCAGGTCGGACGGGGTGTCGAGGTCGTCCGGTACGGCGACGCCGGTGCAGTCGGCCAGGGTGACCGGGCGGGACGCCAGCAGAGCGCGGGCGCCCGCGTCGCCGGTGGCGGTGGACAGGAGGAACGGGAAGTGCGCGGCGCCGATCAGTACCGGGTGGGCCCGGCGTCCGGCGTAGGCGCAGGAGGCGAGATCGGTGCGCCCGGTGTGCGTCGCGAGCAGGCGGCGCACCGCCTCCGCCGTGACGCCCGGGGTGTCCACCAGCAGGACCAGGACCGCCGTCGCGTCCGGCGGCAGCGCGGCCAGACCCGTCCGCAGCGAGGAGGCCATGCCGGAGCGCCAGTCGGGATTGTCGACGAGTCGATACCGTCCGGCCCCTGCTGCGCTCTCCGGCTCGGCCGCCGTCCCGGTCTCCATGGCGGTTCCTGCCCCGGACCCCGCCGTCGCCCCCAGCGCGGCCCGCACCTCGGCGGCGGCCGCGCCCAGCACCGCCACCACCCCGTCGCAGCCGCCCGCCCGGGCCGTCGCCAGCGCGTGCTCCAGTAGCGGACGCCCCCGGTAGCAGAGGAGCGCCTTCGGCCGCCCGCCCAGCCGCGAGCCGCCGCCCGCCGCCAGCACCAGGGCCGGCACCCGCAGTTCCGTCCCGCTCGCCGCGTACGCCATGCCCGCCAGTCTGCCCCCGCGCCCCGCCCGGCCGCCTTGGACGATCCGACAGCCCCGGTCCGCCACCGGACCGCCGCTCCCGGCCGTTCCGTCCCTGGACCGGGCCCCGGCCGCCCCCGTTCACTGGCCCCATGGCACCGCGCACCACTGACGTCCCCGCCGCCGCCCCCGCACCGCTGGTCGACCGGTACGGCCGGGTCCACACCGACCTGCGGATCTCGCTCACCGACCGGTGCAACCTGCGCTGCACCTACTGCATGCCCGCCGAAGGACTCGACTGGCTGCCGCGCGACCAGACCCTCGACGACGACGAACTGCTCCGCCTGGCCCGGATCGCCGTCCACCGCCTCGGCATCCGCACCCTGCGGCTGACCGGCGGCGAACCGCTGCTGCGCCGGGGCCTGCCCGCCCTGCTGGCCCGGTTCGCCGAACTCGGCGCGGAGCTCTCGCTCACCACCAACGGCATCGGACTCGCCCGGCGCGCCGCCGAGTTGAAGCACGCCGGGCTGCACCGGGTGAACGTCAGCCTGGACACCCTGCGCCCCGAACGGTACGCGGCGCTGACCCGCCGGGACCGGCTGGCCGACGTGCTGGCCGGGCTGGCGGCGGCGAAGGCCGCCGGACTGGAACCGGTCAAGGTCAACGCGGTGCCGGTGCGCGGCGTCAACGAGGACGAGCTGGTGGACCTGGTCGAGTTCGCCGTCGCCGGCGGCTACCGGATGCGCTTCATCGAGTCGATGCCGCTGGACGCCCAGGGCGCCTGGGACCGCACCGCGATGGTGACCGCCGCCGAGGTCCTGGACGTCCTCGGCACCCGCTGGCGCCTCGTCCCGGTCGGACGGCACGGCAACGCGCCCGCCGAGGAGTGGCGACTGGCCGGCACCGACCACGTGGTCGGCGTGATCGCCTCCGTCACCCGGCCGTTCTGCGGCGGCTGCGACCGCGTCCGGCTGACCGCCGACGGCCAGCTGCGCAACTGCCTGTTCGCCACCGAGGAGTCCGACCTGCGCGCCCTGCTGCGGTCCGGCGCCGACGACGCCCGGATCGAGCGCGCCTGGCGGGACTGCGTCGCCCGCAAGGGCCCCGGGCACCGGATCGGCGACGCCGACTTCGTCCGACCGGACCGGCCGATGTCCGCGATCGGCGGCTGAGGGCGGGGTGGTGGTGACGTGACATCCGTGACGAGGCATCGGTGTCGCGTCATCTGTCTCGGTGACGGGGCATTGATGTCACGTCATCCGTGACGAGGCATCGATGCTGTGTCATCCATGACGCAACATCGGTGTCGGCACATCGATGTCGGGACATCCGTGACACAACATCCGTGTCGCATCACCGATGCCGCGACATCGGCACGGTGGTTCCGCCCCCGCAGCCGGTGCCCGCGTCGATGGTGACGGGGCTCAGGCGGGCGTGCCGCGCAGGTGGGCCTCCGTTCGTGGCGGGTGGGCGGCTGCGGTCGCGCACGCGGCGCGCACGAAGGCGGCGACGGCTGGAGAGCGGGCGTCCTGGGGCCAGGCGACGGCCAGGGTGCAGTGCGGCAGGTCGCTGACCGGCCGGTAGGCGATGCCGGGGCGCGGGTTGCGTCGGGCGACCGAGGCGGGCGCGAAGAACACGATGCCGCCCGTCTCGACGAGGCTGAAGATCTCCGACAGGTTGGAGGCCGCTCTCCTCGCCCCGGGCGGGGACGGCGCGGTCCGACCGCCGTCGGCCGGCGCGCCGTCGGGGAGGACCCGGCCGGCCAGGTCGGCCAGGCACAGCCGGGTGCGGGCGGCCAGCGGGTCGGTCGCGGCCACGGTGACCAGGACCGGCTCGGTCAGCAGCGGTTCGCTGTCGAGTCCCCGGTCGTCGACGGGGTGGAGTACCAGTGCGACGTCGGCGAGGCCGTCGCGCAGTGCCTGGGGCTGGTCGCCGAACCCGCCGAGGACCAGCTCGGGCGGCGCGGCCGCGGGGTCGGCGCTGTAGGCGTCCAGGATCCGTGGCAGCAGGCCGCCGTCGATGTCGGCCTTGAGGGCGATCCGCAGGCAGGGCGAGGGGCTGCCGGCGTGCCGGGCCCGGCGGGCGGCGGCGGTGACCGCCTCCAGCGCGGTCCTGGCGTCGCGCAGCAGGACCTCCCCGGCTCCGGTGAGTCCCACCTGCCGGGTGGTCCGCACGAACAGCGTCACGCCGAGCTGCCGCTCCAGCTCCCGGATCGCTCGGGACAGCGGGGGCTGCGCCATGTCCAGCCGGTCGGCGGCCCGCCCGAAGTGGAGCTCCTCCGCCACCGCGACGAAGTAGCGGAGCTGCCGCACCTCCGGATCATTCATACCCCCAGGGTATCAATGGCGATCGAGACGGTCCTTCAGCTGCGCCGCCGCAGCGGCTTCACTCGGGAACGACCGCCCGGCGCGCCCTTCGGGCCGCCGCCGACCAGCCACGCACGGAGACACTCATGATCGTCATCACCACGCCGACCGGTGACATCGGCCGACAGGTCCTGAAGCGCGTCCTGGACCGCGTCCCGGACGGCGGCGAGCCGGTCCGGGTGATCGCCCGCGACCCGTCCCGGCTCCCGGAGCACGTGCGCGCGCGGGTGGAGGTGGTGGAGGGCTCGCACGCCGACGCGGACACGGTCGCGAAGGCGCTGGAGGGCGCCGACCGCCTGTTCTGGCTGGTGCCCCCGGCCGGGTTCCGTGACGCCGGCCCCGCCGTGGACCACTACCTGGACTTCACCCGGGCCGCCGCCCGGGAAGCCGCGCGCCGCGGGGTGCGGATGGTGCACGTCACCTCCCTGGGGCACGGGTACGACGGCGCGGCCGGGCTCCTGTCGGCCGCGCTCGCGATGGACGAGATGATCGAGGGCGCCGGCGTGCGGTACCGGGCGATGGCGCTGCCGTTCTTCATGGAGAACCTCCTCCACCAGGTCCGGCCGATCGCCGGGCAGGGCGTCTTCTCCCTGGCGAACGCCGCGGACCGGCCGTTGCCGACCATCGCCACCCGGGACGTGGCCCTCGCGGCGGCGGACCTCCTGCTGGACGCCGCCTGGGACGGCCGGGCCCGCGTTCCCCTGGCCGGGCCCGACGACCTGACGCCCGACGCCATGGCCGGGATCGTCTCCGAAACCCTGGGCCGCCCGGTGCGCTACCAGCAGGTGCCGCTCGCGGACTTCCGGGCCCGGATGGTGCGGCGCGGCGCGAGCCCTTCGCTGGCCCGGGACATGGCCGACATGGTCGGCGCGCAGAACGACGGCATCTACGACGCCGAGCCCCGCGACCCGGCGGCCGCCACCGCCACCGGGTTCCGCCAGTGGTGCCAGGACGTCCTGAGGCCGGCCGTCCGGTCCTGACCGGCGGGCGGTGGCGGCGGCGGGTGGTGGCGGCGGCGGGTGACGTGTCATCCGTGACGGTGCGTCGATGGCGCGACACCGGTCGGCGGTCCCGAGTGACCGGCCGGCGGCGGCTGTTGGCGGAGGCGGGCCGGATCGGGTGCGCGGCCGGGACGATATTTGCCCGGTTTGTGAGGTGTGTCATGCCGGACCCCGGTCGGCTTGACCCGGCGGGGCGGGGCTGGTCTCCTGGTGGGCCGTCAGAGTCACCCAGTCGCAGAGGAATGCCGTGCGATCCCGCCGTACCGCTGTCGTCGCCGTCCTGTTGCTCGGTCCGCTCGCGCTCGCGGGGTGCACCAGCGCGAAGAAGGGGAGCGGGGGCGGCAGCAGTCCGGGGGCGGCCTCGCAGGGGACGAACCCGCTGCAGAACCCGGACGGGAGCAAGCCCGGGCTGGCGCCGGTCAGCGCCGACGCGGACAAGAAGGCCGGCCGGGACCTGATCGCCCAGGTCAAGACCGCCGCCCCCGGTCCGAAGACCGGTTACGACCGCGACCAGTTCGGGCCGCCGTGGACCGACAACGTGGACGGGGTGTCGATGGGGCACAACAACTGCGGGACGCGGGACGACGTGCTGGCCCGGGACGGGCAGAACGTCGAGCACAAGGACGGCTCGACCTGCGTGGTCACCGGGATGACCATCTGGGACCCGTACACCGGCAAGACCGTGCAGTGGAACAAGCAGCAGGCGTCGAAGATCCAGATCGACCACGTGATGCCGCTCTCCTACGACTGGCAGCAGGGCGCCGCGCAGTGGGAGAAGGCGAAGCGGGTGCAGATCGCCAACGACCCGCTGAACCTGATCCCCGCCGACGGGTCGCAGAACGCCTCGAAGGGCGACTCCGGTCCGGCGACCTGGCTTCCGGCCAACACCTCGGTGCACTGCTCGTACGCGATCCGGTGGGCGCAGGTGTCGCTGAAGTACCAGCTGCCGGTGACGCCCGCCGACAAGAAGACGATGCTCTCGCTCTGCGGCGGATGAGGGAGGCGGGGGCCGCGGCGGCCCGAGGCCGTTCCGGCCCCGGGGGAGGGGAGCCGGAACGGCCTCGGGTGTTCGCTGGGGCTCCCCGGTGAGCCGCCGGGGGCGCCGACCGGTCGGCCGGGGTCAGCTACCGGACGCGGGCGTCGCGGTGAGGTCGTACATCGTGGTGCTGCCGACCGTCTTGGCGGTGTAGGTGGACGCCACCCAGGAGGCGATCTCCGAGGAGTAGGTGGAGCCGCCCATGCCGCCGCCGCCCATGCCGCCGCCACCGATGAACCAGTGCACCCTGCCCTCGGCGACCAGCTTCTTGAAGCCGTCCAGGGAGAGCGACGGGTCGCTGCCGTTGAAGCCGCCCAGCGCCATCACCGGTTCGCCGCTGGCGAGCTGGTAGCTGGCCTGGTTCTGCGAACCGACCGCGGCCGCGACCCAGGTGTACTCGTCGGCGTCCTGCTTGAGCAGTTCGGCCACCTCGGAGGAGACCTGGGCGCCGTTCAGCAGGCCGCCCATGCCGCCACCGCCGCCCATGCCCCCGAAGCCGCCGCGCCCGTCCCGGCCCTCGCCGGTGCCGGTGCCGGTGTTGGCGCCGCCGCCCGGGAAGCCGGGGAAGGTGCCGTTGCCGTTGCCGTTGGCGGTGCCGCCGCCGGGGAAGGCGGGCATCCCGCCGTTCTGCGAGCCGCCGCCGGCACCGGTGCCCCCGCCGCCGGGGAAGCCCGGGAAGGCGCCGTTCTGGCCGCCGGTCCGACCGCCGCCCCCGCCGGGGAAACCGCCCCCGCCGGGGAAGCCGCCGCGGCCGCCGAAGCCGCCTCGGTCGCCCTGGACGGCGGGCCCGGCCGTGACGATGGAGCCGCTGTGGCCGGTGGAGACGGTGTCGAGGGCGTACGCGGCGGGGCCGGCCAGGCCGGCGGCGAGGGCGGTGAGGCCCGCGACGGTGGCGACCCGGCGGCCGGTGAGGCCCGCGATCCGGGTGGAGAAGAGCAGGGCGAGGGCGGCGAGGATGCCGCCGATCAGCACCGCGTTGCGCAGCCACGGCACGAACTGGGCGCTGCGTCCCAGCAGTTGGTGCGCCCACCAGGCGGTGACCAGGACGGTGACGGCCAGCACGGCGGCGTACGGCAGTCGGTGCCGGGCCCGCCACAGGCCGTCCGCGCCCATGCCGACCAGGGCGGCGACGGCCGGGACGAGGGCCACCGTGTAGTACTGGTGGAAGATGCCGGACATGAAGCTGAAGGTCAGCCCGGTGCAGAGCAGCCAGCCACCCCAGACCAGGAAGGCGGTCCGGGCCGAGTCGGTGCGCGGGTAGCGGCGGGTCGCCCACAGGCCGAGGACCAGCAGGATCAGCGCGGCGGGCACCAGCCAGGCGATCTGCCCGCCGATGTCGCCGTCGAACAGCCGGGTGAGGCCGGTGGAACCCCACATGCCGCCACCGCCACCGCCGCCGCCACCCATCCGTCCGCCGCCACCGCCGCCGACCGAGCCGGTCTCGTCGCCGGTGATCCGGCCGAAGCCGTTGTAGCCGAAGGTCAGAGAGAGGAAGGAGTTGTCCTGCGAGCCGCCGATGTACGGGCGGGCGGAGGCCGGCATCAGTTCGACGACCGCGACCCACCAGCCGCCGGCCACCACCATCGCGACGGTGCCGTACAGCAGCTGCCGGAAGCGGCGGCCCAGGCGGGTCGGCGCGCACACCAGGTAGACCAGGGCGAACGCGGGCAGCACCAGGAAGGCCTGCAGGGTCTTGGCGAGGAACGCCAGGCCGAGCATCACGCCGACGAACACCAGCCAGCGGGTGGACGCCGTCTCGGTGGCCCGGACGACGCCGTACGCGGCCAGCGTGAGCAGCAGCACCAGCAGCGCGTCCGGGTTGTTGAAGCGGAACATCAGCGCCGCGACCGGGGTGAGCGCCAGCGCGGCGCCCGCGACCAGGCCGCCGAGCGCGGAGAAGCGGCGGCGCACCGTCGCGTACACGGCGGCGACCGTGCCGACGCCCATCAGGACCTGCGGGGCGAGCAGGCTGAAGGAGTTCAGGCCGAGGACCCGGGCGGAGAGCGCCATCGGCCACAGCGACAGCGGCGGCTTGTCGACGGTGATGAAGTTCGCCGCGTCCGAGGACCCGAAGAACATCGCCTTCCAGCTGACCGAGCCGGCCTGGACGGCCGCCGAGTAGAAGGCGTTCGCCCAGCCGGAGGCGGTCAGGTTCCAGAAGTACAGGACGGCCGTCGCCAGCAGCAGGCCGAGGAACGCCGGACGCACCCAACGCGGGTCGTCCTCGCGCCCCCGCCAGGTGCGGGCGGGCAGCGTGCGCAGCCGGCCGGGCCAGGAGGCCCGGCCCTTGGGGCCGACGGGCGGCAGCGCGACGGGCGGGAACAGCGTCTCAGCGGGCCGCTCGCCCCCGGCCCCGGCGGGCGGGAGCGGCGTCGCGTCGGGCCACCGGGTGGGCCCGGCCGTGGCGTCGGCCGCGGGGTCGGCCGTGGCGTCGGCCGCGACCGTCGGCGGCGGGTACTTCGCGGCGTCGGGCCACGGCTCGCTGGTCGGGGGAACGGAACTGGACGTGGTCATGGGCAATACGCTCGGAGGCCCGGCTGAGAGCTCGATGAGAGGCGGCTATGAGGCCGCTCTAATCTCCGCGCGGACGGGTGACGTACGCCTCGGCGGCGAGGAGGGGGCGGGTGACGGCCGGTCAGCTCGCGGCCGGACCCGGGGCGGCCGGGGCCGGGGTGGGCGCGGCCAGGCGGCCGCCGAGCCAGGTGAGGGCCGGGGGGATCTCGCGGGTCCAGGTGTGGAAGTTGTGGCCGCCGCTGTCCAGGGTGATGGTGGACAGCCTGGTCGGGGCCTTGAACGCGGCCACCATCTCCTGGGTGGGGCCGTAGTTCTCCTCGTTGCGGCTGGTGGCGAGCAGCAGCGAGACCGGCGGTGCGGGGTGGTTGCGCAGCCGCCAGAGCAGGTCGTTGTCCTGCTTGACCTGGTCGCTGCCGCCGAACAGGTCGCCGGTGGTGGGGTCGTTGTGCACCTCGTAGTAGCCGGACAGCGCGATCGCCGACCGGTACGAATCGGGCTTGCGCAGCGCGAACTTGACGGCGCAGTAGCCGCCGGTGGAGTCGCCGATCACGGCCCGCGACTCGGGCCGGTCGTCGACCCGGTAGGAGGCGGACATCGCCTTCGGCAGGTCCTCGGTGAAGAAGGTCTCCACCTGCGGGCCGTTCGGGACGTCCATGCACTCGGTGTCGCGGTTGCCGACCAGGGTGGGCCGCATCATCACCAGCACGGTGGGCGGCATCTCCCCGGCCTCGACGGCCTTCAGGGTGGACACCGGGTACTGCAGCAGCGAGATCAGCTTCTCCGGGGTGCCCGGGTAGCCGGACAGCGCGAGCAGCATCGGGAAGCGGGTGTTCGCGTACGCGGGCTGGAAGTACTGCGGCGGCAGGTAGACGTACGCGGGGGTGCCGGTCAGTCCGGAGCCGGCGCCGTGGATCTCCACCTTCTGGATCAGCCCGGAGCGGTCCTGGGCGGAGCCCTGTGCCGAGTACATCTTCTGCTCGCCGGTCACCGCGACGGCCTTGCCGCCGGGCTGGTGGTCGACCACGGTGCCGGGGCTGCCGTCCAGGCCGAGCAGGTCGCTCCAGGTCGAGTAGAAGCCGAAGTACGAGTTGGCGATCAGCCCCATCGCGGCCAGCACGGCGACCTGCGTCCCGAAGAACGCCCCGAGCCGGCCGAGCCAGGACCGCCAGCTCCGCCCGCCGAGCCGGGGCCACAGCCACATGGTGGCGGCGAACGCGGCGACGGCCACCAGGGTGGCGATGATCTGGAGCGGGAGTCCGGTCAGGCTTGGCACCCGATGATCGTAAGGTACGTCTTCACCAAGCTCACAGCGGGCTCCCAGCCGGTTCACGGTTTGGCCGGCCGCTCCCCGCGGGCACCCCGCCGAGCTGCGGCGGAGCCCCGCCGGTGCTCCCAGGCGGGGTCCGGCGGCCACGGGGAACGGCGGCGGCCCGCCGCACCCATGGGGAAGGTGCGGCGGGCCGCCGGTCGGTGACGGTGCGTCAGCCGAGGCTGTTGTAGATGGTGTTCAGCAGGGTCGAGCTGTCGTCGTCGTTCTCCAGGGCGAAGGCGAACATGCCGCCCAGGCCCTTGTTCTTGGCGTACGCGGCGCGCGCCTGGATGGCCTTCGGGTCGTCACCGGTCCAGAAGTTGGTGCCGTCGTAGACCCAGGTGCTCTCGGTCACCGGGTCCCAGTGGGTGTTCTGGGCGGTGAGGGTGAGCTCGCGCCAGCTGGCCAGGCCGGCCTCCTGGCTGCCCGGCTTGGCCGGGGTGGCGCCGGTGGCCTTCTGGTACAGGCCGTAGTTGGTGCCGGCCTGGACGCCGGTCCAGCCGCGGAAGTAGAACGGGATGCCGAGGATGATCTTGTTGGACGGGAAGCCGCCCTTGATCCCGTACTCCGGCAGGCCGGTGGTGTACGCGGCCAGCGTGGTGTCCACGTTGTACTTGGCGGTGCCGGGAGCGATCGGGGTGGTCGGGTCGGCCGGGCTGTCGTGCAGCGGGTCCTGCAGGTTGGTCGGGCCGGTCGCGTCCCACGAGCCGTGCATGTCGTAGGTCATGACGTCGGCGTAGTCCAGGTACGCGCCGATCTTGTCGGTCTCGATGTACTGGATCTTGTCCTGGCCGGACGGCAGGGCCGCGGTCAGCAGGAACTTCTTGCCGAGGCTCGCGCCGTACGAGTCGAGCTGGCTGCGGAACTCGGCGAGCAGCGCGGTGAAGTTCTGCTTGTCGGCCGCCGAGTAGTGGTTGCCGGTGTGGCCGCCGGCCGAGCCCGGGTACTCCCAGTCGATGTCGATGCCGTCGAAGATGCCCGCGGCGCTGGCCGCGCCGCCCGAGGCGTCGCCCGCGACACCGGTCGGCAGGTTGCCCTTGAGGAACATGTCGATGCAGGACGAGACCAGCTTCTTGCGCGAGGCGTCGGTGGCCGCCGCGTCGGAGAAGTACTTGGAGTACGTCCAGCCGCCCAGCGAGAGGGTGATCCGCAGGTTCGGGTTCTTCGCCTTGAGCTGGCGCAGCTGGTTGAAGTTGCCCTTCAGCGGCTGCTGCCAGTCGTCCGCGGAGCCGTCGACCGAGATGGCGTTCGAGAAGTCCATCTGGTAGTCGGCGTACGCGTCGGCCGCGCCGTCGCCCGCGTTCGGGTTGTCCTCGTGGCTGGCGTCGGAGGCCTTGACCGCCTCGAAGCAGTTGAGGTTGGTCGGGTGGATGTTCTCGAACGCGTACGAGATCACGTCCAGCTTGGCGCCGGCGCCCGAGGTGTCCACGTTCTTCGGGTAGTAGGCGGCGTCGTACACCGACCACTGGTCGAAGTAGGCCGACTTGAGCGGCTTGGCGGTGGCGGGCGCGGCGGCGGTGGAGGTGGTCACCGCGGCGGACTGCTGCGAGGCGTGCCCGGCCTTGTCGTACGCCTGCACGGTGAAGGTGTACGAGGTGTTCGGCAGCAGCGAGGAGATCGCGATGCCGGTGCCCATCGAGGTGCCGACCAGCTGGCCCTTCGACCAGACCTTGTAGCCGACGTAGTTGTCGGTCGAGTCGGTCGACGCGTTCCACTTCAGCACCACCGCGTTGGCGGTGGTCCGGGTGACCGCGACCCCGCCCGGGACGGTGATCTTGCCGTCGCCGGCCGGGCCGTTGCCGGTGCCCGAGCTGGAGCTGGGGCTGGTCGACGGCGACGCGGAGGTCGAGGTGGACGGGCTGGCGGAGGTCGAGTTCGACGGGCTCGGCGAGGCCGAGGCGGACGGGCTGGACGAGGCGCTCTGCGAGGCGCTCGCGGAGGCGGTCGGGGTGGTGGTGCCCGTCCCGGGGCCGGACAGCACCAGGTCGTCCGCCTGGTACGCGCCGGTGCCGTACCAGCCGTGGGTGAACACCGTCACCGAGGTGGTGGACGCGCCCGTGGTGAAGGTGGTGCTCAGCTGGGTGTAGTTGGTGGCGCCCGGCGTCCAGGTGGACGCGTTCACGCCGGTGCCGGTGGCACCGAGGTACACGTAGCTGCCCTTGAGGAAGCCGGACAGCGTGTACTTGGTGTTCGGCTGGACGGCGACGACCTGCTGGCACTGGCCGGTGTCCGCGGCGGTGGCGTTGCCGTTCAGCGCGTAGGACCCGCCGTGCACGGGGGTGCCGACCACCGAACCGTTGGTGCAGGTCCAGCCGTTCAGCGCGCCGGCTTCGAAGTCGCCGTTGGCCAGCAGGTTGACGGTGGCCGCCGAGGCGGTGCCGAGCGAGAGCGCGAGGGCCGTGGAGCCGACGGTCATCGCGGCGGCCACCACGAGGGCGCCGGCCCGGCGTCGGGACGGAGCCCGGCGCGGAGTCGACTCGGGTGCGGGCGTGGCCCGTTCAAGCATGGGGGAACCTCCGGAGAAGTGGGGTTGTCCGGTAGGTGCGGTGTCCGTGGGGACCAGGTGGGAGCCTGCGCGCTTGGGGTGAGCGCGTCACCTAGATTGGACTGGACCATTCGGTGCGGTCAAGGATTTCGGCCCACGAACCGTCAGGAAGCTTTCCGAACAGTCACCCCGGAGCGCCCCGCCGGCCCGGCGCGCGCACGGCGGGCACGCCGATGAGCACGGCGGGCACGCCGGTGAGCACGCCGGACGGGTGCGTGCGCCCGTCGTGCGGACGGCCGCGCCCGTCGTACGCCCCTGGCTCGTAGTTGCACATAACTTGCAATTGCATGCATACAAGCGGAAGGATGGCCCGGCTCGGCACCCCGCGCCACCGCCCCGCACCACCACCCCGGAGGGAACTTCCATGGCAGCCCCCAGCCGTCTGCGTGACCGGCTCACCCGGGAGGAGTGGATCCGGCTCGCCGGGATGGGCGGGTTCGTCCTGCTCCTGCACGTGGTGGGGTGGGTGACCCTGCTCGCGGTGATCGCGCCGCAGCACTACGACGTCGGCGGGCAGGTGTTCGGTGCCGGGATGGGCCTGACGGCGTACACGCTGGGGATGCGGCACGCGTTCGACGCCGACCACATCGCGGCGATCGACAACACCACCCGGAAGCTGATGGGGCAGGGCAAGCGCCCGCTGTCGGTGGGGTTCTGGTTCTCGCTCGGCCACTCGTCGATCGTGTTCGGGCTGTGCGCGCTGCTGGCGTTCGGCATCCGGTCGCTGGCGGGGCAGGTGGAGGCGGACGACTCGACGCTGCACCAGACCACCGGCCTGATCGGGGTCAGCGTCTCGGGCACCTTCCTGGTGCTGATCGGGCTGATCAACCTGGGCGCGTTCAACGGCATCCTGAAGGTGTTCCGGCGGATGCGCCGGGGTGACTTCGACGAGGCCGAGCTGGAGCGCCAGCTGGACCGGCGCGGCTTCCTGAACCGGATCCTGGGCCGGGTCACCCGGGCGGTCACCAAGCCGTGGCACATGTACCCGGTGGGGCTGCTCTTCGGCCTCGGCTTCGACACCGCGACGGAGGTCTCGCTGCTGGTGCTGGCGGGCGGCGCGGCCGCGTTCTCGCTGCCCTGGTACGCGCTGCTGGTGCTGCCGATCCTGTTCGCGGCCGGCATGAGCCTGCTGGACACCATCGACGGCTCGTTCATGAACTTCGCCTACGAGTGGGCGTTCTCGAAGCCGATCCGGAAGATCTACTACAACCTGACGGTGACCGGCCTGTCGGTGATCGTGGCGCTGGTGATCGGCGTGATCGAGCTGGTCGGCCTGCTCTCCGAGAAGCTGGAGATCACCGGCGGCCCGATCGGCTGGATCGGCTCGCTCGACCTGAACCTGGTGGGCTACGTGATCGTCGGCCTGTTCGTGGTGACCTGGGCCGGGGCGATGGCGTTCTGGAAGTTCGGCCGGGTCGAGCAGAAGTGGGGCGCGGGCCTGCGCGAGCAGGCGTAGCGGCCGGGCGGGGGAGGACGAGGGGCATCCCGCCGGGGGGTGCCCCTCTCGGCGTGCCGGGACGCGCGTCGGGAAGAGTTCACGTCGGCACCCTTGTCGCGTCAACTTCTACGCGCGTATCTTCTGGACTTGGATCTACGCGAGTAGCCCGCCAGGACCGCCCGGACGCCCGGACCGGCCCCGGCAGCCAGCCTTCTGACGAACCCTCGACTCCACCCGGGGCGCCCGCGCGGCCCCCGGGCTTCGGTCCTGCCACGAAGGAGCCCCGCAACGGTGCCCAGCCCCACCCCCGCCCGCCGCTCCCGCCGCACGCTGCTGCGCGTCACCGCGACGGCCGCGGTCGCCGCGTCCCTGCTGGCCGTCCCGCTGCCGGGCGCGTTCGCCGCACCGTCCACCGGCGTGGTGATCGCCGAGGTGTACGGCGGCGGCGGCAACTCCGGCGCGACGCTGAAGAACGACTTCATCGAGCTGGGCAACCCGTCCGGCGCGGCCTTCGGCCTGTCCGGCTACAGCGTGCAGTACCTGCCGGGCAGCCCCGGCGCCTCCAGCCAGTGGGGCGTCACCGCGCTGAGCGGGTCGGTCGCCCCCGGCGGGCGCTACCTGGTCGCGGAGGGCGCGGGCGCGGGCGGCACCGTCGCGCTGCCGGCCGCCGACGCGAGCGGCAACCTGGCGCTGTCGGCGACCAGCGGCACCGTCGCGCTGGTGAACGGCACCGCCGCGCTGACCTGCAAGACCGCCGCGGACTGCGCCGCCGACCCGCGGATCGTCGACCTGGTGGGCTTCGGCACCGCCGTGGTGCGCGAGGGCGGCCCGATAGCCGGGGCGTCCAACAGTGCCTCGGTGGCGCGCGGCGCCGCGCTCGCCGACACCGACGACAACGCCAGGGACTTCACGGCCGGCGACCCGACGCCGACCAACACCAGGGGCGAGACCGCGGGCGGCGGCTCCACCACCCCGCCGACCACCCCGCCGGTCCCCGGCGACCTGCGGATCCACGACGTCCAGGGCACCACCCGGGTCTCGCCGAAGAACGGCCAGACCGTCACCAACGTGCCCGGCGTGGTCACCGGCGTCCGCGGGTACGGCACCAAGGGCTTCTGGATCCAGGACCCGAACCCGGACGCGGACCCGGCCACCAGCGAGGGCCTGTTCGTCTACACCTCCGCCGCCCCGACCGTGAAGGTCGGCGACTCGGTGCTGGTCACCGGCAAGGTCAGCGAGTACTACCCGAACAGCTCGGGCGGCTCGCAGTCGATCACCGAGCTGACCGGCCCGAAGACCACCGTGCTGTCCTCCGGCAACCCGGTGCCCGCGCCGGTCGTGCTGGACGCCGCGAACATCCCGGCCGCCTACGCCCCCGACGCCGGCGGCGGCTCGATCGACGGGCTGCCGCTGGACCCGGCGAAGTACGCCCTCGACTTCTACGAGTCGCTGGAGGGCACGAACGTCCAGGTCGCCGACGTGCCGGTGGTGCAGGCCACCGACAAGTACAACGAGCTGTGGGTGGACGCCGTCGCCACCGACCCGCGCACCGCCCGCGGCGGCGTGGTCTACCTCGGCTACGACCGGCCGAACAACGGCCGGATCATGGTCCAGTCGCTGCCGCCGCTGACCGAGGTGCCGTTCCCGGTCGCCGACGTCGGCGACCGGCTGACCGGCGCCACCGCCGGCCCGCTCGACTACAACCAGTTCGGCGGCTACACCATCGCCGCCAACACCCTCGGCACGGTCCAGGACAACGGGCTCGCGCCCGAGGTCGCCGAGCCGGGCAAGAAGAACGAACTGACCATCGGCACCTACAACGTCGAGAACCTCGACCCGGGCGACGGCCCGGAGAAGTTCGCCCAGCTCGCCAGGGGCGTCGTCACCAACCTCGGCTCGCCCGACATCGTCGCCCTGGAGGAGATCCAGGACGACAACGGCGCCGTCAACGACGGCACGGTAGGCGCCGCCGCCACCGTCGGGACCTTCATCGAGGCGATCAAGGCGGCCGGCGGCCCCGCGTACGACTGGCGCTCGATCGACCCGGAGGACGGCAAGGACGGCGGCGAGCCCGGCGGCAACATCCGCCAGGTGTTCCTGTTCGACCCGGCCCGGGTCTCCTTCACCGACATCCCCGGCGGGAGCGCCACCACCGCCGTCGACGTCACCGGCAAGAACCACAAGGCCCGCCTGACCGCCTCGCCCGGCCGGATCGACCCCGGCAACGAGGCCTGGGCCTCCAGCCGCAAGCCGCTGGTCGGCCAGTTCGAGTTCAAGGGCAAGCCGGTCTTCGTGATCGCCAACCACTTCAACAGCAAGGGCGGCGACCAGGGCATCGACAGCCGCTTCCAGGCCCCCACCCGCTCCTCCGAGGTGCAGCGGGTCAAGCAGGCCACCGTCGAGCAGGCGTTCGTCGCCAAGCTGCTGGCGGCCGACCCGAAGGCCCGGATCGTCTCGCTCGGCGACTTCAACGACTACCAGTTCTCGCCCGCGCTGCAGACCCTGACCAAGGACGGCGTGCTGCGCGACCTGGTGAACGAGCTGCCCGAGAACGAGCGCTACTCGTACGTCTACCAGGGCAACTCGCAGGTGCTCGACCACATCCTGGTCAGCCCCGGGCTCAAGCCCGAGAAGACCCACTACGACGTGGTGCACATCAACAGCGAGTTCGCCGCCCAGGCCTCCGACCACGACCCGCAGGTGGTCCGGATCAAGCCCTGACGGCCCCCGCGCCCGGCAGCCCCCGTCCGTCCCGGCGGGGGCTGCCGCCGTTCCCGGGGCGTTTCGAAGTTACCCGCGGGTTGACCCGGAGACGCGCAGGCCGGAGGATCGGGGCACCCCCCGAGCCAGGTCTGGAAGGACGCCCCCGCATGGCCTACGACGCCGACGTCATCGTGATCGGAGCGGGCCTCGCCGGCCTGGCCGCCACCGCCGAACTCGCCGACGCCGGACGGAAGGTGCTGCTGCTCGACCAGGAGCCGGCCGGCTCGCTCGGCGGCCAGGCGCACTGGTCCTTCGGCGGCCTGTTCCTGGTCGACTCGCCCGAGCAGCGCCGGATGCGGATCAAGGACTCCCGCGACCTCGCCTGGCAGGACTGGCTCGGCACCGCCGGCTTCGACCGGGACGAGGACGCCTGGGCGCGCCGCTGGGCCGAGGCGTACGTCGACTTCGCGGCGGGCGAGAAGCGCGCCTGGCTGCACGGGCAGGGCGTCCGGCTGTTCCCGGTGGTCGGCTGGGCCGAACGCGGCGGGCTGCTGGCCTCCGGGCCCGGCAACTCCGTCCCGCGCTTCCACATCACCTGGGGCACCGGCCCCGGCCTCGTCGAACCGTTCGCCCGCCGGGTCCGCGAGGCCGTCCGGGCCGGCCGGGTCGAACTGCGCTTCCGGCACCGGGTCACCGGCCTCACCGCCAGCGCCGGCCTCCTGGACACCGTCAGCGGCGAACTGCTCGCCCCGTCCGCCGTGCAGCGCGGCGAGGCCAGCTCCCGCGAGGTCGCCGGACGCTTCGAGCTGCGCGCCCAGGCCGTGGTGGTCGCCTCCGGCGGCATCGGCGGCAACCACGACAAGGTCCGCGCCGCCTGGCCGGAACGGCTCGGCACCCCGCCCGCCAAGCTGCTCTCCGGCGTCCCCGCGCACGTCGACGGCCTGATGCTGGACGTCGCGGGCGCGGCCGGCGGCCACCTGGTCAACGGCGACCGGATGTGGCACTACACCGAGGGCATCGAGAACTGGAACCCGATCTGGGCCCGGCACGGCATCCGGATCCTCCCCGGCCCGTCCTCGCTCTGGCTCGACGCCACCGGGAAGCGCCTGCCCGTCCCGCTGTTCCCCGGCTTCGACACCCTCGGCACCCTTGAGCACATCATGCGCACCGGCCACCAGCACACCTGGTTCGTGCTCACCCAGAAGATCATCGAGAAGGAGTTCGCGCTCTCCGGCTCCGAGCAGAACCCCGACCTCACCGGCCGCTCGGTCCGCCAGGTGCTCGGCCGCGCCCTGCCCGGCGCCACCGGCCCGGTCGAGGCCTTCAAGCGGCACGGACCGGACTTCGTGGTCGCCGACACCCTGGAGGAGCTGGTGCGCGGCATGAACGAGCGGCAGGGCGACGCGCCCGCGATCGACGGCGCCGAACTGCGCCGCGAGATCGAGGCCCGGGACCGCGAGATCGCCAACCCGTTCAGCAAGGACCTCCAGGTCACCGCCGTCCACGGGGCCCGGCGCTACCTCGGCGACAAGCTGATCCGCACCGCCGCCCCGCACCGGCTGCTCGACCCGAAGGCCGGCCCGCTGATCGCCGTCCGGCTCAACATCCTCACCCGCAAGTCGCTCGGCGGCCTGCAGACCGACCTCGACTCCCGGGTCCTGCGCGCCGACGGCACGCCCCTGGACGGCCTCTACGCGGCCGGCGAGGCGGCCGGCTTCGGCGGCGGCGGCGTCCACGGCTACCGCTCGCTGGAGGGCACCTTCCTGGGCGGCTGCCTGTTCTCCGGCCGCACGGCCGGCCGGGCGGCGGCGGCCGCCACGGCGTAGCCGCCCGCGGCGCCGGGCAGCCACCCGCGGCCGGGCAGCCACCCGCGGCCGCCCGCCGCCGGACGGGTCGTCAGCGGCCGGTGGTGCCGTCGAGCTGCTCGCGCAGGATGTCGGCGTGGCCGGCGTGCCGGGCGGTCTCGCCGGTCATGTGGGCGAGCACCCAGCGCAGCGAGCGAGGCTCCGGGCCCACCGGGGTGGCGGTCGGGGCGTCCGGGTCGCCGGTGGCGCGGACGATCGCGTCGCTGTCCGCGCAGGCCTCCCGGTAGGCGGCCAGCACCTGTTCGGCGGTCAGCTCCACGGGCACCGCCATGCCGAAGTCCACGTCCCGGTACTCGGTCCGGCCCGCGACGTGGTACCCGAACCAGTACCGTTCGCCGTCCGTCAGGTGCCGCACCAGGCCCAGCAGGTTCGTCCCGGTCGGCACCAGGACGCGGCGCAGCTGCTCCTCGGTCAGCCCCTCGGTCTTCTTCCGCACGGACTCCCGGGCGAAGCCCAGGAAGGCGAGCGCGGTGTCGAGTTCGCCCCCGTCGGCGAACGGGACGGGACGGCGCTGGCTCTCGATCTTCGTCATCCCGCGAACCTAACCCGCCCCCGGCCGGGAGGCACGCGATTTCCGGACGACCCCCGGCCTCCCCGAAGATGGGGGCGTGGACGGAGGAGGCGCGGTGGCGGAGTTGGACGGGCGGCCGGTGACGGCGGCGCAGCTGCAGGTGCTGGCGCTGACGAACTACGGGCACTTCACCACCATGCTGGTGGAGGACGGCCGGGTGCGCGGCCTCGGGCTGCACCTGGAGCGGCTGGAACGGGACTGCGCGGCGCTGTTCGGCGTCCGCCCGGACCGGGAGCGGGTGCGCGAGTTCGCCCGCCGGGCCGCCCCGGCGGCCGGGACGGTCGCGGTGCGGGTGACGCTCTTCGACCCGGCGATCGACCTGGGCAGCATCGGCGGGAAGGCCGAACCCCGGGTGCTGGTGACGGCCCGCCCGGTGGGCGGCGGAGCGCCCGGGCCGCTGCGGGTCCGCACCGCGCGCTTCGAACGGGAGCTGCCGGAGGTGAAGAGCGTCGCCCTGTTCGGGGCGCTGCGCCAGCGCCGACTGGCCCAGCAGGACGGCTACGACGACGCGCTGTTCGTCGACCGGGACGGCGGCGTCACCGAGGGCGGCACCTGGAACGTCGGCTTCCTGCGCGGCGGCGAGCCGCTCTGGCCGCGCGGCGCCTACCTGGCCGGGACGGCGATGGCGCTGCTGCGCGGGGCGTGCGGCGGCGCCGAGGAGCGGGTGGGCCCCGAACTGGCGGGCGTCGACGCGGTGTTCGCGACCAACGCGGCCGTCGGGGTGCGCCCGGTGGCGGCGGTGGACGGGCGTCCGTACGACACGGCGGGGGTGGCCCGGCTGCGCGCGGCGTACCTGGCGGTACCGGGCGAACGGCTGTAGACCCGCCGCGTGCGGTCCTGCGGTCCTGCGGTGGTCCTGCGGTCCGGTGGTCCCGCAGGCCCGCCGGGCGGGCTCCCGTCGGGCGGGCTCCCGGCCCGCTGACCTGGCTTTACCATCCCATGGTCGGAACATGTGCTCGGCCAGACCGGTGCGATGACGGTCGTTCACCGACCATCCGGACGGCGGCCACCGGCCGCTGACAGTCTCCCGCGCATGGATATCCCCAACATGGGCGTGCCCGCCGCCCTCGCCGCCCGGATGAGCATGGCCGAGCAGCACGCGTACCTGCGCGGCAGGCTCTCCCGCCGCACCCTGCTGCGCTCCAGCGCGGTCACCGTCGGCGCGCTCGCCGTCGGCGGGGCGCTGGGCTCCGGCACCGCGTTCGCCGACCCGGCCGTGAAGACCGCCGACCCCGCCGACGGGGTGACCGGCTCGCTGGTCGCCCCGGTCGGCCGCCACCTGCAGTTCGGCGCCGACGCCGCCACCCAGATGCGGGTGTCCTGGCAGGTGCCGGCCGCCGTGAAGAAGCCGTTCCTGCGCTTCGGCCGCCACCCCTGGGAGCTGAGCCACAAGATCGAGGCCGAGGTGCGCGCCCTGCACACCCCCGCCCTCACCCCGACCGGCACCCCGGTCGACCAGTACTACCTGCACGTCGAACTCGACCACCTGCAGCCGGGCACCACCTACTACTACGGCGTCGGCCACGAGGGCTTCGACCCCGCCTCGCACCAGGCGGTCTCCACCCTCCGGACCTTCACCACCGCGCCGTCCCGCCACGGCCGCCACAACCGCCCGTTCGAGCCGTTCACCTTCACCGCCTTCGGCGACCAGGGCGTCTCCGCGCACGCGGCCGGCAACGACAACGTCATCCTGGCCCAGCACCCGGTGTTCCACCTGCACGCCGGCGACATCTGCTACGCCGACCCGATGGGCCAGGGCCTGGACGGCGACAGGTCCGCCTACAACGCGCTGACCTGGGACGCCTTCCTCGCCCAGACCGAGCCGGTCGCCGCCGGGATCCCCTGGATGGTCTCCTACGGCAACCACGACATGGAGGCCTGGTACTCGCCCAACGGCTACGGCGGCGACGACGCCCGCTTCACCCTCCCGACCAACGGCCCGGACCCGCGCAAGGCCCCCGGCGTCTACGCCTTCAGCTACGGCAACGTCGGCGTGATCTCGCTGGACGCCAACGACGTCTCGTACGAGATCCCGGTCAACTTCGGCCACACCAACGGCCGGCAGACCCAGTGGCTGGAGCGCAAGCTGCGCGAGCTGCGGGCGGACGAGTCGATCGACTTCGTCGTCGTCTTCTTCCACCACTGCGCCTTCTCCACCACCCACCAGCACGCCTCCGAGGGCGGCGTCCGCGAGGCCTGGGTCCCGCTGTTCGAGAAGTACCGGGTCGACCTGGTCGTCAACGGCCACAACCACGTGTACGAGCGCACCGACGCGATCCTCGGCGACAAGGTCAACAAGGCCGTCCCCAGCGGCGCCACCGTCGACCCGGTCAAGGACGGCGTCGTCTACGTCACCGCCGGCGCGGCCGGCCGCAGCCTGTACTCCTTCGACGCCCCCGACACCTACGAGGGCCACGAGAACCACCAGGACGAGGTGGTCACCTACCACTTCGAGAAGGGCGCCGTGAAGGTCCCCGAGACCGTCGCCTGGTCCCGGGTCCGCTACACCGGCTACTCCTTCATCAAGGTCGACGTCACCCCCGCCCACCCCGGCGCCACCACCACCATGCAGGTCACCGCCCTCGCCGAGAACGGCACCCGGATCGACCACTACGCGATCACCCGCCGCGCCGGCCGCACCGAACACGGCCACTGACCGACCGGCGGCGGGACGCCCGCCCCGGATCCGGTGCTGTCGGGTCCGGGGCGGGCGCCGTCTAGGGTGGGGCGGTGAGCACCGCCCGTTCGATCCTGCTGTTCGTGTTGGCCGCCGTCCTGGAGATCGGGGGCTGCTGGCTGGTCTGGCAGTCCGTGCGCGAGGCCCGGCCGTGGTGGCTGGCCGGGGTGGGGGTGCTCGCGCTCGGGTTGTACGGCTTCGTGGCGGCGGCGCAGCCGGACGCGGACTTCGGGCGGGTGCTGGCCGCGTACGGCGGGGTGTTCGTGGCCGGGTCGCTGGTGTGGGGGGTGGTGCTGGACGGGTTCCGGCCCACCCGGTGGGACGTGGTCGGGGTGCTGGTCTGCCTGGTCGGCGTCGGCGTGATCATGTACGGGCCGCGCCGGTAGGCGGGCCGGGGTCAGGAGGCGACCCAGCGCCAGCCGTTCTTGTCCTCGCAGACGATGACCCGGCCGGAGGCGTCGGTGCCCGAGACGCCGTGGTCGGAGGTGCGGCAGAACTGGCCCGCCTTGTAGCAGTTGCCCGCGTTGGACAGCGGGTGGCAGCTCGCCGCCTGCTGGGTGCGCGTCGGGGTCGGGGCGGGGGTCGGCGGCTTGCTGGTGGTGCGGGCGACGGTGGGGACGGCGGTGGGGGTGGCCGCGGCCTTCGGGGGCGGGGTGCTCGCCGCGGGAGTGGGAGTGGGAGTGGGGGCGGGCGGGGGAGTGGGCGTGGGCGTCGGGGTGGGCGTCGGGCTCGGGGTCGGCGTCGGGGTGGGCGTCGGGGTGGGCGTCGGCGTCGGGCTGGGGGTGGGTGCGGCGGGTGCGCTGCTGCTGTGCGCGGCGGGGGTGGCGGGGGCGACCGGGTCGGTGGGCTCGCAGGCGGTGGCGAACAGGGCGGCGGCCAGCAGCGCGCCGGCGGCGGAGGCCCGGCGCAGGCGGAGGGAGAGGGACAAGGGGGCTCTTCTCGGGGGAGTGGCTCGGGACGAGGCGCCATCCTTCCGAGTGTGTGTGACCGGTGGAGTTCGAGTGACGGGTTCGTTACCGATCGGCAATCGGAGCGCCGCGCAACACCCCTTCGACGCGGGCCCGGACGTGCCGGCCCGGGTCCGCGCGCGGCCCGGCCGCCGGCTCCAGCGCCTCCGGAGTGCCCAGCGACGCAAGCGACTTGACGGCCGGTGCGCGGACCCGGGCATCCTTCTCCCGGGTGGTGGGGCGGCGCACCGGACCCCCTCAGCGGCGAGCCCCGCCGGCCCGCCGGCCCGCTCCGCCTACTGCCGGTAGGTGGCCAGGAAGCGGCCGATCCGGCTGATCGCGGTCTCCAGTTCGTCGGCGCGCGGCAGGGTGACGAAGCGGAAGTGGTCCGGGCGGGGCCAGTTGAAGCCGGTGCCCTGGACGATGTGGATCTTCTCGCGGAGCAGCAGGTCCAGGACGAAGCGCTCGTCGTCGACGATCCGGTGCACGGCCGGGTCGAGCTTGGCGAAGGCGTACAGCGCGCCGCGCGGTTTGACGCAGGAGACGCCGGGGATCTCGTTCAGCGCCCGCCAGGTGACGTCACGCTGCTCGGTGAGCCGGCCGGTGGGCAGCACCAGGTCGTTGATCGACTGCCGGCCGCCGAGCGCGGCCTGCACGGCGTACTGGGCGGGCACGTTGGGGCACAGCCGCATCGCGGCCAGCATGGTGAGGCCCTCCAGGTAGTCCTTGGCGTGCTCCTTGGGGCCGGAGACCGCGAGCCAGCCGCTGCGGAAGCCGGCCACCCGGTACGCCTTGGACAGGCCGTTGAAGGTGAGGGTGACCACGTCGTCGGAGAGCGCGGCGAGGCAGTGGTGCTCGACGCCGTCGTAGAGGATCTTGTCGTAGATCTCGTCGGCGAAGACCAGCAGGTGGTGGCGGCGGGCCAGGTCGAGGATGCCCTCCAGCAGCTCCTTCGGGTAGACCGCGCCGGTCGGGTTGTTCGGGTTGATCACCACGATCGCCTTGGTGCGGTGGGTGATCTTGGCGGCGATGTCGTCCAGGTCCGGGTACCAGTCGGACTCCTCGTCGCACAGGTAGTGCACCGCCTTGCCGCCCGCGAACCGCACCACGGCCGTCCACAGCGGGTAGTCCGGCATCGGGACGAGCACCTCGTCGCCGTCGTCGATCAGCGCCTGCACGGCCATCTGGATCAGCTCGGACACGCCGTTGCCCAGGTACACGTCGTCCACGCCGACGCCCGTGACGCCGCGCTGCTGGTAGTACTGCACGACGGCGCGCCGGGCGGGGAGGATGCCGCGCGAGTCGGAGTAGCCGTGCGCGTTGCTGAGGTTGCGGATGATGTCCTGGACGATCTCCTCGGGCGCCTCGAAGCCGAACGGGGCCGGGTTGCCGGTGTTCAGCCGCAGCACGCTGTGGCCGGCCTCCTCCAGGGCGTTGGCGGTGTCGACGACCGGGCCACGGATCTCGTAGCACACGTCCTTCAGCTTGCTGGACTGGCGAAACTCCATCAGCGGCCTCCCGACCCGTCACCGAGCCCCTGCGGCCGGCTTGCTTCGTTCTACCAAGTAAGGACTTGGAAAGTCCAACCTATTGGCTATGCTGACGGCATGCCACGCCGAAGCTACGACCAGTACTGCGCCGTCGCCCGCGCCCTGGACGCGGTGGGGGAGCGCTGGAGCCTCCTGATCGTCCGGGAGCTCCTCGGCGGCCCGCGCCGCTACACCGACCTGCACGCCGACCTGCCCGGCGTCTCCACCGACATCCTCGCCACCCGGCTCAAGCAGTTGGAGGGCGAGGGCCTGGTGGAGCGCCGCCGCCTGGAGCGCCCCGCCAACGCCACCGTCTACGAACTCACCCCGCGCGGCGCCGAACTCCGCCCCGTGGTCGAGGCGCTGGCCCACTGGGGCGGCCCCGACCTCGGCGACCCGCGCCCCACCGACGCCGTCCGCGCGCACTGGTACACCGGCGCCGACGCCTGAGCGCTGTCGGCGGGCCGTGCTTGGCTGGCCGCCATGACCACCTCCCCGGGCATCTGGATCACCGCCGTCCCGTCCCTCGACCCGGAGGACGTCGGCGTGCTGCTGTCCGTCGACACCACCTCCGCCGACCCCGGCGAACGGGCCGTCAACGCCCTCCTCGGCTACGGCCACGAGGGCGAGGAGGGCGTCTTCCACCTCCTCCCGCACGACCTCGCCGCCCGCTACGCCCGCACCCCGGGCCGCCTCGCCGTCACCCTGGTCACCGCCCGTTCCGTCCTCGCCCGCTGCCTCGCCGACCACCCCGACCTGCTCGCCGGGTTCGGCACCACGGGAGACGAGGACGAGTGGGTGCCGCTGCTGCGCCGCGAGCTGGCCACCGACTTCGTCCCCGCCGAACGGGACGGCGAGCCGCAGGCGGTCCTGCTGGTCGACCACCCCGGCCCGGCCGCCTCGGCCGCCGAGCTGATCGCCGCCTTCGAGGCGGGCGAGGCGGGCGTCGCCGTCCTCAACGCGCGGTAGCCGCCCGGGCGGTGGCGCGAACCGGGTGCGCACGGGGTAGGTTCCGGGCGTGGACGAAACGGATCTGGCGGGCGCCCGGGACGGCTTCCGGGCCGGGGCGGCCGGAGTGGCGCTCGGAGCGGGCATCGCCCTGGCGGCCTGGGCGCTGTCGGCCCTGTTCGGGGACGGCGCGTTCCCCGCGTACCTGCTCGGGCCGCTGCTGATGCCCGCGTCGGGCTTCGTCGCCCCGCTGTGGCGCGAACGCCCCGGCCACCGGCGGCCCGCCACCCTGGTCACGCTGGCGCTGTGCCTGCTGTTCCTGGTGGCGGCGACCGCGGTCGGCGACCTGCTGGAAGCGGACCCCGACGACGGTCGGGCCGGCTGGACGGGGGTGCTCTACCTGTCGCTGGTGCTGCTCGCCGCGACCGCCTTCGGCGCGCTGGCGGGCCCGCCCGGCGCCGAGCCCGGCCGCAGCTGGCTGCGCTTCACCGGGCGCGGCCGCCGCTACCACCTCGCGGTGTACGGCACGCTGGCCGGGCTGCTCGCCGCGGTGGCCTGCCTGCTGGCGGCCACCGGCGGGTGACGCGCCGCCCGCCCGCGCGCCCGCGCCGCGTACGCCGCCCGCCCGCGCCGCCGCCGGCTAGTCCGGCTTGCGGGCCGGCCACCAGACCCGGCCGCCGAGGTCGTGGACCAGGGCGGGGACGAGCAGCGAGCGCACCAGCAGGGTGTCGAGCAGCACGCCGAAGGCCACGATGAAGGCGATCTGGGCCAGGAAGGCGAGCGGGATGACGCCCAGGGCGGCGAAGGTCGCGGCGAGGACGACGCCCGCGGAGGTGATGACGCCGCCGGTCGCGGTCAGGCCGCGCAGGACGCCCGCCCGGGTGCCGAGGGTCGCGGTCTCCTCGCGGACCCGGGTCATCAGGAAGATGTTGTAGTCGACGCCCAGCGCGACCAGGAACACGAACCCGTACAGCGGGACGGACGGGTCGGTCGCCGAGAAGCCGAACACGTGCGGGAAGACCAGCGCGGAGACGCCCAGCGTGGCCAGGTAGGAGAGCGCGACCGTGGCCGCCAGCAGCACCGGCGCCAGCACCGAGCGCAGCAGCAGGACCAGCACCACCAGGATGCACAGCAGCACCACCGGCATGATCAGCGTCCGGTCGTGCCGGGCGGTGGCCCGGGTGTCGGCCTGCTGCGCCGAGTAGCCGCCGACCAGCGCGTCGGCGCCGTCCACGGCGTGCACGGCGGTCCGCAGCCGGGCGACGGTGGCGAGGGCGGCGTCGCTGTCGGCGGGGTCGGTGAGGGTGGCGTCCAGCCGGACCAGGCCGTCGGCGACGACCGGCGGGGCGGTGGGCGCGCCGCCGGTGTACGGGCGGACCGAGGCGACGCCGGGGACCTGCGCGGCGGCGGCGGTGACCGCGTCCGCGCGCGCGGCGTCGGCGACGATCACCGCCGGGTTGCCGGAGCCGCCGGGGAAGTGCGCGGAGAGCAGGCGCTGCGCGGCGACCGAGGGCTGGGCGGTGGTGAACAGTTCGGACTGCGGCACGCCCCGCGCGTCCAGCAGCGGGGAGCAGGCGGCGAGTGCCGCCAGGACGGCGACCGAGCCGACCCACAGCGCGCGCGGCCGGCGGCCCACCAGTTCGGCGACCCGCTGCCAGACCCGGTGCGAGCCGCCCGTGCCGTCGGCCTTGGGCCGGGCCGGCCAGAACGCGGCCCGGCCGCACAGCGCGAGCACCGCGGGCAGGAAGGTCAGCGCGGAGAGCACGGCGCAGGCGATGCCGATCGCGCCGACCGGGCCGAGCGCCCGGTTGTTGGTCAGGTCGGAGAGCAGCAGGACCAGCAGGCCCAGGCCGACGGTCAGGCCGGAGGCGGCGATCGGCTCCAGCGAGCGGTGCAGCGCGGTACGGGCGGCGGAGTACCTGTCCCGTCCGGCGGCGAGCTCCTCGCGGAAGCGGGCGGACAGCAGCAGTCCGTAGTCGGTGGCCGCGCCGATCACCAGGATCGACAGCAGCCCCTGCACCTGCCCGT
The DNA here is from genome assembly GCF_055562955.1 of Kitasatospora sp. NPDC015121. NCBI lineage: Bacteria > Bacillati > Actinomycetota > Actinomycetes > Kitasatosporales > Streptomycetaceae > Kitasatospora > Kitasatospora sp. NPDC015121. The sequence goes on from NZ_JBVHEH010000002.1 coordinate 314,406, forward strand.
CCACCCGGACGACGCCGTGCTGGGCGAGCGCGTACACGATCGCGCAGGCCACGGCGAGGGCGAACACCGCGCCCAGGATCACCAGCAGCGGCAGCAGCACCGCGCGGTACACCAGCAGCAGGATCAGCAGCACCACGCCGAGCGCGACGCCCAGCAGCAGGCCGTCGATGCCGGCGAACGCCCCGGAGAGGTCGGCCAGCACCGCCGCCGGCCCGGCGACCCCGGCCACCGCGCCGGGCACCTGTCCGGCCCGCTCGCGGATCGCCTCGACCGCGACCTTGGTGTCCGGTCCGAGGTCGGCGCGCAGCTGCACCACGGCCTCCAGCGCCTGCCCGTCCTCGGACGGCAGCAGCGGCGAGGCCTGCCCGGTCGCGCCCGGCACCCGGGCGGCCTCCGTCAGCGCCTGGCCGGCGGCGGTCCGCAGCGCGTCGTCGACCTGCCCGGCGGAGGACTCCCAGACCAGCACCACCGGCAGCGTCGACTCGGTGCGGAAGTCCTTCTCCAGCTGCGCGACCCGGGTCGACTCGGCGCTGCGCGGCAGGAAGGCCGCCCCGTCGTTGGTCGACACCTCCCCGAGCCGCCCGGCGAACGGCCCGAGCGCGCCGCCCAGGACCAGCCAGACCAGGAGCAGCACGAGCGGCAGCAGGAAGCGCAGCCGCCCGGAGGCGGACGGCGGCGCGGACGGGGAGTCGGACGGGGACGCGGGCGGCGCGGGCTTCGGCATGGCGGGAGGATATCTCAATCATTGAGAGACTTTTCAAGGGACGAGCCGAACCGCGTCCCTGCACTGGTGTTCGGAGCCGGTGCCGAACCGGATGGGACCGCCCTCCGGGGCCTAGGCTGGCCGGGTGTCAGCAGAAACCTCCGCCGAGGCCGGGGCGAGCACCGGCGCGGTCGCCCGGCGGCTCGGCGTGTCGCCGACCACCGTCCGTTCCTGGGAGCGCCGTTACGGGATCGGCCCGGCCGAGCGGGCGGCCGGGCGGCACCGCCGCTGGACCGCCCGGGACGTCGCGGTGCTGGAGGCGATGTGCCGGCTCACGGCGCGCGGCGTCCCGCCCGCCGAGGCGGCCCGGTTGGCGCCCGGGCTGGCGGGCGCCCCCGGTGCGGCACCCGCCGGGCCGCTCCCGGCGGGGGAGGTCCGTCCCGAGGTACGCGGCCTGGCCCGGGCCGCGCGGCGGCTGGACGGCGCGGAAGTGGCCCGGCTGCTGCACGCCGACGTCGAGCGGTTCGGGGCCGTCGCCGCCTGGACGGACGTCATGGCGCCCGCGCTGCGCGCCGCCGGACGGCGCTGGGCGGCGGGCGGCGGCGAGCGGTACGTCGAGGTCGAGCACCTGCTGTCCTGGCACGTCTCCAGCGCGCTGCGCCGGGTCGCCGAGCCCCCGCCCGACGCGCCCGGCCCGGCCGACTCGGACGGCGCGGCGGGCGCGGCAGGTGTGGCCGGGCCGCCGGTGCTGCTGGCCGCGATGCCCGGCGAGCAGCACGTCCTGCCGCTGGAGGCGGTGGCCGCCGCGCTCGCCGAACGCGGCCTGCCGTTCCGGATGTTCGGCGCCGCGCTGCCCGCCGGGGCCCTCGCCGAGGCGGTCCGGCGCACCGGCCCGGCCGCCGTCCTGCTCTGGTCGCAGACCCGCGCCACCGCCGACCCGGTCCCGGCCCGGGCCGTCGCCGCCACCGCCTGGGGCGCCCACGGCGCCCGGGTCGGCCCGGTGCTGCTCGCGGCCGGCCCCGGCTGGCAGCGCGCCACCCGCCCGCCCGGCGCCCTCGGGCCGCGCGACCTGCCGGGCGCGCTGGACCTGCTGGCGCGGGCGGCAGGTCGCGGGGGTGAGCGCGCCGGACGGGCCCGCTAAGGTCGTGACCGGCCCGGCGGGTGACCGGGCAGGCGGGCGGACGGGTGTGGTGGAGCAGGAGCCGGTGGTGCGGGAACCGGTGGCGCGGCGGGAGTTCGGTCGGCTGCTGCAGGGGCTGGCGTCCGAGATGAACCTGCTCGGGCACGACTTCGCGGCCGCCTCCGGCCTGCACGCCACCGACGTGCAGGCCCTGCTCGCGGTCCTCCGCGCGCCCGACCCGCCCGGGATCACCCCCGGCGGCCTGCGCGCCGAACTCGGCCTGACCTCCGGCGCGGTGACCGCCGTCCTGGACCGGCTGGAGCGGGCCGGGCACGTCCACCGCACCCGTGACGAGCAGGACCGCCGGCAGGTCCACGTGCACTACCACCCGGACGCCGCCCGGATCGCGGGCGAGTGGTTCGCACCGGTCGCCGACTGCACCGACCGGGTGCGGGCCGAGTTCACCCCGGAGCAGGTCGCCGCCGTGGTCCGCTTCCTGACCCGGATGACCGAGGAGCTCGCCGGGCTCCGCGAGCGGCGCCGCGCCGACGGCCAGGGCTGACGGCCAGCCGGACGCCCGGGGCCGGCGCCCGGAGTTGACGCCCGGGCGGGGCCGCCCGGCTGACACGCCCGATTCGGGTGCCATCGCACGGTCTTGAACCTTTTGCCGGGTATGGTCGGCGGGCGTCCGAACGTCCGGCAGCCCCCTGGGAGCCCCCGCCATGCCGCAGCCCCAACCGGTCCTCGCCACGCTGACCGGGGCCGCCGTGTTCCTGGTGCTCGCGATCGAGGACGGCGGCGAGGAGACCGTCCGCGAGCTGCTGCCCGACCTCGGCGGGCTGGCCCGCTCGGTCGGCACCCGGGCCCCGCGCGAGGAGGTCAGCCTGGTGCTCGGCATCGGCTCGGACGCCTGGGACCGCCTGTTCGCCGGCCCCCGCCCGGCCGGGCTGCACCCCTTCGTCGAACTGGCCGGCCCCCGGCACCTGGCCCCCGCGACGCCCGGCGACCTGCTGCTGCACGTCCGGGCCGAGCGGATGGACCTGTGCTTCGAGCTGGCCTCCCTGGTCAGCCGCCGGCTGGGCGACCGGGTCACCGTGCTGGACGAGACGCACGGCTTCCGGTACTTCGACTGCCGCGACCTGATCGGCTTCGTCGACGGCACCGAGAACCCCACCGGGCCGGACGCCGCCGACGCCGTCCTGATCGGCGACGAGGACCCGGCCTTCGCCGGCGGCAGCTACGTGATCGTGCAGAAGTACCTGCACGACATGGCCGGTTGGGGCGCGATCGGCACCGAGCGGCAGGAGCGGGTGATCGGCCGCACCAAGCTCGACAACGTCGAACTGGACGAGGCCGCGCAGCCCGCCGACTCGCACGTCGCGCTGACCACCGTCACCGGCCCGGACGGCGAGGACCGCGACATCTGGCGGCTCAACATGCCGTTCGGGTCGTTCGCCGAGGGCGGCGAGTGCGGCACCTACTTCATCGGTTACGCCCGCGACCCGTGGGTCACCGAGGAGATGCTCCGCAACATGTTCCTCGGCCGGGGCCCCGCCGCGCACGACCGGCTGCTGGACTTCTCCACCGCGGTCACCGGCACCTTCTTCCACGTCCCCAGCGCCGACTTCCTGAACGACCCGCCCCCCGCCCCCGGCGCGCCCGTCCCGGCCGCCGGCGCCGCGCCCGCCGACGCCGCGACCGACCCGCCGGTCCGGGACGGCAGCCTCCGCATCGGCAGCCTCAAAAGGAGCCCCGCACCGTGAACAACCTGCACCGCGACCTGGCGCCCGTCTCCGCCGCCGCCTGGGCCGAGATCGAGGAGGAGGCCCGGCGCACCTTCCGGCTGCACGTGGCCGGCCGCCGGGTCGTCGACCTGTCCGGCCCGGACGGACCCGAGCTCGCCGCCGTCGGCACCGGCCACCTCGCCGACATCGCCGCCCCCGGCAACGGCGTCCTGGCCCGGGCCCGGGAGGCCCTCCAGGTGGTCGAGCTGCGCGTGCCCTTCACCGTCACCCGGGCCGCCGTCGACGACGTCGAACGCGGCTCCAAGGACTCCGACTGGGACCCGGTCAAGGACGCCGCCCGCACCATCGCCCTCGCCGAGGACCGCGCCGTCTTCGACGGCTACCAGGCGGCCGGCATCACCGGCATCCGCGACGGCTCCAGCAACCACCCCGTCGCCCTGCCCGCCGACGTCCGCGAGTACCCCAACGCGGTCAGCCGCGCCCTCACCGCGCTGCGCCTGGCCGGCGTCGGCGGCCCCTACTCGCTGCTGCTCGGCGCCGACGCCTTCACCGCCGTCAACGAGACCTCCGACCACGGCTACCCCGTCCACAACCACCTCGCCCGGCTGCTCGACGGCGAGATCATCTGGGCCCCCGCCGTCGAGGGCGCCGTCCTGCTCTCCGCCCGGGGCGGCGACTTCGAGCTGCACCTCGGCGAGGACCTCTCGATCGGCTACCTCTCCCACGACGACACCACCGTGCACCTGTACCTCCAGGAGTCGCTCACCTTCCAGCTGCACACCCCGGAGGCCGCGGTCGCCCTCACCTCGACCTGAGCCGCCCCGCCCGCGACCCCACCCGCGACCCCACCCGCGACCCCACCCGCGACCCCACCCGCCTCCGGCCGACCGGAGCGGGTGGGGTTTCTGGTGTCAACTATTGCTGTAGATAAGGGAGTTGACGGGCGCAGGGGCGGATTCGGGCCAAAGCCGGGGAGTTTCTTCCCGGGGCGTGGCGGGGGCTCCACCATGGGGGGACGTGCGGGGATTTCCGGTGAGGGGAGCACACCGTGTCCGATTCTTCCGTTCCCAGATGTCCGTTCCTCGACCCGGCCGGCAGCGCGCTGCACGCGGAGGCGGCGGGGCTGCGGGCGGCGGGGCCCGCGGTGCGGGTGGAGCTGCCGGGGGGTGTGCGGGCCTGGTCGGTGACCCGGCACGCGGTGATCCAGGCGCTGACCACCGACCCCCGGGTCTCCCGCGACCCCCGGCGGCACTGGCCGGGGGCGGCCGAGGTGCCCGAGGGGTGGGTGCTCGGGCCGGTCGCGTTCCAGGACAGCTTCGTCAACCAGTACGGGGCCGAGCACCGCGCCTCGCGCGGCCGGCTCGCGCCGACCTTCCTGCCGCGCCGGGTGGAGCGGATGCGCCCGCAGGTGCAGGCCACGGCGGACGGGCTGGTGGCGGCGCTCGGCGCGCTCGCCCCGGGGGAGCGCGCCGACCTGCGGAGCGCGCTGGCCCGGCCGCTGACGCTGACGGTGATCTGCGACCTGTTCGGGGTGCCGGAGGGGATGCGGGCGGCGCTCTGCGAGGTGATCGACACCGTGCTGGACTCCACGCTCGACGAGGAGCGCGCGCTGGCCGCCCAGATCGAGCTGAACGAGCGGCTGAGCGCGCTGCTCGCGCACAAGCGGGCGCACCCGGCGCCCGACCTGACCAGCGACCTGCTGCTCTCCGACCGTCCCGGCGAACAGCCGCTGTCCGAGCAGGAGTTGATCGGCACCCTGTTCACGATGATCACCGGCGGCTTCGAGACCGCCGTCAACCTGATCAGCAGCGCGGTGCTGGAGCTGCTCGCCGACCCCGGGCACCTGGCCGCGCTGCGGGCCGGCCGGATCGGCTGGGCGGACGTGATCGAGGAGACGCTGCGGGTCGAGGGCCCGGTGATGCACGTCCCGCTGCGGTACGCGGTCGAGGAGATCGACCTCGGCGAGGGCGTGGTGATCGCCGAGGGCGACCCGATCATCATCGGGTTCGCCGCCGCCGGCCGGGACCCCGAGGCGCACCCGGACCGCCCGGACGTCTTCGACCCGACCCGCGCCGACAAGGGCCACCTGGCGTTCGGCTACGGCCCGCACTTCTGCGTCGGCGCGCCGCTCGCCCGGCTGGAGACCGAGATCGCGCTCAGCACGCTGTTCGAGCGACTGCCCGACCTCGCGCTCGCCGAGCCCGGCCGGGCGCCGGACCGGGTCCCCTCGATGATCATCAACGGCCCGGCCGTGCTCGACGTCGTGCCCCGGCCGGTGACCGGATGAACCCCGATGAGTCCGCCCCGCGCTGTCCGGTGCTCGACCCGGCCGCGGTCGCGCTGCACGCCGAGGCCGCCGGGCTGCGCGCCCGGGGGCCCGCGGTGCGGGTGGAGCTGCCCGGCGGGGTGCTGGCCTGGGCGGTCACCCGGCACGCGGTGATCCAGGCGCTGACCACCGACCCCCGGGTCTCCCGCGACTACCGCCGGCACTGGCCGGGCGCGGGGGACGTCCCGGCGGGCTGGGTGCTGGGATCGGTGACGTTCCAGGACAGCCTGGTCAACCACTACGGCGACGAGCACCGCAGGGCCCGGGGCCGGATCGCCCCGACCTTCCTGCCGCGCCGGGTCGAGCGGATGCGCCCGCAGGTGCAGGCCACCGCCGACCGCCTGGTCGACGCCCTCGCCGCGCTGCCGCCCGGCGAACCCGCCGACCTGCGCCACGCCCTGGCCCGGCCGCTCACCATGACGGTGATCTGCGACCTGTTCGGCGTTCCCGGGCACCTGCGCGACCCCCTCGGCGAACTGATCGACACCGTCCTGGACTCCTCGCTCGACGAGGCCGACTCGCTCGCCGCGCTGACCCGGCTGTACGAGCGCCTCGCCGAACTGCTCGCGTACAAGCGGGCCCACCCGGCGTCCGACCTGACCAGCGACCTGCTGCTCTCCGACCGCCCCGGCGAACAGCCGCTGTCCGACCACGAACTGCTCGGCACCCTGCTGACGATGATCGCCGCCGGGTTCGAGACCGCCGTCAACCTGATCGTCAGCGCGGTGCTCGAACTCCTCGACCACCCCGAGCAGTTGGCCGCGGTCCGGGCCGGCGGGACCGGCTGGACCGACGTGGTCGAGGAGACCCTGCGGCTGGAGGGACCGGTGATGTACCTGCCGCTGCGGTACGCGCTGGCCGACATCGACCTCGGCGAGGGCGTGCTGATCCCGCAGGGCGACCCGATCATCGTCGGCTTCGCCGCCGCCGGCCGGGACCCGGAGCGCCACCCCGACCGCCCGGACGTCTTCGACCCGGCCCGCGCCGACAAGGGCCACCTCGCCTTCGGCCACGGCCCGCACTTCTGCGTCGGCGCGCCACTGGCCCGGCTGGAGGCCGAGATCGCGCTACGCACCCTGTTCGAACGGCTGCCCGGGCTGGCCGCCGCCGAACCCGGCCGCCGCCCGCCCCGCCTCCCGTCGCTGATCGTCAACGGCCCCGCCGTGCTGGAGGTGGTGCCCCGCCCGGCCACCGCCTGAACGCCCCCGTTACGCCTCGGTAGGGTTGGGCGGTCGAGCGACGGACCGAGGAGGCGGAGTGCGGCAGTACCGGACGATGGTGGCGGTGGGCGACTCGTTCACCGAGGGGATGTGCGACGACGTGCTCCCCGACGGGCACTACCGCGGCTGGGCGGACCGGGTCGCCGCCGTCCTGGCCGCCGAGGCCGCCCCGGACGGCTTCCGGTACGCCAACCTGGCCGTCCGCGGCAAGCTGATCGGCCAGATCCGGGCCGAACAGGTCGACCTGGCCGCCGCCACCGACGCCGACCTGGTCACCCTCGCGGGCGGCCTGAACGACGTGCTGCGCCCCGGCTGCGACGTCGCCGAGGTCGAACGGCTGCTCGGCGAGTGCGTCCGCGCGCTGCTCGCCGAGGGCCGCACCGTGGTGCTGTTCACCTCCACCGACCCGACCCGGCGGATGGCGGGCAGCCGCCGCCTGCTGCCCGCCATCCTGCGGATGAAGGCGTACGTCGAAGGCCTGGCCCGGGACGAACCGGACCGGGTCGTGCTGGTCGACCTGTTCTCCGCGCCCGGCTTCGACGACCGCCGGCTCTGGGCCGAGGACCGCCTGCACCTCTCCCCGGAGGGCCACCGCCGGGTCGCCCTCGCGGTCCTGGAGGCGCTCGGCCGCCCCGCCGCCGAGGACTGGCGGGCCCCGCTGGCCGCACCCGACCCCCGCACCCGCGCCCGCAGGGCCCGCGACGACGTCCGCTGGCTCGGCACCCACGTCGGCCCGTGGATCGGCCGCCGCCTGCGCGGCCGCTCCTCCGGCGACGGCCGCCCGGCCAAGCGGCCCGAACTGCTGCCGTACGAGGGCAACCAGGGCTCTAGGCGTCCAGCCGGATCGTGATGCCGACCGTGCCGGACCGGCCCCGGCGCAGCCGGCTGCCGAGCAGGGTGAGCCGGCCGAGCAGCCCGTACTTGCGGGCCAGCAGCTGCCGGTAGCGCTCGGTGGTGGCGGCGTCCGCGATCTCGGCGCGCGCGGGCACCGACTTGCCGCTCGGGTTGCCGCGCACGTCGCACGGGCCGACCAGGACGTCGCCGCGCCGCCGGATCCGCTTGACCTTCCAGGAGCCGGCCGCGGTCCACGCGCCGAGGGCGTCGCCGTCCCGGACCACCCAGACCGGGGTGGGCACGGCGCTGCCGTCCTTCTTGTAGCTGGTGATCAGCAGGTAGTTGCCGGCGGCGAGCCGGTCGAGCGCGGTGTCGGCCATTGGGGGAGTGTACGTCCGCTGACGCCGCGTCACCCGGCCGGGACGGCGTCCGGGTCCGGGTCGGTGCGCGGGTCGCCCTGCGCGGTGCGCGCCGGACGGGGTTCGGGCGCGGGCGAGACGGTGGCCCGCCAGAGCCGGGCCGCCGACCAGAGCGAGGCGGCCAGCAGCAGCCCGTTGCGCAGCAGGATCACGGCGGTCGGCCACCAGCCGCCGGACTGCATCGAGTCGAAGAACAGCGGGTAGTCGACGGTGGTGACGCCGACCGCGGGCAGCAGCAGGAACGCCACCGGCCGCTGCGTGGTGCGCTCCACGGTCAGGCAGACCGCGCCCAGGCCGATCAGCCACACCAGGTACTGCGGGGAGATCACCCGGCTGGTGACGGTGAACAGCAGCACCGCGGTCAGCGCCGCGTCGTACGGGGTGGCGGCCGTCCAGCGCCGGGCCCGGACCCGCCACAGCAGCAGCCAGGCGAACGCGGCGACGGTCAGCAGCAGCGAGAGCTGCGAGATCCGGTGCACGTACCGGCCCAGGAACTCGAACGAGCCGTAGTGCTGCTCGACCCGGCCGGACCAGCCGAACTGCCGTGCCACCTGCAGCACGCTGCCGCCCAGCGACTCGATCTCCACGCCCCGGCCGCGCTGGGCGTGCAGGAAGTCCAGGGTGTGGTCGAAGAACGCGACGAACACCAGCAGCAGGGCCAGCGCCGAGACCGCCGCCGCCGTCCAGGCCTGCCGGGTGGTGCGGCCGCGCGGGGTGCCCAGCAGGGTCAGCGCGGGCCACACCTTCACCATCGCGCCGATCCCGGCCAGCACCCCGCCGAGCCTCGGCCGGGACGGGAGCAGCAGCAGCGCGCCGACCGCCAGCGCGGTGGCCGGCAGGTCGTAGCGCCCGTACGGCAGGCCGAGCAGCAGCGGCAGGGCCAGCGCCCACGCCCAGGCCCCCCAGGCGGAGCGGCCCGGTCCGCGCCCGGCCGCCAGCAGCGCGGCCTGCACGGCGGCGTCGGCCACCAGGACGATCAGCACGAACGCCTGCAGGTAGGTCAGGAACGGCAGCAGGCCGGGTGCGAGCATCGGCAGCGCCGCGCCCGGCGGGTACTGCCAGGTGACGTCGTCGACCGGGAAGGTGCCGGTGCGCAGCACCTGGTACCAGCCCTGGTACAGCCGGTGCACCTCGATCGCGGGCTCGGTCCGCCCGGAGCGGATCAGCCCGATCATCACCAGCCGGCTGGCGACCCAGTACGCGGCCAGGGCGACCGCCTCGCGGGGCCAGGTGGCGGGGCGGTTCCAGCGGACCGGTCGGGCGGGAGTCCGGACGGCCGGGGCGGGGGCCTGCGCCACCATGTCCTCCTGTGCGCTCGTGACGTTCTGGTGCCGGGCGGGGCGGATCGCAAAAGCCGCTTGTCTCTCATATCAGACAATCCGCCCGGCCTTCGGGTCGCCCGACGCGTGTCCCCGGACCTCCCCGGAAAGCGCCACGCCCCCGGCCACCACCCGGACCACCGGACGGCGTCGGCCGGACCTGCCAGAATGCACGGGCGACACCGCGCAACCGTCAGAAGGGGTGACCGGCACCGTGACCATGCCCGTCGAACGCAAGATCGCCGAAGAACTCGGCGTCCGCGAGCACCAGGTGCAGGCCGCGGTCGGCCTGCTCGACGGCGGTGCGACCGTCCCCTTCATCGCCCGCTACCGCAAGGAAGCCACCGGCGCGCTGGACGACACCCAGCTGCGCACCCTGGAGGAGCGGCTGCGCTACCTGCGCGAGCTGGAGGAGCGCCGCACCGCCGTCCTGGAGTCCATCGAGGCCCAGGGCAAGCTGGACGACGCGCTGCGCGCCCGGGTCCTCGCCGCCGACTCCAAGGCCCGGCTGGAGGACATCTACCTCCCGTACAAGCCCAAGCGGCGCACCAAGGCGCAGATCGCCCGCGAGGCCGGCCTCGGACCGCTCGCCGACACCCTGCTCGCCGACCCGGGCCAGGACCCGGCCGCGCTCGCGGCCGGCTACCTGGGCGAGCAGGTCGCCGACGTGCCCGCCGCGCTGGAGGGCGCCCGCGCGATCCTGGTCGAGCGCTTCGGCGAGGACGCCGACCTGGTCGGCTCGCTGCGCGAGCGGATGTGGACCCGGGGCCGGCTGGTCGCGAGGGTCCGCGACGGCAAGGAGCAGGACGGCGCCAAGTTCGCCGACTACTTCGACTTCGCCGAGCCCTACACCAAGCTGCCCTCGCACCGGATCCTGGCCATGCTGCGCGGCGAGAAGGAGGAGGTCCTCGACCTCGAACTCTCCCCGTACGACGGCGATCAGGAGGCCGACCTGCCCGGCGCGAGCGACTACGAGCAGCGGATCGCCGCCCGCTTCGGCATCGCCGACCGCGGCCGCCCCGCCGACAAGTGGCTCACCGACACCGTCCGCTGGGCCTGGCGCACCCGGATCCTGGTCCGGCTCGGCATCGACCTGCGGACCAGGCTGCGCGCCGAGGCCGAGGACGAGGCCGTCCGGGTCTTCGCCGCCAACCTGCGCGACCTGCTGCTCGCCGCCCCCGCCGGCACCCGCGCCACCATGGGCCTCGACCCGGGCTTCCGCACCGGCGTCAAGGTCGCCGTGGTCGACGCCACCGGCAAGGTCGTCGCGCACGAGACGGTCTACCCGCACCAGCCCGCCAACAAGTGGGACGCCGCGCTCGCCACGCTGGCCCGGCTGGCCCGCGAGCACCGGGTCGACCTGGTCGCGATCGGCAACGGCACCGCCTCCCGGGAGACCGACCGGCTCGCCACCGACCTGATCGAGCGCCACCCCGAGCTGAACCTCACCAAGGTGATGGTCAGCGAGGCCGGCGCCTCGGTCTACTCCGCCTCCGCGTTCGCCGCCCAGGAGCTCCCCGGCCTGGACGTGTCGATCCGCGGCGCCGTCTCGATCGCCCGCCGCCTGCAGGACCCGCTGGCCGAACTGGTGAAGATCGACCCCAAGTCGATCGGCGTCGGCCAGTACCAGCACGACCTCAGCGAGCTCAAGCTCTCCCGCTCGCTGGACGCCGTGGTCGAGGACTGCGTCAACGCCGTCGGCGTCGACGTCAACACCGCCTCCGCGCCGCTGCTCACCCGGGTCTCCGGCATCACCGGCACGCTCGCCGACAACATCGTCGCCCACCGCGACGCGAACGGGCCGTTCCGGACCAGGCGCGCGCTCAAGGACGTCGCCCGGCTCGGCCCCAAGGCGTTCGAGCAGTGCGCGGGCTTCCTGCGGATCCCCGACGGCGACGACCCGCTGGACGCCTCCGCCGTCCACCCCGAGGCCTACCCCGTGGTCCGCCGGATCCTCGCCGCCACCGGCGGGAGGATCGGCGAACTGATCGGCAACGGCGCGGTGCTGCGCTCGCTGCGGCCCGGCGACTTCGCCGACGGGACCTTCGGCGTGCCGACCGTCACCGACATCCTCGGCGAGCTCGACAAGCCGGGCCGCGACCCGCGGCCCGCCTTCCGGACCGCCACCTTCAAGGACGGCGTCGAGAAGATCTCCGACCTGGAGGTCGGCATGGTGCTGGAGGGCGTGGTCACCAACGTGGCCGCGTTCGGCGCCTTCGTCGACGTCGGCGTCCACCAGGACGGCCTGGTGCACGTCTCCGCGCTGTCCAGGAACTTCGTCAAGGACCCGCGCGAGGTGGTCAAGCCCGGCGACATCGTCCGCGCCAAGGTCACCAGCGTCGACGTCCAGCGCAAGCGGATCGGCCTCACCCTCCGCCTCGACGACGACACCGCCCCCGGCGCGGCCGGCCCCGACCGCCGCGACCAGTCCCGCCGCGGCCCCCGCCCGCCCCGCCAGGACCGCTCGGACCGCTCGGACCGCCGCTCCGGCACCAACCCCCCGCCCGCCCCCGGCAACTCCGCCATGGCCGACGCCCTCCGCCGCGCGGGCCTGGGCAAGTAGCGCCCCCCGGGAGGGGCGGCCGGCGCCCGGCCGCCCCTCAGCCGGTGCGGGACTCCACGGCGAGGGCGACGAGTTCGGGCCACCAGGGCTCGCGGTGGTGGGCGAGCAGGCGTTGGGCCTCCTCGGGGGTGACCGGGCGGACCTCGACGACCTGTTCGCCGTCGGCCGGGTTGGTGGGGGCGGAGTCGACCAGGACGTCGGCCCAGCCCCAGAGCCAGGCCTTGACCGGGTGCGGCTGCCACGGGCGGTACGGGGCGGGGCCCTCGGAGACGGCCAGGTGGTGGCCGATCCAGGTCGGCGGGCCCAGCAGGCGGGCGCCGGCCTCCTCGCGCAGTTCGCGCTCCAGGCAGGACTCGACGCTCTCGGCGTCCTCCCGGGTGCCGCCCGGCAGGAACCAGTGGCCCCGGACGTCCCGGCAGAGGACCACGCGGCCCTCGGTGAAGCCGACCAGGTGGATGTTGGTGACCAGTTCGTCGGGTGGCAGCGCGGTGCTGAACTGGGCGTCGATGCCGCCCCACTCCCAGCGCTGCGGCGCGTGCAGGGCCGGGTACCTGGTCGCCGGTTCGGCGCTTTCGCTTGCTCTGCGTGTGGTGTCCGTCATCGATCGATCGTAGTCCCGGGTGGTCCGGAACGGACCCGGATGGTCAACAGCGCGGACGAAACGTCACCCTCCCGTGGCGATCCGTCAACTCGGTTCCTCCGCTGTTCACTTCGGGCTCCCTGCTCCCGGGCGACCACCACCGCGCGGGTGGTGCGTGGGAACCGGCCCGGTCGGCCGCGCCTACTGACCGTGGGGGAGCGCGACGGACCGGGCCGTGTGGGGGTTGGTTCCCAACACCCGTCCGGGAGACGGGTTCTGTATCACCGTGCGCGGAGCGGTCGAACCGTTCCGCGCACTCAAAATGCCCGGGTCGCCGAGGAGCGTCAAGCGTTCCCGGGGCACTTCAGCCGCGCTTAAGGCTCCCTTCGCCGACAGCACCGGTTCGGGGCCGAACCGGTGCCGCCGGGCGGGTGCGGGGCGGCGGTCAGGCGCGGACCAGGGTCTTGCCGGCCGCGGTGGCGGCCTCCAGGGCCCGGGTGTGGTACTCGGCGGCGAGGTCGCGCAGGCCCTCCATCGCCGGGTTGACGTTGGCCAGGGTCAGCTCGCGGCGGACGGTGGTCAGGTCGGCGCCCCAGACGTCGCGCAGGACGCGCTCCAGGTACGGGGTGGAGTGGTCCCAGCCCTCGCGCGGGGTGCCGGGGGCGAAACCGCCGCCGAGCGAGGTGGCCAGCACGACCGGCTTGTCCTTGAGCAGCTCGGCGGTCGGGCCGGCGCCCGCGATGACCAGGTCGACCCAGGTCTTGAAGTGCTGTGAGACGCCCCAGTTGTAGAGCGGCACGGCGATGATCGCGGCGTCGGCGGAGCGCAGCTCCTCGGCGAGCTCGGCGCCGAGCTCGGCGGCGGCCCGCTGCTCGGAGGTGCGCTGCTCCTCGGGGGTGAAGGCGGCCAGGGTGGCGTGCGTCCAGGCGTCGCCGGGCAGCGGGTCGGTGCCCAGGTTGCGGCGGGTGACGGTGCCCTCCGGGTGGGCGGCGGCCCACGCGGTCTCGGCGGCGCCGGCCAGCTCGGAGCTGGTCGAGGTGCCGGGGAAGATGCTGGCGTCCAGGCGGAACAGGTGCATGGCGGAACTCCTCGGGGCGGGCCCGGGCCGGGGCGCGGCGGGCATGGCGGAAGGGGCGGTGCGGGCCTGGCGGCGTCGCACTCGACATAAACGGACTTTACCCCGTTTCTGGCTCCGGGTAAATTGTGACCATGGACAGCCCCCCGGTCCCCCTGATCCCCTTCGGCCGGCCCCCCGCCGAACGGGCGGACGCCGCGCGCAACCGCGAAGCCCTGCTCTGCACCGCCCGCGCGATGATCGCGGAGGCCGGCGTCGACCAGGTCACCATGGACGGGCTCGCCGAACGGGCCGGACTCGGCAAGGGCACCGTCTTCCGCCGCTTCGGCACCCGGGCCGGGATCTTCCGCGCCCTGCTCGACGCCGAGGAGCACCGCTTCCAGCAGGACGTGCTCTCCGGTCCGCCGCCGCTCGGCCCCGGCGCCGACCCGGTCGACCGGCTGATCGCCTACGGCCGCGCCCGGACGTCCTTCCTGCTGGCCCGCCGCGACATCGCCCGGGCCGGCCTGGAGCGCAAGGGCTCCGTCCCGCCCCCGGTCGGCGCCGGTTTCTCCCGCCCGCACATCCGGATGCTGCTCGGCCAGGCCCGCCTCGGCCTCCCCGACCCGGACACCCTCGCCCTGCAGCTCACCAGCGCGCTCGACGGCCCCGCCCTGCTCTTCCTCGCCGTCGACCAGCTCCCCCCCGCACCGCCCGGACCCTGCGGCGCCGGCGAGCTCGACACCCGGCTCGGCGACAGCTGGCAGACGCTGGTCGAACGGCTCGCCCGGCGCTGACGGCACGGCAGAGGGGGCGGGCCCGCGGGCCCGCCCCCTCGCGCACGCACGCCTCTCTCAGGCGCCGGTCACCCAGATCATCTTGCGGCCGGTCTCGGCCGGGGCGGTCGGCTCCGCCGGCTCGATCCGGTCCAGCGCGTAGCCGAGCCTGCGCGGCACGGCGGCGCTCGCCGCGTTCGACTCGTCGCAGTGGATCTCGGCCCGGGTCACCCCCGGCAGGGCCAGCGCCGCGCCGGTCAGCGCGCGGGCGGCGGCGGTGGCCAGGCCGCGGCCGGTGTGCTCGCGGTCCACCCAGTAACCGATCTCCAGCGCGCCCGGGCCGATCCGGCCGTGCAGGCCGAAGCCGCCGATCACCGCCGCCGGGTCCGCGTCCAGGCCGAGCAGGTACATGAAGTCGGTGCCCTGGTCCCACACCTCCTCGCCGCGCACCGAGAGCTGCTCGCTCTCGGCCAGCGTCGGCACCGTGCGGGCCCAGGGCATCCACGGCCGCAGGTGGTCGAGGTTGGCGATCACCGCGGCGTTCAGCGCCGCGGCGTCCACCAGTCGGCGACGGCGCAGGTGCGCGCCGCCGCCGAGGGGCAGCAGCTCGGGCGGGCGGCCCGGGCTGATCGGGCGCACGGGGGTGTCAGGAGCGTCGGCGGAATGGCTCATGAGCGGAGTATGCGCCATGCACGAGTCCGCCGACCAGCGGGTATCCGGATCGCCACCCTTGCCGGCGGGCCGTTCGCCACCCCCGCGGGCCGGACGTCAGAGCCGGACCATCACCTCGTCCAGCGGCTTGCGGACCAGGTCCGGCACCCGGGCGTCCTCGGCGGGGTAGCCGACCGGGATGACGTACGCGGCGCGCTCCTCCGGCGGGCGGTCGCAGACCTCGTTCAGGAACCGCATCGGGCTGGGGGTGTGGGTCAGCGTGGCCAGCCCCGCCTGGTGCAGCGCGGACAGCAGGAAGCCGACCGCGATGCCCACCGACTCCTTGGTGTAGTACGGGCGCGGCGAGCTCGGGCCCTTGTGCACCTCGAACACCACGATCACCGCCGGCGCGTCCTCCAGGAACGGCTTGCGCCAGTCGGTGCCGATCGGGGCCAGCGCCGCCAGCCACTCCTCGGACGCCCGGTGGGAGTAGAACTCGCGCTCCTCCGCCTCCGCGGCCTCCCGCAGCCGCCGCTTGCGCTCCGGGTCGGTGATCACCACGAACCGCCACGGCTGCACGTGCGCGCCGCTCGGCGCGGTCGCCGCCGTCCGCACCGCCCACTCCAGCACCCCCTCGGGCAGCGGGCGGGTCGAGTAGTCGCGCACCGTGCGGCGCTGGTCCATCACGCGGTGGAACTCCCGGCAGCGGTCGGTCGCCTCGTGGGCGGGGACGTGCATCGGGAGCAGCGGCGTCGTCGGGTGCGACGGCGCCGGGGAGGGGTCGAGGTCAGCCATGCGCGCCAGCACAGCACACCGCCGCCCCCGGCGGAAGACGGCCGGAGGCGGTTGGCGATCATCGGCAAGTGCGGGCCGCGCGGGGCCGGCTCAGGCCCGGCACGGCCTCGCCCCGGGCCGGGGTCCGGCCCCGGACCGGGACCCGGCTCAGGCCTCGGTGACCCTGCCGTCCGCGACCACCAGGCGCCGGTTGACCTGCACCGCCTCCAGCATCCGCCGGTCGTGGGTGACCAGCAGCAGGGTGCCGGTGTACGAGGCCAGCGCCGACTCCAGCTGCTCGATCGCCGGCAGGTCCAGGTGGTTGGTCGGCTCGTCCAGCACCAGCAGGTTCACCCCGCGGGCCTGCAGCAGCGCCAGCGCCGCCCTGGTCCGCTCGCCCGGCGAGAGCGTCCCGGCCGGGCGCAGCACGTGCACCGCCTTCAGGCCGAACTTGGCCAGCAGGGTGCGGACGTCCTCCGGGTTCAGCTCCGGCACGGCCGCCGAGAACGCGGCCAGCAGCGGCTGCTCCGCGTCGCCGCCGAACAGGTGCCCGCGGGCCTGCTCCACCTCGCCGATCCGCACCCCCGAACCGAGCGCCGCCGAGCCCGAGTCCAGCTCCAGCCGGCCCAGCAGCGCGGCCAGCAGCGTCGACTTGCCCGCGCCGTTCGCGCCGGTGATCGCCACCCGGTCCGCCCAGTCGACCTGCAGGTCCACCGGGCCGAACGCGAACCCGCCGCGCTTGACCGCGGCCTGCCGCAGGGTGGCCACCACCGAGCCGGAGCGCGGCGCGGCGGCGATCTCCATCCGCAGCTCCCACTCCTTGCGCGGCTCCTCCACCACGTCCAGCCGCTCGATCATCCGCTGGGTCTGCCGGGCCTTCGCCGCCTGCTTCTCGGTCGACTCGGCGCGCTGCGCCCGGGCCTTCTTGTCGTTGTCGCCGCCCTTGCGGCGGGCGTTGCGGACGCCGTGCTCCATCCAGTTGCGCTGCATCTGGGCGCGGGCCTCCAGGCCCGCCTTGGTGTCCGCGAACTCCTCGTACTGCTCGCGGGCGTGCCGGCGGGAGATCGCCCGCTCCTCCAGGTACGCCTCGTAGCCGCCGCCGTACACGTTCACCTGCCCCTGGTGCAGGTCGAGTTCGAGGACCCGGGTCACGGTGCGGGCCAGGAACTCGCGGTCGTGGCTGATCAGCACGGTGCCCGCGCGCAGGCCCTTCACGAACGCCTCCAGGCGCTCCAGGCCGTCCAGGTCCAGGTCGTTGGTGGGCTCGTCCAGCAGGAACACGTCGTAGCGCGACAGCAGCAGCGAGGCCAGGCCCGCGCGGGCCGCCTGGCCGCCGGACAGCGCCGTCATCGGCAGGTCGAGGGAGACCTTCAGGCCCAGCGAGTCGGCGACCTCCTCGGCGCGCTCCTCCAGGTCCGCGCCGCCCAGCTCCAGCCAGCGGTCCAGGCTCTCCGCGTACGCGTCGTCCGCGCCCGGGCGGCCCTCCACCAGGCCCTCGGTGGCCTCGTCCAGGGCGGCCTGGGCGGCCGCCACGCCGGTGCGGCGGGCCAGGAAGTCGCGCACCGACTCGCCCTCCCGGCGCTCCGGCTCCTGCGGCAGGTGGCCGACGTTCGCGGTCGGCGGGCTGAGCTTGAGGCTGCCGCCCTCCGGGGCGTCCAGCCCGGCGAGCAGGCGCAGCAGGGTGGACTTGCCCGCGCCGTTCACCCCGACCAGGCCGATCACGTCCCCGGGGGCGACGACCAGGTCCAGCCCGGAGAACAGCGTGCGCTCGCCGTGGCCGGCGGCGAGGTCCTTGACGACGAGAGTGGCAGTCATGATGCCCCCGATTCTAGGCGGCGGCGCGCGGCCCTCCGGACGGGCCGGGGCGGGCGGACCGGACGGACGTGCGGGCGGGCGGGCGGACCGGACGGCCGGGCGGGCCCGGCGGTCGGGACTTAATTCCGTTGCGGGGCGCGCGGCGGGTTCCGTACCCTCGGAGGCATCGCGTCCCCGCACGTCTGGAGAAGGCCGTTGCTCGTCTGAGGTCATGAGACACCGCTCCACGCCACACCCGTGTCCTTCCCGGGTCGGTCGGCGTGCGGACGCGAGTGCGACCTCGGCCGGGCGGCGATCCACGGCTCCCGTGCGGGTTCTCCGTTCCCCCGCGACGGCCCTCCTCGCTCCCGCGTCCCCGGTGTCTCCCGTGGTGCTCCCCATCCCCGCGCGGCAACCCCAGGAGGCCTCCATGGCGCAACCCACCACCTCGATCCTCTGCACCGACCTCGGCTTCGAGTGGCCCGACGGCCGCCCCGTGCTGAGCGGTTTCCACCTCGCCGTCGGCCCCGGCCGCACCGGCCTGGTCGGCCTCAACGGCGCGGGCAAGTCCACGCTGCTGCGGCTGATCGCCGGCGAGCTCACCCCCACCACCGGCACCGTCCGGGTCGCGGGCGAGCTCGCCTACCTGCCGCAGGACCTGGCGGTCGCCGCCGACCGGCGGGTGGACGAGACGCTCGGCATCCGCGCCCAGCGCGAGGCCCTGCACGCCATCGAGTCCGGAGACGCGGACGAGCGTCACTTCACCGCGATCGGCGACGACTGGGACGTCGAGGAGCGCGCCCGCGCCACCCTCGACCGCCTCGGCCTCGGCCGGCTCGACCTGGACCGCACCACCGGCGAACTCTCCGGCGGCCAGGCCGTCCTGCTGAACCTCGCCGCCCTGCTGCTGCGCCGCCCCGACGTGCTGCTGCTCGACGAGCCCACCAACAACCTGGACTCCCGGGCCCGGGCCCGGCTGTACGACGCGGTGGCCGGCTTCCCCGGCGTGCTGCTGCTGGTCAGCCACGACCGCGAACTGCTGGAGCGGGTCGACCAGATCGCCGACCTGCGGGACGGCGAGGTCACCTGGTACGGCGGCAACTTCAGCGCCTACCAGGAGGCCGTGGAGAGCGCCCAGGAGACCGCCGAACGCCTCGTCCGCAACGCCGAGGCCGACGTCAAGCGCCAGAAGCGCGACCTGGTCGAGGCCGGTCAGCGGCTCGCCAAGTCCGCCGCCTACGGCAAGCAGCGCTCGGTGCGCCGCAACGACCCCAAGGCGCTGGCCGACAAGCTCCAGGGCAAGGGCGAGGAGACCGCCGGCCGCCTGCGCGGCATGCACACCGAACGGCTCAACGAGGCCAAGGAGCGCCTGGCCACCGCCGAGGAGGCCGTCCGCGACGACGCCGAGATCCGGATCGACCTGCCCCGCACCGCCGTCCCCGCCGGGCGCACCGTCCTCACCATGGACGGCGTCCGCCTGGCCCACGGCGGCCGCGGCCGGATCGACCTGGAGCTGCGCGGCCCCGAGCGGATCGCCCTGGTCGGCCGCAACGGCTCCGGCAAGACCACGCTGCTGCGCACCATCGCCGGCGAACTCGCCCCCGCCGAGGGCATGGTCGCCACCCCCGTCCAACTCCGCCACCTCCCCCAGCGGTTGGACGTGCTGGACGACGGGCGGAGCGTCTTCCAGAACGTCAGGGCGCACGCCCCGGCCGCCACCGACAACGAGGTCCGGGCCCGGCTGGCCCGCTTCCTGTTCCGCGGCGCCCGGGCCGACCAGCCGGCCGGCACCCTCTCCGGCGGCGAGCGCTTCCGGGCCACCCTGGCCGCCCTGCTGCTGGCCGACCCGCCGCCGCAGCTCCTGCTGCTCGACGAGCCGACCAACAACCTGGACCTGGCCAGCGTCCGCCAGCTCACCCAGGCCCTGGCCGGCTACCGGGGCACCCTGGTCGTCGCCAGCCACGACCGCCCCTTCCTCCGGGAGATCGGCATCACCCGCTGGCTGGAGTGGGACGGGGACGGACTGACCCCGGTCGATCCGCGCTGACCCCGCCCCGGGAGGGTCGACCGTCCCGCCCCGGTGTCCGTACCGTGGGACGGCCGGCCCTCCCGGGCCGCCGGAAGGGCAGGATCATGGGCAGCCCCGGTCCTGTTGTCGTTGCTCCCATGGAGGGTGCGCCGTGTCGCTGGTCGAGATCCCCGGTTCGAAGTCGGTCACGGCGCGCGCGCTGTTCCTGGCCGCCGCGGCGGACGGGGTGACCACCCTGGTGCGGCCGCTGGTGTCGGACGACACCGAGGGCTTCGCCGAGGGCCTGCGCACCCTCGGCTACCAGGTGGAGCGCGCGGAGCGGGAGTGGCGGATCACCGGCCGCCCGCAGGGCCCCGGCGTCGACGGCGCCTCGGTGTTCTGCCGGGACGGCGCGACCACCGCGCGCTTCCTGCCCGCGCTGGCCGCCGCCGGCCGCGGCACCTTCCACTTCGACGCGTCCGAGCAGATGCGCCGCCGCCCGCTCGGCCCGCTCACCGCCGCGCTGCGCGACCTCGGCGTCCGGGTGGAGCACCACGGCGCCGAGGGCCACCACCCGCTGAGCATCGAGGCGGCCGGCGTCGAGGGCGGCGAGGTCACGCTCGACGCCGGGCTGTCCTCGCAGTACCTGACGGCCCTGCTGCTGCTCGGCCCGCTCACCCGCACCGGCCTGCGGATCCGCGTCACCGACCTGGTCTCCGCGCCGTACGTCGAGATCACCCTGGCGATGATGCGCAGCTTCGGCGTCGAGGTCGCCCGCGAGGGGAACGTGTTCGACGTCCCGGCCGGCGGCTACACCGCCGCCCGGTACCCGGTCGAGCCGGACGCCTCCACCGCCTCGTACTTCTTCGCCGCCGCCGCGCTGACCGGCCGCGAGGTGACCGTCCCCGGCCTCGGGCGCGGCGCGCTCCAGGGCGACCTGAAGTTCGTCGAGGTGCTGGAGCGGCTCGGCGCGAAGGTCGAGATCGGCGCCGACGCCACCACCGTCACCGGCGGCACCCTCACCGGCGGCACCGTCAACATGCGCGACATCTCCGACACCATGCCGACGCTCGCCGCGATCGCCCCGTTCGCCTCCGGCCCGATCCGGATCGAGGACGTCTACAACACCCGGGTCAAGGAGTGCGACCGCCTCGACGCCTGCGCGGACAACCTGCGCCGCCAGGGCGTCGACGTGGCCACCGGCCGGGACTGGATCGAGATCCGCCCCGGCACCCCGGAGCCGGTCGAGATCGAGACCCACGGCGACCACCGGATCGTCATGTCCTTCGCGGTGGCCGGCCTGCGCACCCCGGGCACCACCTACGACGACCCGGGCTGCGTCCGCAAGACCTTCCCCGGCTTCCACGACGCGTTCGCCGCCTGGGCGGCCCAGCCGGAGAGCTGAGCCGCCCGGGCGGCGGGGAGGGGGCGCGCGGCGGGGGTCAGTCCTTCACCGCGCCGCCCAGGCCCGACACCATGTGCCGCTGCACCAGCACGAAGAAGACCAGCACCGGCACCGTCATCAGGGTCGAGGCGGCCATGATGCCGCCCCAGTCGTTCTCGTCCGGCTTGAAGAACACCATCAGCGCGGCCGGCAGCGTCTGGTGGTCGGTGTCCAGGATCAGCGTCTTCGCGAACACGAAGTCGTTCCACGCCGTGATGAAGGAGAACACGCTGGTCGCCGCCAGGCCCGGGGCGACCAGCGGGAACAGGATCCGCCACAGGATGGTGAACCGGCTCGCCCCGTCGATCCGGGCCGCCTCCTCCAGCGACTCCGGCACCGCCGCGACGAACCCGCGCAGCATCCACACCGCGAACGGCAGCGAGAACGCCAGGTTCACCAGCATCAGCGAGCCCAGCGAGGACAGCCCGAACCCCGGAGCCACCGACCCGATGTCCCGCACCAGGAAGAACAGCGGGATGGTCAGCGCCTCCACCGGCACCATCTGCGCCACCAGGAACATGATCAGGACGGTGGTCCTGAACCTGAACCTGAACCGGGACAGCGCCACCGCCGCCAGGAACGCGACCGCGGCCGACACCACGACCACGACCACCGCCACCGCGAGGCTGTTCAGGAAGTACCGCCCGAACCCGGACACCCCGAGCGCGTTGCGGAAGTTCTCCAGCGTCGGCGCGAACGTCCACGGCCGCGGGTGCGCCGAGGTGATCTCGCCCTTCGGCTTCAACGCCGACAGCACCATCCAGTACAGCGGGAACACCGTCAGCAGGGCCAGCACCACGGCGACCGCGTTGGCCCCCTGCCGCAGCACCCGGTTGTCGCGCTTGCTGATCACAGTTCCTCCCCGGAGCGGCGCAGGCTGCGGACGTAGACGGCGGTGACGGCCAGCAGGATCAGCGTCATCAGGACGCCGATCGCCGCGCCGAGGCTGTAGTTCTCGGCGACGAAGGCCTTCTGGTAGGCGTAGACGTTGAGGACCAGGTTCTGGCCGGCGATGCCGCCGCCGCCGGTCATCACGTAGATCTGGGTGAAGACCTTGAAGTCCCAGATGACCGACTGGATGACCACGATCACCAGCAGCGGGCGCAGCATCGGCAGCATGATCTTCCGGAAGACCGTGACCGTGCCCGCGCCGTCCAGCCGGGCGGCCTCGACGACGGAGTCCGGGATGGCCTGGATGCCCGCGTAGAGGGTGATCATCACGAACGGGAAGCTGTGCCAGACCACGACCACGGCGACCATCGCGAACGCCGACCACTTGTCGTACATCCAGTTGTGGCCCTGGGTGCCGAGCACCTCGTTGACCAGGCCGGTGTTGGTGTCCAGCAGGAACATCCACACCGTGGAGCCGGTCATCGCCGGCGCCGCCCAGGCGCCCAGCGCGCCGAACATCAGCATCAGCCGCGGCCACCTGCCGATCCGGGTCAGCAGCACCGCGCAGGTCGCGCCGACCGCCAGGGTGGTCAGCACGCAGAACGCGGCGAACGCCAGGGTCTGGCCGAGCACCGACCAGAACTGCGCGTCGCCCAGGACGTCGGAGTAGTTCGACAGTCCGACGAACTCGGTCGGCACCCCGCCGGAGGCCTGCGGCTGCCCGAACTTGAGCACCGACAGCAGGCCCAGCTGGTACAGCGGGTAGCCGAACAGCGGGATCAGCACCAGGGCGGCCGGCAGCAGCAGCCACAGCGGGACGGGGATCCGGGCCAGCGGCCCGGGGCGGCGGCGGGCCCCGGCGGGGGCGCCGCCCGCCGGGCGGACGGGGGAGTCCCCCTGGTCCGCCCGGGCGGTGACGGTCGTGGCAGGCATCGACAACTTCCGGTTCCTCCTACGGGGCCGTGACTACTTGCCGCTGAACGAGGCGTTCATCGCGGCCGCGGCCTCCTTGGTGGCACCGGCCACGTCGGACTTGCCGGTGATGACCTTCTGCAGCATCGTCGGCACCACGCTCTGGGCGTCGATCTTCGCCCAGGCGGCGTCCTTCGGGACGAACTTGGTGCCCGCCGCGATGGTGTCCGTGAACGGCTTCAGCCACGGCTGCTTCTGCACCACCTCGGCCCGCGCCGAGGACAGCGTCGGCAGGTTGCCCATCGCGTCGAACAGCGCCAGCTGGTTCTTCTTGGACGCCAGCTCCTTGATGAAGTCGGCGGCCAGGCCGCGGTGCTGGGTCGACTTCATCACGCCCAGGTCGTTGCCGCCGGAGAACGCCGGGGCGATCTTCCCGGCCGAGGTGCCCGGCAGCGGCACGATCGCGTACTTGCCCTTCGCCGCGCCCGCCTCCACCGCGCTGCGCGAGGAGTTCGGCAGGATCGCCATGCCGGCCTTGCCCGCCGCGAACGCCTCGACGGTCTTGCCGCCGGTCAGGTCGGCGCACTGCTGCGCCGGGCAGATCGCGTCCGTGAACAGGTCGGTGTACTGCTTCACGCCCGCCTGCGACGGCGCCGAGTCGATCGCCGAGGCGTAGCCCGAGCCGCCCTTCGCGGCCAGGTCGCCGCCGTTGGCCCAGACGAACGGCAGCGCGCCGAAGGTGTACTTGCCGCCGACCGCGATGCCCAGCAGGTCGCCGTGCGCGGCCCGGACCTTCTCCGCCGCCGACTTCAGCTCGTCGTACGTGGTCGGCGCCTGCAGGCCCAGCTCGGTGAACACGTCGGTGCGGTAGTAGAGCGCGCGCACGCCCAGCCACCAGGGCAGGCCGTACGTCTTGCCGTCGACCACCGCGGTGTCCTTCAGGTCCTGCGGCAGGTCCTTGCCTTCCTCCCAGTTCGCCAGGTCGGAGGTGATGTCGGCGAGGCCGCCCGAGGCGGTGTAGCCGAACAGGTCGGTGTTGCCGAACTCCACCACGTCCGGCGCCGAGGACGGGTCGTTGAACGCGCCCTTCATCTTCTCGGCGCGCGGACCCGCGTCGGTCGGGATGTACGACACCTCGACCTCGACGCCCGCGTGCTTCGCCTTGAAGTCGGCGACGGCCTGCGCCACCACCTGCTCCTTCGGCGCCCGGTTCGCCTCGTCGTACAGCCACACCTTCACGGTGCCGGTCTGCTTGTCCGCGGACGTCGTGGTCTTCGCGGTACCCGGCGCGCAGGCCGTGGCCACGGTGCCGGCCAGCACGGCAAGGGCGGCACCACGGGCCAGCTTCTTCATGCTCAACGTCATCTCCTCGCCGCAGCGGGACGCACCTGCGCACCCCGGGACGAACCGGGACATGCAGTGGGGGATCGGTGTGAGCGGGACGTTAGAAACTCGCCGGGCACGGCGACAAGAGCAGACCGCGAAAGTTCTGCACTGCAAAACGATGTGCTGCGGAACTGGCACCGCGCCCGGCCGCGCCGTACCGTCACACCCCATGACCAGCACCGCCGCCGAGAGCCGACCCGCCGAGGGCCGGCCGGAACGCAACCAGTCCGCGTCGCTGCGCCGCGCCCTCGCGGTGCTCGACCACGTCCGGGACCACGCGGCGGCCGGCACCGACCTCAGCCTCACCGCGCTCGCCGACGGCCTGGGGATGTCCAAGTCCACCGTGCTGCGGCTCGCCGCCCCGCTGGTCGACGCCCAACTCCTCGCCCGCGACCGCGACACCGGCCACTTCCGGCTCGGCCCCGGCGCCCTCCGGCTCGGCCAGGCCTACCTCGCCACCCTCGACCTGCGCACCGCCGCCTCCGAGGAGGCCCACCAGCTGATGCGCGAGGTCGGCGGCACCGTCCACCTGTGCGTCCCCGACGCCCCGTACGTCGTCTACGTCGACAAGGTCGAGAACGAGACCGCCGTCCGGATGGCCTCCCGGATCGGCAGCCGCGCCCCCATGTACTGCACCGCCGTCGGCAAGGCGATGCTCGCCTGGCTCCCCGAGGAGGCCTTCGCCACCGTCGTCGCCGACGGCCTCCCCGCCATCACCACCCGCACCCTCACCTCCGCCGCCGCCCTGCGGGCCGACCTCACCCGGATCCGCACCCGCGGCTACGCCGTCGACGACAGGGAGAACGAACCCGAGGTCCGCTGCATCGCCGCCCCCGTCTTCGACCACAACAACACCGTCATCGGCGCCATCTCCACCTCCGCCCTCACCTCCCGCATCACCGCCGCCCGCGCCCGCGAACTCGGTCCCGTCGTCGCCGCCACCGCCGCCCGCG
Source organism: Kitasatospora sp. NPDC015121 (assembly GCF_055562955.1). Lineage (NCBI taxonomy): Bacteria > Bacillati > Actinomycetota > Actinomycetes > Kitasatosporales > Streptomycetaceae > Kitasatospora > Kitasatospora sp. NPDC015121. The sequence goes on from NZ_JBVHEH010000002.1 coordinate 339,878, forward strand.
TCTCCCGCACCATGGGCTCCACCCGCTGACGACGACGCCCCGTCCACCGGCGGGCGGACGGGGCGACGCGGCGACGGGGGCGGCGGACCCTCAGGCGGTCTCCGGCGCGGGCGCGCGGCGGAGCCGGGTGCCGAGGCGGTCGAGGCCGATGACCAAGGCGCCGAGGACGGCGAACTCGACGACGAGTTGGAGCATCTGGAGGCCGACCCAGCCGTAGCCCTTCTCGGTGGGGTCGAGGAAGAAGTACGGGTAGCGGACCGGGAAGTCCGGGAAGAGGACGGCGCGGGCCTCGGTCAGGACCGCGTAGCCGAGGGGGTAGGAGAGCCAGAGCGGCAGGTCGCGCCAGCGGGAGGCGTTGCGCGGGGAGAACACCAGCCACTCCGCCAGCACCAGCAGCGGGGTGGTGTAGTGCAGGAAGAAGCTCGACCAGTGCTGCAGGCGGTCGGGGCCGGAGAACAGGCCGGGCAGCGGGTTCTCGCCGTGGTTGAGCAGCACGTGCGCGACGATGCCGGTGATGGTGATGTACAGGACGGCGGCGCCGCGCAGCCGGGGCGCGGGGGCGTCGGCGGTGTCGCGCCGGGCCATCCAGTAGACGGCGGCCAGGAAGTAGCCGAGCACGATCACGTTGCTCTGGATGGTGAAGTACACCAGCGAGCTGTTGCTGAGGAAGATCCCCAGGAACGCGGACAGGACGATGGCGCTGCGCCACCAGGTGGCGGGACGGGCCCAGACGGTCATGCGGTTCACCGGACGTTCGTTTCGACGGTGCCCCCCGTGGGCACGACGGATCGCCGCACTCTACCCGCCGGTTCGACGGTCGGAAAAGATCACCGGCCGGACCGGTGCGGACCGGGCCGCACGCCTCAGAAGGAGAGCTGCGCCGGGGTGTGGGTGTGGCTCTCCACGCCCCGCGCGGCGTGGCCGATCAGCTGCCGGGCCAGGTCGTCGCAGGCCCGGGCGGCGGCGAGTTCCTCGCCGACGGTGCTGTCGGCCTCGTCGGCGGGGTTGCGGCGGGCGGTGCCGGTGCCGCGGGCGCCCGGGGCGCTGAAGCCGCTCAGCGCGGCGGTGCAGGTGGTGCGGGAGTCGTCCTCGTCGAAGGTCAGGTCGACGACCCAGTGGTTCTGCATGGCGGTTCACCTTCCGGCCGCGCGCCGGCGCCCGGGCGGCCGGCGCGCCTCGCTCCCCTCCAGCGTCCGCCCGTGCCCGTCCGGGCGTCAACCGGCCGCCGTCAGCGGGAGAACCGCAGTTCGGGCCCGTCGACCGGGCCGGTGCCGAGCAGCCGGAGGTCCTCGCGGTGGCCGGCCGGGGTGCGCCAGGGTGCGCGGTCGCCCTGGCGGGGGAGCAGGTGGGCGGCCCGGCGCAGGTAGCCGGCGGTGAGGTCGAGCAGCGGGCGGACGGGCATCGCGGGGTCGGCGAGTTCGGGGCGGCAGCTCCGGTGGCCGTGCCGGTCCATGTGCGCCAGCAGCCGGCCGAAGTGGGCGCACAGCAGGTCGACCTTGAGCGTCCAGGAGGAGTTGGTGTAGCCCAGCGCGTACACGAAGTTGGGTACGCCGGAGAGCATCACGCCCTTGTAGGCGACCGTCTCGGCGGGCCGCACCGCCCGCCCGTCGACGGTCAGTTCCAGGCCGCCGAAGGCCCGCACGTCCAGGCCGGTGGCGGTGACGACGAGGTCCGCGGCGATCTCCCGGCCGGAGGCGAGCCGGACGCCGGTCCCGGTGAAGCGCTCGATCCGGTCGGTGACCACGGACGCCCGGCCGTCCCGGATCGCCGTGAACAGCTCGCCGTCGGGGGTCGCGCACAGCCGCTGGTCCCACGGGTCGTACGGCGGGCGGAAGTGCTCGTCGACCGGGTAGCCGGGCGGCAGGCGGCGGGCGCTGGCCCGGCGGATGATCCGGCGGGCGGCCGCCGGGTGGCGCCGGCAGAACGCCCAGGCGGCGCGCTGCCGCAGCAGGTTGCGGCGCCGGGCCAGCGCGTGGCCGAGGCGCTCGCCGAACAGCCGTTTCAGCGCGACGGCGACCGCGTCCCGGCGCGGCACCGGCATCACGTACGTCGGGGTGCGCTGCAGCATCGTCACGTGCCCGGCGGTGGCGGCCAGCGCGGGGACGAGCGTCACCGCGGTCGCGCCGCTGCCGACCACCAGGACGCGCCGGCCCGCGTGGTCCAGGTCGGCCGGCCAGTGCTGCGGGTGGACGACCGGCCCGGCGAAGCGCTCCAGGCCGGGGAGCGGCGGGGTGTGGCCGCGGTCGTAGCGGAAGTACCCGGCCGCGCAGAACAGCCAGCCGCAGGTCAGCGTGGTGCGTCCGCCGGTGTCGGTGTGCTCCACCTCGACCGTCCAGCGGGCCGCCGCGCTCGACCAGGACGCGCCCACCACCCGCCGCCGGTAGCGGATGTGCCGCTCCAGGCCGTGCTCGCGGACGGTCTCCCGCAGGTAGGCCAGGATCTGCGCGCCGTCGGCGATCGACTCCTCGCGGCGCCACGGCTTGAAGGCGTACCCGAAGGTGTACAGGTCGGAGTCGGAGCGGACGCCCGGGTAGCGGAACAGGTCCCACGTGCCGCCGCAGTCCTCCCGCGCCTCCAGGATCGCGAAGCTCCGCCGGGGGTGTCCGACCGCGAGGTGCCGGCCCGCCCCGATCCCGGAGATCCCGGCCCCGACCACCAGCACGTCCAGGTGCTCGACGGCGCGGCCGGCCCGCGTCCCCTCGGCGGCGGCGGTGGCGGGCGCGGGCGCGGGACGGGCGGCGGACACGGGGCGGCTCCCTGCGGGACGGCGGTCGGGGCACTCCCATGATCGCCAACGGGACCGGCCGCCGCCCAGGTCGGAAGGGCACAACACCCGGCCCGGCGGGATGTCGCCCTCGGCCAGCCGCGCGGGCGGCCGACCGGACCGGGGGGTGCGGGAGCCGACCGGGTCAGGGGGTGCGGAAGCCGCGGAAGACCACGTCGGCCCGGCGGACGAAGCCCAGCCGCTCGTACAGCGCGAGCGCGCCCGCGTTGGCGGCGGCGACGTGCAGGAAGGGGTGCTCGCCGCGGGCGGCGATCCGGGTGGCGAGCTCGCCGACCAGGTGGGCGGCCAGGCCGCGGCCCCGGGCCTCGGGGGCGGTGCAGACGGCCGACACCTCGGTGAAGCCGGGCGGGCGCAGCCGCTCGCCGGCCATCGCGAGCAGGGTGCCGGCGTGGTCGCGGACGCCCAGGTAGGTGCCGAGTTCGCGGGTGCGCGGCCGGAACGGGCCGGGGCGGGTGCGCTCCACCAGCGCCAGCATCTCGGGCACGTCGGCGGCCCCCAGCTCGACCACCCGCAGCTCCGCGGGCGCGGCCGGACGGACCTCCCGGACCCGGACCAACTGGTGCCCGTCCAGGACGAACTCCGGCTCCCAGTCGGCGGGCGGCCGGGCCGGGCTGCTGAACAGGTCGGCGAACTCGCCCGCGCCCAGCAGTTCGGCCAGGTCGTCCCAGGCCCCGGGGGCGGGCCGGAGCCCGACGCTGCTGAAGCTCGCCACCTCCGGGTCGTACCGCACCGCCCGTCCGTGCCGCCGCGCCAGGTGCGCGTGCGGCCCGGCCAGCGAGGCGCCCACGGGGTCGTCGAGGACGGCGGTGTCGAGGTCGTCGAGGTCGCGCATGCTTCGTGCCCTCCCGGTCGGATCGGTCCGTCCCATGATCGCGCATCCGCCGGGCCGGGAACCCCGCCGCCCGCGTCGCCCGCGCCGTCCGGCACCGCTCGCGCGGGCCCGGTCCGGACTCTTGTTACCGGCGAGTCACGTCCCTATCATCGCCACTGTGACAGCATCACTGTCAAACCCGGGAGGCGGTCGCCGATGACCCCCACGCCAACTTCTGCCGGCCCCCTCACCGGGGTGCGGGTGCTGGAACTCGCCGGCATCGGGCCCGGGCCGTTCGCCGCCATGCTCCTCGCCGACCTCGGCGCGGACGTGGTGCGGGTCGACCGGCCCGGCGGGCAGGGGCTCGGGCCGGACCCGGCCCGGGACCTGACCAACCGCAACAAGCGCTCCGTCCTGGTGGACCTGAAGACGGACGCGGGCGCCGCCGCCGTCCGCGACCTGGCCGCCCGGGCCGACCTGCTGATCGAGGGCTGGCGCCCGGGCGTCGCCGAACGGCTCGGCGTCGGCCCGGCGGACTGCCTGGCCCGCAACCCCGCCCTGGTGTACGGCCGGATGACCGGCTGGGGACAGGACGGGCCGCTCGCCCGCCGGGCCGGCCACGACGTCACCTACCTGGCGACCTCCGGCCTGCTCGGCCTGATCGGCCCGGCCGACGGGCCGCCGGCGATCCCCGCCAACCTGCTCGGCGACTACGCGGGCGGCTCGCTCTACCTGGCCGTCGGCCTGCTCGCCGCCCTGCACCACGCCCGCGCCACCGGCACCGGCCAGGTGGTCGACGCGGCGATCGTGGACGGCGCCGCGCACCTGTCCACCATGCTCTGGGGCCTGATGGACGCCGGGCTCTGGCAGGACCGCCGGGGCGTCAACCTGCTGGACGGCGGCGCCCCCTGGTACGGCACCTACCAGGCCGCGGACGGCGGCTGGCTGGCCGTCGGCCCGCTGGAACCGCACTTCTACGCCGAGTTCGCCCGCCTGCTGGAACTCGGCCCGGACGCCCCCGACCAGTACGACCTGCCGCGCTGGCCCGAGCTGCGCGCCGCGATCGCCGCCCGCTTCGCCACCCGCACCCGGGCCGAGTGGACCGAGCTGTTCGCCGACCACGACGCCTGCGTGGCACCGGTGCTGGCGCTCCGCGAGGCCGCCGCCCACCCGCACCTGGCCGCCCGCGGCAGCTACACCGAGCACGCCGGCACTCCGCAACCCGCCCCCGCCCCGCGCTTCTCCGCCACCCCCGGCACGCTGCGCACCCCGCCCGCCACTCCCGGCGCGCATACCGCGGAGGTGGCCCGCGACTGGGCCGTCCCCGCCCTGAACGCCCCCTGACCCGAGAGGAAGGACCGGCCCGTGCAGCGCGAGCTCTACACCGAGGAGCACGAGGACTTCCGCACCACCGTCCGGGCCTTCCTGGCCCGGGAGGTCACCCCGCACCACGCCCGCTGGGAGCGGCAGGGCATCGTCGACCGCTCCGCCTGGCTGGCTGCCGGGAAGGCCGGGCTGCTCGGCCTGGCCGTGGACGAGCGCCACGGCGGCGGGGGCAGCCCCGACTTCCGGTTCGCCGCCGTGCTGGCCGAGGAGTTCGTCCGGGCCGGGGCCAGCGGCCTGGCCGTCGGCCTGCACAACGACATCGTCGGCCCGTACCTGACCGGCCTGGCCACCGAGGAGCAGCGGGAGCGCTGGCTGCCCGGCTTCTGCTCCGGCGAGCTGGTCACCGCGATCGCGATGACCGAGCCCGACACCGGCTCCGACCTGCAGGCGATCCGCACCACGGCGGTCGACGCGGGCGACCACTACCTGCTGAACGGCGCCAAGACCTTCATCTCCAACGGCATCCTGGCCGACCTGGTCGTGGTGGTGGCGAAGACCACCGCCGGGGGCGGCGCGCACGGCCTGAGCCTGCTGGTGGTCGAGCGCGGCACGCCGGGCTTCGAGCGCGGCCGCAACCTCGACAAGATCGGCCAGAAGGCCCAGGACACCGCCGAGCTGTTCTTCCGCGACGCGCGCGTCCCGAAGGCCAACCTGCTCGGCGAGGAGCACCAGGGCTTCCTGTACCTGATGCGCAACCTCGCCCAGGAGCGGCTGACCATCGCGGTCGCCGCGATCGCCGCCGCCGAGGCCGTGCTGGAGGAGACCGTCGCGTACGTCAAGCGGCGCACCGCGTTCGGCCGGCCGCTGGCCAAGCTGCAGCACGTCCGGTTCGAGATCGCCGAACTCGCCACCGAGTGCGCCGTCACCCGGGCCTTCGTGGACCGCTGCGTGAGCGAGCACAACCGGTACGCGCTCACCCCGGTGGACGCCTCGATGGCCAAGTGGTGGGCCACCGAACTGCAGAAGCGCGCCGCCGACCGCTGCCTGCAACTGCACGGCGGATCCGGCTACATGAGTGACAGCGCGGTCGCCCGGGCGTTCACCGACGGGCGCGTCCAGACCATCTACGGCGGCACCACCGAGATCATGAAAGAGATCGTCGGCCGCTCCCTGCTCTCCTGAAAACCGTCTGAGAGGCTGTTCCCACCGTGACCACCGAAGCGTACGTCTACGACGCGATCCGCACCCCGCGCGGACGCGGCAAGCAGACCGGCTCCCTGCACGGCACCAAGCCGATCGACCTGGTGGTCGGCCTGATCCACGAACTGCGCCGCCGGTTCCCGACCCTGGACCCGGCCGCGATCGACGACGTCGTGCTCGGCGTGGTCAGCCCGATCGGCGACCAGGGCTCCGACATCGCCCGGGTCGCGGCGATCGCCGCCGGACTGCCCGACACGGTGGCCGGCGTGCAGGAGAACCGCTTCTGCGCGTCCGGTCTGGAAGCCGTCAACCTGGCGGCGGCGAAGGTCCGTTCGGGCTGGGAGGAGCTGATCCTGGCGGGCGGCGTCGAGTCGATGTCCCGGGTCCGGATGGGTTCCGACGGCGGCGCCTGGTTCGCCGACCCGATGACCGCGTACGAGACCGGCTTCGTCCCGCAGGGCATCGGCGCCGACCTGATCGCCACCATCGAGGGCCTGACCCGCACCGACGTGGACGCGTTCGCCGCCGAGTCGCAGGCCCGCGCGGCGAAGGCGCAGGCGGACGGCCTGTTCGACCGCTCGGTGGTGCCGGTGCGCGACCGCAACGGGCTGGTGGTGCTGGGCCGCGACGAGTTCATCCGCCCCGGCACCACCGTCGAGTCGCTGGCCGGCCTGAAGCCGTCCTTCGCCGACATCGGCGACCTCGGCGGCTTCGACGCCGTCGCGCTGCAGAAGTACCACTGGGTGGAGTCCATCGACCACGTCCACCACGCGGGCAACTCCTCCGGCATCGTGGACGGCGCCGCGCTGGTCGCGATCGGCTCGCGCGCGATCGGCGAACGCTACGGCCTCACCCCGCGGGCCCGGATCGTCTCCGCCGCGGTCTCCGGCTCCGAGCCCACCATCATGCTCACCGGCCCCGCTCCCGCCACCCGCAAGGCGCTCGCCAAGGCCGGACTCGACGCCGCCGACATCGACCTGGTCGAGATCAACGAGGCGTTCGCCGCCGTCGCGCTGCGCTTCATGCGCGAACTCGGCTTCCGGCCCGACCAGGTCAACGTCAACGGCGGCGCGATCGCGCTCGGCCACCCGCTCGGCGCGACCGGCGCGATGCTGATCGGCACCCTGGTCGACGAGCTGGAACGCCGCGACCTGCGCTACGGCCTGGCCACCCTGTGCGTCGGCGGCGGCATGGGCATCGCCACCGTCATCGAGCGCGTCACCGCCTGACCAACCGTCACCTCACGCACTCACCCAAGGACTTCGACGACATGACCGACGTGAGCAGCCCCATCCGCTGGGAGCAGGACCAGGACGGCGTGGTCACCCTCGTCCTCGACGACCCGGCCCAGTCCGCCAACACCATGAACGCCGCGTTCACCGACGCGCTGGAGGGGGTCGTCGAACGGCTCGCCGCCACCGAGGAGTTGACCGGCGTCATCGTCACCTCGGCGAAGAAGACCTTCTTCGCCGGCGGCGACCTCAAGCTCCTCTCCGCCGCCGGACCCGCCGACGCCGAGCGGGTGTTCACCGACTCGATGCGGATCAAGCGGGCCCTGCGCCGGCTGGAGACGCTGGGCCGACCGGTGGTCGCGGCGATCAACGGCGCCGCGCTCGGCGGCGGCCTGGAGATCGCGCTGGCCTGCCACCACCGGATCGCGCTGGACGCCCCCGGCAGCAGGATCGGCCTGCCCGAGGTCACCCTCGGCCTGCTGCCCGGCGGCGGCGGGGTGGTCCGCACGGTGCGGATGCTCGGCATCGCCGACGCCCTGCTCAAGGTGCTGCTGCAGGGCCAGCGGTACCGCCCGGCGCAGGCCCTGGAACACGGCCTGGTGCACGAACTCGCCGCCACCGCCGAGGAGATGGACGCCAAGGCGCGGGCCTTCATCGCCGCCAACCCGACCAGTCTGCAGCCCTGGGACGCCAAGGGCCACCGGATCCCCGGCGGCACGCCCAGCACCCCCGCGCTGGCCGCGAACCTGCCCGCCTTCCCCGCGAACCTGCGCAAGCAGCTGAACGGCGCGCCCTACCCGGCGCCGCGCAACATCCTGGCGGCGGCCGTGGAGAGCAGCCAGGTCGACGTGGACACCGCGTTCGCGATCGAGGCCCGGTACTTCACCGAGCTGGCCTGCGGGCCCACCTCGAAGAACATGATCCAGGCCTTCTTCTTCGACATGAACGCCGTCAACTCCGGCGCCTCCCGCCCCGGTTCGGTGCCACCGCGGCAAGCCGCCAGGGTCGCGGTGCTGGGCGCGGGCATGATGGGCGCGGGCATCGCGTACTCCTGCGCCAAGGCGGGCCTGGACGTCCTGCTCAAGGACGTCACCCTGGCCGCCGCCGAACGCGGAAAGGCCTACAGCGCGGGCCTGCTGGACAAGCAGGTGGCGCGCGGCCGGATGACCGCCGACGAGCGCGCCGCCCTCCTGGCCCGGATCACCCCCACCGCCGAGGCCGCCGACCTGGCCGGCTGCGACACCGTCATCGAGGCGGTCTTCGAGAACCCCGAGCTCAAGCACAAGGTCTTCCAGGAGGTCCAGCACGTCGTCGCCCCCGACGCGCTGCTCTGCTCCAACACCTCCACCCTGCCGATCGGCCTGCTCGCCGAAGGCGTCGACCGGGCCGCCGACTTCATCGGCCTGCACTTCTTCTCGCCGGTCGACAAGATGCCGCTGGTCGAGATCATCCGCGGTCCGCGCACCGGCGACGAGGCGCTGGCCCGGGCCTTCGACCTGGTCCGGCAGATCCGCAAGACCCCGATCGTGGTCAACGACTCCCGCGGCTTCTTCACCTCCCGGGTGATCGGCCAGTTCCTCAACGAGGGCGTCGCGATGATCGGCGAGGGCCTCGACCCGTCCTCCGTCGAACAGGCCGCCGCCCAGGCCGGCTACCCCGCCAAGGTCCTCGCGCTGCTGGACGAACTCACCCTCACCCTGCCGCGGAAGATCCGCAACGAGACCCGCCGCGCCGTCGAGGAGTCCGGCGGCAGCTGGACCCCGCACCCCGGCGAGGCCGTCATGGACCGGATGCTCGACGAGTTCGGCCGCCCCGGCCGCAGCGGTGGCGCGGGCTTCTACGAGTACGTCGACGGCCGCCGCACCCGGCTCTGGCCCGGCCTGCGCGAGCACTTCGCGCGGGCCGGCGCCGAGATCCCGTTCGAGGACATGAAGGAGCGGATGCTGTTCAGCGAGGCGATCGACTCGATCCGCTGCCTCGACGAGAACGTCCTCACCTCGGTCGCCGACGCCAACATCGGCTCCATCCTCGGCATCGGGTTCCCCGCCTGGACCGGCGGCGTCCTCCAGTACGTCAACGGCTACCCCGGCGGCCCGGCCGGCTTCACCGCCCGCGCCCGCGAACTCGCCGCCGCCTACGGCGAACGCTTCACCCCGCCCGCCTCGCTGGTCGCCCTCGCCGAGAGCGGCGGCCGCTACTAGCCCCCGCCGGGTCGCGTCCTCGTGGCGCGGCCCGGACCGCCCCGCCGGCCGGGGCCGGGCCGGTGCGCCGGATCACTCCGCCGGGCGGGCCAGCTCCTCCGCCAGCGAGCGCTGGAACGCCGTCACCAGCGCCTGCACCACCATCGGCTGGATCCGGTCGGTCAGCTCCCGCATCCGCTCCAGCTCGGCCGGCTCCGGGCCGCTCTCCCGGTAGGGGCGCCACACCGTGTCCCGGAACAGCCGGTGCAGGTCGTGCGCCGTCGCCCGGCTGTGCAGCCGCACCACCGCCCGGGCCGCCAGCAGCGTCTCCAGCGGGATCGGCACGTCCAGCACCCGCACCCCCAGCGGCAGCAGCCCCGGATCGACCTCGAACACCTCCGGGTCCCCGGTGCGGTGCAGCGCGCCCATCGCCACCAGCGAGTCCAGGTCGGCGTCCGACAGCGCCCGCCCGGCCCGCCGCTCCACCTGCTCCCGGCTCGCCGCCTCCGCCGACTCCGGCGTCCAGGACGCCACCAGCGCCCGGTGGATCGCCAAGTCCAACTCGCCGACGTCCTGGGGCAGTTGTGCCAGGTACCGCTCGATCGCGGCCAGCGTGAGGCCCTGCCGCTGCAACTCCTCGATCAGCTCCAGCCGCCCCAGGTGCTCGGCCCCGTACCACCCCACCCGCCGCGCCCCCAGCACCGGCGGCGGCAGCAGTCCCTTCGCCCCGTAGAACCGCAGCGTCCGCACCGTCACCCCGGCCCGGGCCGCCAGCTCCTCCACCGTCCACCGCGGCCCGTCCACCACACCCCGCTCCTCGCTGCCCCTGTGACACCGGAAGTGTCGCACCCGCCTCCACCGTCACACCAGGACGCCAGCATGCCCGCCATGACAGTCCCCGACCTGGTCCCGATCGCCCACGAGCCCGGCCACCACACCGACACCATCGGCCACTGGGACGGCGGCCGGTTCTTCGCCCACGTGACCCGGGCCCGCGACGGCGACCACTGCCACGCCGTCCTGCACCTGTTCGACCGGGCCGAGTTCCACCCGAACGGCCTGGGCTTCGGCCCGCCGTGGGACGGTCTCTACGACACCTGATCCGTCCTCGGCGGACCGCGCCGGTCAGCCCAGCGGGAGCAGCTCCGGGTGGTGGCGCCTGGTGACCGCAGGATGAGCCCGCGAGTACCCCTTCAATTCGTTCGCTCCGAACTCGGCGTGCAGCGGATTCGAAGGGTCCTGGGTGATGCCGGGGGCGTGGTGGGCGTGCGGGAAGTCGAGCGGGGCGATGTGGGCGTCCAGGCGGGGGTTGTAGAAGAACGGGACGGAGAAGCGCTCGCGGGCGCCGGGCGGGGAGACGACGCGGTGGGAGGTGGCCTTGAGGTAGCCGTCGGTGGCGACCTCCAGGAGTTCGCCGAGGTTGACGACGAAGGCGCCCTCCAGCGGGGGGACGTCCAGGAAGGTGCGGTCGGGGCGTTCCACCTGGAGGCCGCCGACGCTGTCCTGCAGGAGCAGGGTGATGAAGCCGTAGTCCTTGTGGGTGCCGACGCCCTGCGGGGGGCCGGCGGGGGCGCTGCCGGGGTAGCGGACCAGCTTGAGGTGCAGGTGCGGGTGCGGGGCGAAGGCGTTGTCGTAGAAGTCGGGGCGGGCGCCGATCGAGGCCAGGAGTTCGTGCAGCAGGCGGCGGGCGACGCCGTCCAGGCGGTCGATCCAGTGCAGGGCGGCGGTGCGCAGCTCGGGGAGGGCGGCGGGCCACTGGTTGGGGCCCTCCAGCCACCAGTACGCGGGCTCGTCCGGGGCCGGGACGTGCGGGGGGAGCTCGGGGCCGATGTCCAGCTGGTCGCGCCAGTCGCGGCGGCCCGCGGTGTGCTCGTCGCCGGTGCGGGTGTAGCCGCGGAAGTGCGGGGAGTTGAGGTTGCTGATCGCCAGCCGGTCGGCCTCGGGGAGGGCGAAGAAGGCCCGCATCGCGGAGGTCAGGGCGGCCGTCTCGGCCGGGGTGACGCCGTGGCCGGTCAGCTGGAAGAAGCCGACGCCGGTCGCGGCCGCGCGCAGCTCGTCGTGCAGGCGGGCCCGGTCGGCGGGGGTGCCGTCGGCGAGCGAGAGGTCGATCACGGGGAGGGAGGTGGGGTGCTGCTGCGTCATGGGGGTGCGTCCGCGGTGGTGAAGCCCTCCGGCGGGGTCGGCGGGTCGCGCCGGGGGCCGGGGGAGACGGGAGCCCGCGCGCCCGGGTGCGGGGCGTGGGGCCGGAGGAGGGGTACGAGGTCAGCCGGAGCGTCGACAGGACATGCTCGTGACGCGGAGCAGGTCCACGTGGCGACGGCTGACGAGTAGGAGCACCCCACCAGGCTACAACCCCCCGCCGGGAAGCCCCCGGCCGGAAGCCCCGACCGGGAGGGCTTCCGGCCGGGGGCCCCGGGCGGGCGGGGACGGACGTCAGTACCCCGTGGTGCCGTCGGCCCGCTCGCGCAGCAGGTCCGCGTGCCCGTTGTGGCGGGCGTACTCGGCGAGCAGGTGCACCAGGATCCGGCGCAGCGAGACCGGCCGCCCGGTGGCCTTGTGGGTGCCGGTGGCGTCCAGCGAGGGGGCGGCGGCGACGATCCGGCGGGAGGTCTCGACCTGGGCGCGCCAGGTGGCGAAGGCCTGCTCGAAGTCGCCGTCGAGGCGCTCGAAGTCCTGGTCCGGGTCCTCGTCCGAGTAGTACACCAGCGGCGCGGACTCGTCCCCGGCGAACTGGATCTGCAACCACCACTGCTCGACCCCGGTCAGGTGCCGGACCAGCCCGTGCAGCGACAGCCCCGACGGCGGCACCAGCAGCTCCGACAGCCGGCCGGCCGGGACGCCCGCGCACTTCAGGGCGAAGGTCTCGCGGTGGAAGTCGAGGTACGCGAGCAGCACCTCCCGCTCGTCGCCGACCAGCGGCGGATCGGCGCGCCCCTCGGCGCCGGCCCAGGCGGGGGAGAAGTTCTGCGGCGAGGTGGTGGGTTCATCGCTCATCGGCCCAGCCTGCCAGCAACCGCCGACAGTGGCCCGGGCCGGACGTGCCCGGGCCGCCCCGCCCGGGCCGGACGTGCCCGGGCCGCCGCCGTCCCCGGTGTCGCGGCGGAGGATCAGGAGAGGCAGAACTCGTTGCCCTCGACGTCCTGCATCGTGATGCACGACTCGTTGTCGGCGTCGGCGCGCTGCGTCAGCACGTGCTTCCCGCCGAGCGCCGTCAGCCGCGCGCACTCGGCCTCCAGGGTGGCCAGCCGCTCGTCACCCACCAGCCCGGCACCGGCCCGCACGCAGAGGTGCACCCGGTTCTTGACGACCTTGCCCTCGGGGACCCGCTGGAAGAGCAGCCGCGGGGCCACGCCCGAGGGATCGGTGCACGCGAAGTAGACCTCGTCCTCGGGCGGCAGCGTGCGGTGGTACTCCTCCCAGGAGGCGAACCCCTCCGGGACCGCCGGCACGACGTACCCCAGTACTTCGCACCAGAAGGCGGCGAGGCGCGCGGGCTCCGCGCAGTCGAAGGTCACCTGGAACTGCTTGATCGTTGACATCGGCGCACAATAACAGGGGAACGCCCGTCTTCCCAGGTCAGGCGGCCCGCACGTGGCCGGGGCGGCGCCCGCCGCCGGAGCGCCTGCCGTCAGAGCGCCCGCCGTCAGAGCGCCTGCCGGTAGACCTGGCGCGAGCCGCCCTCCGGGCCCGGATCGGCGGCCTCGGCGGGGGAGAAGCCCAGGCGCTCGTAGAACACCCGGGCGCCACTGGCCACCGCGCCCGGGTGGTCCGCGCCGAAGGTCACCACCTCGACCGTCCGGACGCCGTCCGGGCGGCGGGCCAGCGCCTCGGCGACCAGCGCCCGGCCGACGCCGAGACCGCGGACGGCGGCGTCCACCACCAGCCAGTGCAGGTGGCACACCGGCGGGTGGTGGCCGACCAGCAGACCGCCCAGCAGCGGACCGTCCCCGTCGGCGGCGGTCGCCACCAGGGCGCTGCCGCCCGCGAGTTGCTCCTCGACGGCGGCGTGGAAGCCCGGCTCGTCGACCATCGGCCCGAACCACTGCTCGACCTGCCCGGCCAGCCGCACCAGCCCGGCGGCGTCCCCCGGCCGACCGGCGCGCACCCGTACCCCTGCCACGTCCCGCCCCGTTCCGTTCCGTCTCCTCCGGCCGGGCGGACTTGACCCTGACCCGCGGGTCAGGGGCTAGCGTTCCGGCACTTCCCGTCCGCGACTCCCCGAGGAGCCTGGCATGAGTGTGCCCGAAACCGTCCGCGAGATCCGACTCGCCCGCCGCCCGCAGGGCCGCCCGGTCGCCGCCGACCTAGCCGTAGCCGAGGTGCCCGCGCCGGTGCCGGGGGAGGGCCGGGTCCTGCTGCGCAACCGGTGGTTCCTGCTCTACCCCGGACTGGCGACGCTGCTCGGCGACACCCCGCCGGGCACCCCGTTCCCGCCCGTCCCGACCGGCGGCACGCTGTTCGGGCCCGCCGTCGGGGAGGTGCTGCACGCCCCCGCCGACAGCGGGCTGCACACCGGCGACCTGGTCGGCCACGTCCAGGGCTGGCGCGAGTACGCGGTCGCCGAACCGGCCGAACTCACCCCGCTGGCAGGCCTGTTGCCCGACCCGGCGGCCTACCTCGCGCCCGGCTCGATCGGCTACGGGGCGCTCGCCCTGACCTCGCCCGTCCGGCCCGGCGAGACCGTCCTGGTCACCGGCGCGGCCGGCGCCGTCGGCACCCTGGCCGGCCAGACCGCCCGGCTGCTCGGCGCGGGCACCGTCCTGGGCACCACCGGTTCCCCGGCCAAGGCCGAACGGCTGCGCCGGCTCGGCTACGACACCGTCCTGGTGGACGACCGCACGGGCGGCACCGACCCCGGCCGCGCCGAACGCTTCGCCGAGCGGCTCGCCGAGGCCGCGCCCGACGGCATCGACGTCCTGCTCGACACCGTCGGCGGCCACCAGGCCGAAGCCGCCCTGGCCGCCGCCCGCCCCGGCGCCCGCGCCTCCCTGATCGGCGTCCTGTCCGGCCAGCTCGCCGACACCCCCGCCCCGGTCGTGCCGCTGCGCCTGGACGCCTTCCAACTCATCGTCAAGGGCGTCAGGTTGACCGGCCACGGCGCCGAGGGCCACGCCGCCGCGCAGGCCGGCTGGCTGCCCCGCTTCGCCGAGTGGCTGCGGGACGGCCGGATCACCTTCCCGCACACCCGGGTCAGCGGCCTCGACCAGGCGCCCCGGGCGTTCCAGGAGATGATCGAGGGCCGCCACTTCGGCACCGTCCTGGTCGAGCTGTAACCGGAATTCCCGGACGGCGGACGGGGTTCCACCACCCACGGGCTGCACCGCCCGCCAGGTGGCACCACACGGGGAGGACGCACGGGCATGCGGATCGGGGACGCGGCGGCCGCCGCCGGCACCACACCCAGGGCGCTGCGCCTGTACGAGCAGCGCGGTCTGCTGCCCGCGCCCGTCCGCAGCTCCAGCGGGCAGCGCGTCTACGGCGAGACGGACGTCGCCCGGGTCCGGGTGATCCGCGGCCTGCTCGCCCTCGGCCTCACCCTCGCCGACCTGCGCGGCCACGCCGAAGCCGTCGACCTGCTGCTCGCCGACCCCGCCCGCCGCTGCGGCGGCAACCCCTCCGGCGGTCCGATCGTCCGCCGCCGACTGGCCGCCCTGGACGCCGAGATCGCCCGCCTCACCCGTCTGCGTACCGCCCTCGCGCTCGCGGCGGAGCGGCCCCCGGAGGCCTGAGGGCCGCCGCCGGGGTGCGGGACAGGGCCGGGGCCGGTCGGGGGCGGGGGCCGGTCCGGGGCGGGGGCGGGGGCGGGCGGGGTTCGGGTCGAGTGTCAGGCCGCGTGGTGCCGGGCCAGCAGGACGGCCTCGCGGCGGAGCACCTCGTCGCCGGTGCGCTCGGCCGCGGCGAGCAGGTGGCCGGGGAAGGCGGCCTGCAACTCGGGGTGGGGGGAGAGCAGGCCGTAGGTCGCCCAGAGCAGGTGCTCGCGGGTGAGCGGGTCGGAGCGGTGCGGGACGTACCAGACGTCGTCGAAGCGCGCGCGCAGCGACGGGTCGGTGAGCAGGCTGAGCACCCGGGTCAGGTGGCGGGCTGGAAGGTCCGGGTCGAGCACGGCGGAGGCGTGCACGGCGGCGAGGTACAGCGCGGGGTGGTCCTCGGTCAGGGTCTCGGCGAGGACGGCCCGGGCGCCGGTGGTGCCGGTCATCCCGAGGGCGCGGACCAGGGAGAGCCGGACGGACGGGTCGGTCTCGGTGCGCCACAGGCCGAGCAGGCAGTTCGGGTCCGGGGCGAGCAGCAGCGCGGACCGCCGGACCGCCGGGTCGGGGTCGGTGAGCAGCGGCAGGGTCTCCGCGCGGTGCCGTGCGGCCAGCCCGGAGTCGGCGCGCAGCAGGCGGGCGAGCAGCAGGGTCAGCGGGGCGCGGACGGCCCCCATGCCCGGGTCACGGGCCAGGACGATCAGCAGCGGCACCGCGACCGGCGCGGCGGAGGGCACCGGCCGTCCCGGCTCCGGAACGAGGCAGTGCAGCAGCTCGCAGTCCTCCGGCCTGGCCTCCCGCCCGGCCACGGCCAGCCGGTGCAGCACCCGGGGCACCATCGTCGCCGGGCTCGACCAGTGCGCGGTCTCCAGCCCCTCCCACAGCGCGTCGTCCAGCTCCGTCAGCGGGATTTCCGTGGTCATGCCCTCTCCCCGTACTCCGTCGTGCGCAGTGAAGCCGTTCCCCCGTGAAGATCGCTGTCATTCTCGGGCGGGACCGCCGCGCTGTCGTGGGGATTTCCGGCCCGGGACGAAAACTTTGCCGAGGTGATGCGGAGGAGTGATGGAGCGTCACGGATGGCGTCGGGGCGGTGGCCGATTGTTGCCGCGACACCGATGTCGCGACATTCGTGCCGCGACATCGATGGCACGTCATCGATGACACGGCATGGGTGATCTGACATCGGTGTCGCGACATCGGTGTCACGTCATCAGTGCCGCGACACGGATGTCACAACACGGATGTCGCAACACAAATGTCGCGACACCGATGCGGTGACACCGGTGTCGCGACACCGCCCCCGTCAGGCTCCGACGTACTCGGCGAGGTGCCGCCCCGTCAGGGTGCTGCGGTCGGCGACCAGGGCGGCGGGGGTGCCCTCGAAGACGATCCGGCCGCCGTCGTGGCCGGCGCCGGGGCCGAGGTCGATGATCCAGTCGGCGTGCGCCATCACCGCCTGGTGGTGCTCGACCACGATCACCGACTTGCCGGAGTCGACCAGCCGGTCCAGCAGGCCGAGGAGTTGCTCGACGTCGGCCAGGTGCAGGCCGGCGGTGGGCTCGTCCAGGACGTAGACGCCGCCCTTCTCGGCCATCTGGGCGGCCAGCTTGAGGCGTTGGCGTTCACCGCCGGAGAGGGTGGTGAGGGGCTGGCCGAGGGTCAGGTAGCCGAGGCCGACGTCGGAGAGGCGCTTCAGGACGGTGTGCGCGGCGGGGGTGCGGGCGTCGCCGTCGCGGAAGAACTCCTCCGCCGCGTCGACCGACATCGCCAGCACCTCGGCGATGTCCCGGCCGCCGAGCCGGTACTCCAGCACCGCGGCCTGGAAGCGCTTGCCCTCGCACTCCTCGCAGACCGTCGCGACCCCGGCCATCATGCCCAGGTCGGTGTAGACCACGCCCGCGCCGTTGCAGGTCGGGCAGGCGCCCTCGGAGTTGGCGCTGAACAGGGCCGGCTTGACCCCGTTCGCCTTCGCGAAGGCCTTCCGGATCGGCTCCAGCAGGCCCGAGTACGTCGCCGGGTTGGAGCGCCGGGAGCCCCGGATCGGGCTCTGGTCGATCGCCACCACCCCCTCCGGGACGGCCCCGCCCACCAGCGCCGCGCCGCTCACCAGCGAGCCGTGCACCAGCGAGCTCTTTCCGGAGCCCGCGACACCGGTGACCACCGTCAGCACGCCCAGCGGCACGTCCACGTCGACCTTGCGGAGGTTGTGCGCGTCCGCCCCGCGGATCTCCAACACGCCCTTGGGCGCGCGGACTTCGGGCTTGAGTGCGGCCCGGTCGTCGAAGTGCCGGCCGGTGACGGTACCGCTGGCGCGCAGCCCGTCCACGCTGCCCTCGAAGCACACCTGGCCGCCCGCCGAGCCGGCGCCCGGGCCGAGGTCGACGACGTGGTCGGCGATCGCGATGGTCTCCGGCTTGTGCTCGACCACCAGCACCGTGTTGCCCTTGTCGCGCAGCCGCCGCAGCAGCCCGTTCATCCGCTGGATGTCGTGCGGGTGCAGCCCGGTGGTCGGCTCGTCGAAGACGTACGTGACGTCGGTCAGCGAGGAGCCCAGGTGCCGGATCATCTTGACCCGCTGCGCCTCGCCGCCGGAGAGCGTCCCGGCCGGGCGGTCCAGCGAGAGGTAGCCGAGGCCGATCTCGGTGAACGAGTCCAGCACCTGGCCCAGCGAGGCCAGCAGCGGCCCGACCGTCGGCTCGTCCAACTCCCGCACCCAGTCGGCGAGGTCGCTGATCTGCAGGGCGCAGGCGTCGGCGATCGAGAGGCCCCGGATCTTCGAGGAGCGGGCGTCCGCGCTCAGCCGGGTGCCGTCGCACCCGGGGCAGGCGGCGAAGGCCACGGCCCGGTCGACGAACTCGCGGATGTGCGGTTGCAGGGCGGCCCGGTCCTTGCTGAGCATCGACTTCTGGATCCGCAGCACCAGGCCCTCGTAGGTCATGTTGATGCCGGCGATCTTCATCCGGGTCGGCTCGCGGTACAGGAAGTCGTGCCGCTCCCGCTCGCTGTACGCGTCGATCGCCTTGTCCGGGTCGACCAGGCCGGACTCGGTGTACAGCCGGTGGTTCCAGCCGCCCGACTTGTACCCGGGAACGGTCAGCGCGCCCTCGTTCAGCGACTTCGAGCCGTCGTACAGCTGCCCCAGGTCGATGTCCGAGACGCTGCCCCGTCCCTCGCAGCGCGGACACATGCCGCCCGCCCGCCCGAACGTCCGCTTCTCGGTCTTCGTGCCCTCGCCGCGCTCCACCGTGACCGCCCCCGCGCCGTGCACCGTCGGCACGTTGAAGGAGAACGCGGGCGGCGGCCCCACGTACGGGTCGCCGAGCCGGCTGAACAGGATCCGCAGCATCGCGTTGGCGTCCGTCGCGGTGCCGACCGTCGAGCGCGGGTCGGCGCCCATCCGCTGCTGGTCGACGATGATCGCCGTGGTCAGGCCGTCCAGCACGTCCACCTCGGGACGGCTCAGCGAAGGCATGAAGCCCTGGACGAAGGCGCTGTACGTCTCGTTGATCAGTCGCTGCGACTCGGCCGCGACCGTCCCGAACACCAGCGAGCTCTTGCCCGAACCCGACACCCCCGTGAACACCGTCAGCCTGCGCTTGGGCAGTTCCACGCTGACGTCCTTCAGGTTGTTCACCCGCGCCCCGTGCACCCGGATCAGGTCGTGGCTGTCCGCCGGGTGCCGCCCGTCCCCACCGCTCGTCGCTGCCGCGCCGCTCATCGTCCTCGTCCCTCCGTCCGGCGGCGCCCGTGGCGACGCGGCCGCCCCGATCCAACCACCCGGAACCCGCGGACGCCGGTCCGCGTCCTGACAAAGCGCGGGTAAAGTGACCGGCCGGACCACCCGGGAGACACCGATGCGGATACAGGAACGGACACGGCCGCGCGGACGGGCGCGCGGGCGGGCGGGCGGACGCGGACGCCCGGCGTCGGCCGCCGCCCTCGCCGCCCTCGCCGCGCTGGTGCTGTTCGCCGCCGCCCCGCAGGCCGCGGCCGACCCGACGCCGTCCGCGAGTACCGCACCGTCCGCGAGCGCCGCACCGTCCGCGCCGGCCCGACTCCCCGACGACGCCACGCAGGCCGAGCGCCTCGCCGCCGCGCTGCGCCAGGACCCGGTCTACGTCTCCGTCGACCTGCCGCGCGAGGTGCCGCGCTCGCTCGCCCCGCGCTTCGCCGAGGTCGCCTCCCGGATCGGCGTGCCCACCTACGTGCTCGTGCTGCCCGACGGCGACGCCGCGCTGCTCGCCCAGGTGCACGACCGGCTGGGCGCGGACGGCCTCTACGTGCTGGTCGAGCGGTACGGGGTGACCGCCACCGGCTTCGGCGTCGACCTCCCCGTCGACGACGCCGAGCGGATCGCCCGCCACACCGTCCCGTACGACGCCGGCCGGCTGGCCCAGTTCGAGGCCTTCGCCGAGAAGGTCCTCCTCGGCCCGGACCAGGCCGCCGCCCAGGCCCGGGAGGTCGAGCGGCACGACGACGGCGACCTGCCCGAGCGGTACATCTCCTCCACCGACCGGCAGAACCAGAACCTGCTGATCGGCCTGGCCGTGGTGGTCGGCCCCGGCCTGCTGCTGGTCCTCGGCCTGTTCCTCGCCCGCCGCCGCACCGGCCCGCCGCGGACCGCCTCCGCGCCGCGCCGGACCGTCCCGCTGGGCAAGCAGCCCGGCCCGAAGCCGAACAAGCCGAACAAGGCGAGCAAGGCGAAGGGGGGCAGGGCGACGGCCGCCGTCCCCGGCTGGCGCCCCGGCGTGCTGGCGGTGACGCTGGCGGCCACCGCCGCCGCCGCGGTCGGCGTGCTGCTGGCCGCGCCGCAGGTCTTCCCGCAGCGCGTCGACGGCCCCGACCTGGACGTCACCCCGGCCGACCTGGCGGCCCGCACCGAGGAGGCCGCCGCCGCGCTCACCGCCGGCGGCGTCTACCAGGACGCCGCCGCCCCGACCGTGCTGACCCCCGCCCAACTGGCGGCCGTCCGGCAGCGGACGGCCGAACTCGCCGCCACCACGCCGGTGTTCCTGCTCTTCACCGGCTCCAACGGCGACGACGAGAGCACCGGCGACGGCTCCCGGCTGCTCGCCCAGGTGCGCCAGCGCACCGGCCTGGACGGCGTGTACGTGCAGGTCGACCCGGTCGGCGGCTACTTCGAACTCGCCGAGTTCCGCACCGCCGCGACCGACGTCGAGTCCCGGTTCCGGCGCGCCGACCTGCGCTACCCCGAACGCGAGGGCGGAGCCGACGACCTGCGGATCCCGGACCGGCTGAACCGGGTCCTGGACACCGTGGCCGCCGCCCGGCCCACCGGCCGGGAGGGCGACACCGGCGCCGGCACCGAACTGCCCGAGCTGCGCGGCAACGCGCTGCCGCCGCTCTACGACGACGACTTCGTGCCCGGCACCCTGCTCGGCGGCCTGCTGCTCGGCGTCCTGACCCTGGTCGGCTGGGCCGGCTACGCCGCCGTCCGGGCCGGCCGGGTCCGGCACGCCGTCGCGGCAGCCGTGTCCGCCACCGCCGCGACGTCCACCACCGCCGCGGCGACCGGCTCGGACGTCCCCCGGCGCACCTCCGCCGACCCCACCGTCCGCCAGCTGCGCGCCTGGGCCGCCGAGGACGTCCGCACCCTCGCCACCCGGCTCGCCGACGCCGCGCAGGACGCACCCGGCCGGGCCCGCGCCTGGGACTGCCTGGACGCCGCCGGACTGCTGCTCGGCGAAGGCGAAGGCGGGGGCGGGGGCGCACGCGGGGCACGCGGCGCACGCGGGACGAAGGACGCCGACCCGGCCGACCTGGCCGCCGCCGTCGTCCTCGCCCAGGCCGGGCACGCCGCCCTCGCGGGCCGCTCGGAGCGGCAGCTGTGCCGCGCCAACCCGCTGCACGGCGCCGCGACCGGCGGCCGGGTGCCGACCTGGTTCGCCGACCTCGGCCTCGGTCCCCGGGCCGCCCGGATCTGCCCCTCGTGCCGGGAGTCCTTCCGGAGCGCCGGCGCCGACCGTCCCACCGCCGACCGGACCGCCCGGCGCCTCGCGGCCGACCAGCGCCTGCTGCGGGTACCCGACCCGGACGGCCGCACCAGCAGCGTCTGGCACGAGGCCGGGCAGGTCCTGCCCGCCGCGCTCGACGGCCTCGACGCACTTGTCCTCAGGGCCAGGGAGTCCGCCAGTGTCCAGTGACCGTCCCACCACCGTCCGCGCCGGGTTCCGGCGCCGCCCGGCCGTGCTGCTGCTGGTCTGCGCCGCCCTGCTCGGCGTCGGCCTGAGCACCGGCGCCGGCGCGGGCCTCGGCCTCGGCGCCCCGGTCGCCCGCGCCGCCGACGGCCCGGTCAGCACGGCGACCGGCGCGAGCATCGCCGAGGCGCTGCGGACCGCCCCCGTGTACGTCGACCCCGGCTACGCCGCCGCCGTCACCCCCGACCAGCAGCAGCGGATCGGCGCGCAGATCGCCGCCACCGGCCTGCCGATCAAGGTCGTCCTGGTGCCGCTGCAGAAGGGCGACGCCTTCGGCGGCGACGCCAAGGCGATGGCCGCCGTGGTGCAGGAGCGGCTCGGCCAGAACCCGCTCATCATGATCACCAGCGACGACTACGGCAGCTGGCTCAACGGCTACGAGTGGCCGGCCGACAACACCCACCAGGCCCGCGACTCCGCGAACGCGGTCAGCATGATCAAGGAACTCAAGGACGCCGGACTCGCCGCCAAGGTCGGTCGGGCGATCGAGCTGATCAGCACCGGCAAGGGCACCGAGGTGTTCAAGGCCGAGTCCGACCGCCTCGACCGCGAGCGCTCGGCCCGCCCGCAGAGCGACTACGGCACCGGCGCCGAGCGGACCTCCTCCACCGGCGGCCCGTTCGCGATCGCCGCCGTCCTGGTGCTCGCGCTGGCCGTCGGCGGCGGTCTGCTGGTCCGCGCCCGCCGCCGCCCCCGGCACACCGCGTTCACCTTCCCGGACGCGGTGTTCGCCGCCGACCGGGCCGCCGACGAAGCCGGACTGCGCCGCCAGGCCACCGCCGAGGTGCTCGCCCTCGGCGAAGCCCTGGACGGCGCCGACGGCGCCACCACCCCCGGCCTCGGCCGCGCCCTGGACGCCTACGACGCGGCCGGCCGGGTCCTCGACGCCGCCGACGGCCTCGCCGACCTGGCCGGCGTCCTCGCCCTCGCCGCCGAGGGGCGCGCCGCGCTCGCCACCGGAACCCGGCTGCCGCTCTGCTTCTTCGACCCCCGGCACGGCACCGCCGCCCGCCGCACCACCTGGCGGCCCGTCGGCCGCCGCGAACGCGTCGACGTCGCCGTCTGCGAGGACTGCGGCCAGGCCCTCAAGGCCCGCCGCTCCCCGCAGGTGCTCGCCGTCCGCGACGAGGGCCGCACCGTCCCGTACTTCGAAGTCCCCGCCACCCGCAGCCTCTGGGCCGCCACCGGCTACGGCTCCCTGCTCTCCGGCCCCGACGACACCCTCGCCGCCCGCGTCGGCACCGGCGAGTTCAGCCGCACCACCCGCGACCGCCGCCCCGACGCCCGCCGGGACTGACCACCACCCGGCAGGACGGAGCTCAACTCCCGTACGGGCCCTGCTTGGTGGGGAAGCGGACGCACGGGCCCTCGGCCAGGTGGGCGTCCGCTCCGCCCCGCTCATCCGAGCAGCGTCCACGGCCAGTCGGCGTCCTCGGCGGGGTCGCCGGGCAGCGTCTCGGCGGGTATGCCCGACTCGGCCAACCGCCCGCACAGCCAGGACGCCTCGGCGACCGTCCCCGCCAGGTCCGTACCGGTCCAGCAGCGGCCGGCGGATCCAGGGCGGGGCGTCCGCGCCCCCGAAGCCCGGGCACCCACCCCCGCAGCCCGAACCCTCCGTCCGTACCGGTACTTTCACGCCGGAGGAACACCATCATCGACGGAGGCCACCGGATGGAACTGACCGACCGCGTCATGGTCGTCACCGGCGCGGGCCGCGGCACCGGCCGCGCACTCGCCCTGCGGGCCGGACGACTCGGCGCCCGGCTGCTGCTGGCCGCCCGCACCGAGGAGAGCGCCCGGAAGGTCGCCGCCGAGGTCGCCGCCGACAGCGGCGCCGACGCCGAGGGCCTGCCCTGCGACCTGGCCGACCCCGCCGCCGTCCGGGCCTTCGCCGCCGAGGTCGCCGCCCGCACCGACCGGATCGACGTCCTGGTCAACAACGGCGCCCCCTACCTGCCGGGAACCGACCTGCTGGACGCCGACGACGAGGCCGTCACCGCCACCATCGCCGCCGGCGCCACCGGCACCGTCCTGGTCACCCGCCACCTGCTCCCCCTGCTGCGCGCCTCCGCCGCCGCCGACATCGTCAACCTGGTCTCCGCCGTCGCCGAACCGCGCAACCACCGCTCCGACTCCCATCCCGCCTTCTACGCCGCCAAAGCCGCCCAGTCCGGCTTCGCCGACGTCCTCTCCGCCCGCCTCCGCCCCGAGGGCATCCGGGTCATCTCCCTCTACCCCCCGGACTTCACCGACGCCGACCCCCTCGCACCCTCCTGGCACACCGCCCCCCGCACCGCCACCACCCCGCTGACCGCGCAGTCGGTCACGGACTGCGTGCTGTTCGCGCTCTCCCAACCCCGCGACTGCTTCATCCGCACCTTCCGCTTCGAACAGCTCTAGGGGCCGGGGCCTCCGGGAGAACTCCCGGGCCACTGGCGCGACACCCCGCCGGGGCGCGGTAGGTTCCCGGAACGGCACGGTACGGCACGGCACGGATCACACCACGTCACACCCAGGGGGCGGATGCACATGGTCTCTGCGCAGGTACTTCTCGGCGCCGGTGCCGAGACGGTCCTCGACGCCGACGGCCTTCGGCTGGTCGACCGCGGCTCCCGCACCGAGATCCCGCTCGCAGTGATCCAGGAGACCCGGACCGACGGCGGGCGGCACGTCGAGATCGTGCTCACCGACTGAGTCGTGCACCGGGTGGACGGCGGCAACGCGACCGCCGCCACCGCGTTCGTGACCGCCCTGACCGCCGCACTGCCCGAGCTGCGGGACCCGGCCGGGAGCGCCCGGACCACCGTCACTGCCCTGAAGCAGCCGGAGAAGGACGAGCCGGAGCCGGTGGTACGACGGCGACTGGCGATCATCGGCGCCCTCGTCCTCCCGTACCTCGGGTACACCGTCTGGGTCGGCGCCACCCACGGGCCGGACGTCGTGTTCGTGGTCCTCGGGGCGGTGCCGCTCACCATCGGCCTGCTCATGCTGTTCGTCGCGGCGCACGACACACTGCTCCACCTCGCGCTGGGGCGCCGCGGGATCACGGTGTCCGCCGCGTTCGACTTCAGAACCGGGGACGGGGCCGCCTGGTACGAGTTCACCGGCGCCGACGGCGTTGAGCGCAGCCACCGGGGCAAGGACCGCGGACCGCGGATCCGGGTCACCTACGACCCGAAGAAGCCCTGGCGAGCCTCCTTGCAGCTGGCGTGGGGCCCCGTGCTGCTCAAGGTCTGCGCCCTCACCGCCGGTGGACTGCCCCTGCTGCTGGCCGGCGGCACCGTGGCGTTCCTGATTCCCTTCACGCCGCAGTGAGAGCGCCCCGGGGGAGCGTGCGCGGTCGTGATCGAGGCGCGGTCGAGGCGTGGTCCTGGCGAGGTCCTCGATCCGGGCCCCCAGCCCGGCGATCAGGCACGCGACGGTGCTCCGTTCCCGGTAGGGCTCGGCGTCGCCGCTGACGGGACGGCCACCGGCGCCGCCCTTCCTCCTCCGGTCGGCGCCGGTGCCGGAGCGGCCGTCCGCCGTCAGAGGGTGGCGGCGCGCAGCACGATCAGGGCCACGGAGGCCACGGCGAGGACCGCCGCCGGAGACGCGCCCTTGCGGTCGCCGACGCGCAGGTGGAAGGCGACCGCCCCGGCGAAGTAGAGCGTCAGGCCGATCGCGGCGGCGATGCCGAGGGGGCCCCACCGGAGTCCGGCGATCACACCGGCCGCGCCCGCGATCTGAGCGCCGATCAGGAAGGCCATCATGCTCTGCGGCACTCCGAGGGTGGACATCTGCTCGGTGATGTGCCGCGTCCGCAGGGACTTGGCCCCGGCCGACACCAGGAGAAGCACCGACATGAGCACGGTCACGACGGCGAGGGAGACGAACATGGCTGGAACCTCAATCGTCCGAGATGCGGATAAGGGAGCGTGCGCACCTCGACGACGATAGGCGGCCGTCAGGAACCTCCAGGTAACCTTCGGGGCATGAGCCTGCGACCCGGAACCGTCTTCCTCGCCGACTGTCCGGCCCTGCTGGCCATGGAGATCATCGCCAGCAAGTGGTCCATGGTCACGCTCTTCGCCCTGACCGACGGCCCGTTGCGCCACGGCGAGTTGGTCGAGCTGAGCGGTGGCATCTCGCGCAAGGTGCTGACCCAGACGCTGCGCCGGCTCCAGGCCAACGGGCTCGTCGAGCGGCACGCGTACGCCGAGGCGCCGCCGCGCGTGGAGTACGGCCTGACCGATCTCGGGCGAACCCTGGAGGAGCCCATCAGGATGCTCACCGCCTGGGCGCGGGAGAACGGCGAGGCGGTCGTCACCTTCCGGGAGGCGGTCGAGGCCGCCAGGGCCGTCGAGGCGGATCAGGCGACCCCGGTGACGCCCCCTCGCGTGGGTGCGGACCCGAGCCGTTCCTGACCGGCGGACGGGGACGGTGCGGGCCGGGTGGTCCGTGGTGCTCAGCCCTCCGTCCGTCCGCCCGTTCCGAGTGCGGGGCGGTGGCCGCGCGGGCCGGGAGTGGGAGAGAATCCGGCAGCGACCGACTGGGGGGATGTTCATGGCACACCGTCCGCTGCTGATGCTGGACGTCGACGGGCCGATAGTCCCGTTCGACCGCTTCCTGCGCCCCCGCGGCTACCGGACCCACCGGGTGCCCTCGCAGACGTGGAGGCAGCGGCAGCTCGACAAGGGCGTGACCGATCCGAAGCCGCTGCGGGTCTGGCTCAACCCCACCCACGGGCCGTCGCTCCTCGCCCTGCCGTACGACCTGGTGTGGGCGACCGCCTGGCGGCACGAGGCCGACGAGCACCTGGCGCCGCTCCTCGGCCTGCCCGAACTCCCCTACGTGAACTGGGAGTCGATGAACCACGAGGACCCGGACGGGCTGCACTGGAAGACCCGGCAGCTGGTCTGCTGGGCCGACCAGCAGCCCTTCGCCTGGGTGGACGACGAGATCGGACCCCGGGACACCGAGTGGATCGCCGCCAACCACCCGGGCCGGGCGCTCACCCTGAAGATCGACCGCCGGTACGGGCTGCGACCGGAGCACTTCGCCCGACTGGCGGACTGGGCCGAGGAGATCGCCCGCTGAAGCCGTGAGGCCGAACCCGGTGTCCGGATCGGCACGCCGACGCGGCACCGGGTCCGCCGATCACCGAGCGCGCGAGGATCGCGGAAAACCCGG
This sequence comes from Kitasatospora sp. NPDC015121, assembly GCF_055562955.1. Lineage (NCBI taxonomy): Bacteria > Bacillati > Actinomycetota > Actinomycetes > Kitasatosporales > Streptomycetaceae > Kitasatospora > Kitasatospora sp. NPDC015121. Next base: position 366,546 of record NZ_JBVHEH010000002.1, read on the forward strand.
GCGCGGACCGATGAGTTCCTTCATGATCGTTCGTCAGTAGGTCATGGATGGTGTGCCACAGCCGAACGCGGGCTGCGGCGTCCACCGATCCGACCACCGGAAGCAGGACACGAGACACCAGGAACCACAGATGCGCACCCTGATCAGCACGGCCTTCATCTCGCTCGACGGCGTCGTGGAGGCCCCGGGCGGCGAGCCCGGCTACCGCAACTCCGGCTGGACCTTCAAGCACGTCGACTTCCTCCCCGAGGCGTTCGACATCAAGGGCCGCGAGCAGCGGGAAGCCACGGCGATGCTGCTGGGCCGGACCAGCTACCAGGCGTTCAGCCCGGTGTGGCCGGACATGGCGGACTTCGCCGACTACAAGGAGATGCCGAAGTACGTCGTCTCCACCACCCTCACCGACGACGACCTGGTGACCAACTGGGGCGAGACCACGATCCTGCGCTCGCTCGACGAGGTCGCCGCGCTGAAGGAGACCGAAGGCGGCCCGATCATCGTCCACGGCAGCGCCTCCCTGAACCAGGCGCTCTCGGACGCCGGACTGATCGACCGCTACCACCTGCTGGTCTTCCCGCTGCTGCTCGGCGCCGGCAAGCGCCTGTTCAGCACCTCGGACAAGGACGCCCAGAAGTTGAAGCTGGTCGAGCACGAGGCCTACGCCAACGGCCTGCAGAAGAACGTGTTCGACGTCGTCCGCTGACCCGGACCCGCGCACCGGCCCGGAACAGCCGGAAGCCCCCTGCACGAGGGGGCTTCCGCAGGGGCCCGGCGGCCACGGCGGGGATCGGCCCCGGTTCAGGGGGCGACGTAGCGCACGTTCTGCATCATGCCGAGGTCCTCGTGGTGCAGGTGGTGGCAGTGGGCGATGGCGCGGCCGGTGAAGTCCTCGTAGCGGACCAGGAAGGTGACCGAGTCGCCGGGCGTGCCGCCGGCCAGGCCGACGGTGTCGTGCCAGACCGGGGGGTCGAGGCGGCGGCCGTTGCGGTGGGTGACCAGGAAGGGGTTGGTGTGCAGGTGGAAGGGGTGGTTGAAGCCGGGGGAGGTCTCGCCGGTGCGGACCGTCCAGCGTTCGGTGCGGCCCAGCGGGAGGACGTGGTTGACGTGGTCGGGGTCGTACAGGCCGTACGCCGGGTCGTGGTGGAGGTCGCCGTCGGGGTGCGCGGCCGGGGTGGGGTGGGTGCCCAGGACCCGGAAGGCGTCCGGGAAGGGCGGCGGGAAGACGCCGGGGTCGACGTGGAAGAGCACCTCCCGGTCGGGGCCGGTGACGTCCCGTTCGTCGAGGAACGGCCGGCCGGGCGGGAGGGTGCGCGGCAGGGCCATCGGCGGGTCGTGCGGGGGGCCCGCCACCTCGACGGTCAGCAGCGGCTCCGGCACCCGGTCGGCCCGTAGCTCGTACCGGCCGGGGGCCCCGCCGCGGACCAGCAGGTCGATCCGGTTGCCCATCGCCAGCGGCAGCACCTGCGCGGGGACGGGCGCGGGCAGCGTGATGCCGTCCTGGGCGATCCGGTGCACCGTCGACGGCCCGTCCGGGCCGGTGAGCCGGAGGGTGAGCGCGGTGAACGCCGTCGCCCCGACCAGGCGCCAGCGCTGCACCTCGCCCGGCCGCAGCGGCAGCACCGGGTTGACCGCGCCGTTCACGGTGAACACCGACGGCACCCCGGTCAGCCAGCCCCCGGCGTCGAACGGCGGCACCCGGCCGTCCCGCAGCTTGAGCTCGTTGACGCACACCACCACGTCCGCCGCGGCCCGCACCTCCGGCACCTCGTCGACGTCCCCCTCCACCACGATCACCCCCGCCAGGCCCCCGGCCAGCTGCTCGGCGGTCGAACCGTGCAGGTGCGGGTGGTACCAGTACGTCCCGGCCGGGTGGTCGGCCGGGACGTGCAGCACCGTGCGGTAGCGCGGCTCCGGGTCGCCGGGCGCGGCGCGCGGGGCGAACTCGCGCAGCACGTTGTCGGCGAGGCCGGACGGGGAGACGTGCATCCCGTGGGCGTGCAGGTTGAAGCTGTTGGGACGGTGCGGCACCCGGGAGGCGTGGACGCCACGGTCGCCGTGGCCCCGGTCGGGGTTCGGCGGCAGGCCGTTGACGTGGGTGAGCAGCAGGGTGTCCCCGGCCCGGACCCGCAGCGTCGGCCCCGGCAGCGCGCCGTTGTAGGCCCGGACGGTGACCCGGCCGTGGCCCGGCACCGCGACCTCCGCGTACCGGACGTCCAGCACCTGCTCCAGCACCGACGGCACCCGCCCCACCGCCGGCCGGCGCCGCACGGTCACGGGCTGCGGGAAGACCGGCCCGCCGGAAGCCGCCGCCACCGTTCCGCCGCCCACTGCCGCTCCGGTGCCCGCCACCGAGACGAGGCCGGCGGTGGCGACCGTCCTGAGCACCGACCGGCGACTGATGCCGTGAGTTTCTCCCATGGTCGGGCAATCTAGGACAAATACCGCACGATCCCCGGTGCGCCGCACCGCGCGGCAGCCGTTCGCGCACGGTTGCCGGCACCGCCGGATGACCACGGACCCGCACGCCGCCAAGGCCCAACTCCACTACGAGCAGGCGGTGTTCGATGGAGATTCCGACGCCCTGTCAGCCGCCGACCGCGACCTCGACGCGGTGGAGGCGGACCTCGCGCCGGCGCGCGGCCGGAGCCTGCACGCCCGCTTCCTGGAACGGCGGGCCGACGACCGGCTGACCGTCTCCTACGCCCGCCGCCACCTCGGCATCGCCGCCCACGCGGCCGGCCGGCTGGAGGAGGCCCGCGCCCAGGTGGAGGAGTCGACCCGGCTGCGCCGCGAGCTCGGCTTCCTCCCCGGCGTGGCCGCCCACCTGATCGGCCCGGCCCACCTCGCCGCCCAGCAGGGCCGCCCGGACGACGCGGCCGGGATCCTCCGGGAGGCCGAGGAGCTGACCGGGGCCCCCGGCGCCCGGGGTGTCCGGCGCCGGGTGGCGGCGGCCCGGACCGAACTGGCCGCCACCGTCGGCCGGTAGCGGCCCGCTCAGCCCCGCAGCCGGGCCGGGCCGGGGCCGGGCGGGCCGGCGAAGGCCTGGGCGAGCGGGAGCCAGGCGTGGGCGGTCGGGCCGGTGACGGTCAGGGCGAGGTCGTCGGGGTGGCGGCGCCGGGTGACCAGCAGGCAGAAGTCCAGGGCCGGGCCGCTCACCCGGTCGGTGGCGTCGGCCGCGCCCCAGTGCCACGACTCGCCGTCGGGGGAGAGCAGTTCGAACCTGATCGGGGCGTCCGGGACGGGACGGCCGTGGGCGGCGAAGGCGAAGCCGACGGTCCGCACGCCCAGGTGCGCGACGTGCCGCAGGCGGGCGGTCGGGGTGCGGGTGGCACCGAGCGCGTCCGCGACGTCCTGGCCGTGCGCCCAGGTCTCCATCAGGCGGGCGGTCAGCATCGACCGGGCCTTCATCGGCGGTCCGAACCACGGCAGCCGCACCTCGGGCGGCACCGCCGCCAGCGCCGCCGCGACCTCCGCCCGACCCGCCCGCCAGCGGGCCAGCAGCGCCGCCGGGTCCTCCCCGGCGCCCTCCGCCGCACCCCGGTCCACCGCGTCGGGCCCGGCCGTGAACGCCCGCTCCAGGGCCCGGGCGAACCCGTCCGGGTCGCGGGCGGCGAGCAGCGTCCAGCGGTCCGTCCAGGCCAGGTGCGCGATCTGGTGCGCCACCGTCCAGCCGACCGCCGGGGTCGCCCGCGCGAAGCCGGCCGGCCCCGCGTCGGCCACCAGCGCGTCGAGTTCCGCTCCTTCGGCGAGTAGGTCCGCGACCAGCCCGTCCATCCGGGCCCCCTTCCGTTGCCGTCGTCGCCCGCCCCCTACCCCGGCGGGACGCCCGCGCACCGGAACTCCGGCCGGGAGCCCCGAGAACCCGCCTCCCCGGGGTCACCGACGCCCGGCCCCGAGCGGCGGGCCCGCCGCCTCCCGCGTCCCGCGGCGCGCCCGTGGTCTGATGGCACGTCGGGGTCGTGGCGCGGAGAGCGAGGCTGGTCGGGCATGCGGATCGCGGTGATCGGGGCGAACGGGGCGATCGGGCGGTGCGTGGTGACCGAGGCGATCGCGCGGGGGCACCGGGTGACGGCGGTGGTGCGGCGGCCGGCGGAGTACCAGGGGCTGGCGATCGACGTGGAGCGCGGTGACGTGCTGGACCCGGCGGACGTGGCGCGGGTCGCGGAGGGGCGGCAGGCGGTGGTGAGCGCGGTCGGCGGCGGGGACGGGCCGGGGCGGGGGCGGCTGGTGGAGCCCGCCGCGCACGCGCTGGTCGCGGGGCTGCGCAGACTCGCGGACGCGGCCCCGCGCCTGCTGGTGGTGGGCAGCGCGGGCGGCCTGACCACCGCGTCCGGCACCCCGCTGTGGGACGAACCGTCGGTGCCGCCCCGCCAGTTCGAGCTGATGCGCGCGCACGGCCGGGCGCTGGACTACCTGCGCACCGTCCGCGACCTCGACTGGACGGTGCTCAGCCCGCCGCGGAACCTGGTCCCCGGCGAGCGCACCGGCACCTACCGCCTCGCCACCGACACCCTGGTCATGACCCCGGACGGCCTCTCCGCCCTCTCCCTGCCGGACTTCGCGGCCGTCCTGGTCGACGAGCTCGAACACCCCGCCCACCACGGCGAACGCTTCACCTGCGGCCCCTGAACGCCCCCCGGCCCACCCGCCCCCATGCTGTCGAACACACCGGGTGGCAGACGGCGGACGGGGGCCGGGGCCGGGGTCAGCCGAGCTGGATCGAGCGCTTGGCGAGGCCCATCCAGAAGCCGTCGATGACGCTGCGCTGTTCGCCGAGGTCGGCCTCGCCGGCGCCGAGGGTGACGAAGAGCGGGGCGAAGTGCTCGGTGCGGGGGTGGGCGAGGCGGCCGGCGGGGGCCTTGTGCTCGAAGTCGAGGAGGGCGTCGAGGTCGCGGGCCTCCAGGGCGCGGCGGCCCCAGTCGTCGAACTCGGCCATCACGGAGGTGATCCGGCCGTCGGGGGAGAGGGCGCGCAGGTTGTGGGTGAAGAAGCCGGAGCCGACGATCAGCACGCCCTCATCGCGCAGCGGGGCGAGCTTGCGGCCGATCTCCATCAGCTCGCGCGGGTCGAGGGTGGGCAGCGAGACCTGCAGGACGGGGATGTCCGCGTCGGGGTACATCTCGACCAGCGGGACGTACGCGCCGTGGTCGAGGCCGCGGTCCGGCACGTCCTGGACGGGGGTGCCGGGGGCGTTCAGCAGCTTGCGGACGGAGGCGGCGAGCTCGGGGGCGCCGGGGGCGGCGTACCGCACCCGGTAGTAGTGCTCGGGGAAGCCCCAGAAGTCGTACACCAGCGGGACGGTGTCGACCGCGCCGATCGCCAGCGGGGCCTCCTCCCAGTGCGCGGAGACCATCAGGATCGCCTTCGGGCGGGGCAGGTCGGCGGACCAGGCGGCGAGCTGGCCCGGCCAGACCGGGTCGTCGGCGAGCGGGGGCGCGCCGTGCGAGAGGTAGAGGGCGGGCATGCGCTCGGTGGTAGGGGTGCTCATGGGTCCGTCCTCCTGCTGTCGGCACGTAGTTCAAATTTGAACCTTGCGCCTCCGAAGGTACACCCGAGTTCGAATTTGAACAACCGGAGTAGACTGCGGGGCATGGACGAACCCCGCTGGCTCGACGAGACCGAGATGGCCGCCTGGCGCGGGTTCGTCGCCGCCACCAACCTGGTCGCCCGCCGCCTCGAACGCCAGCTCAAGGAGGACGCGGGCCTCTCCCACACCCAGTACGAGATCCTGGTGCAGCTCTCCGCCGCCCCCGGCGGCTCGCTCCGGATGACCGACCTGGCCGACCGCCTGATCACCTCCAAGAGCGGCCTCACCTACCAGGTCACCCAGCTGGAGAAGGCCGGCCTGGTCGCCCGCCGCTCCTGTCCGAGCGACGTGCGCGGCGTCTTCGCCGAACTCACCGACCAGGGCTGGCGGACGCTGCGCGCGGCCGCCCCCGGCCACGTCGCCGCCGTCCGCGAGGCCCTGATCGACGTCCTCACCCCGGCCCAGCTCGCCGCCCTCGCCGACAGCCTGGGTGCGGTCAGCGACCGGCTGCGCGCCGCCGACTCCTGAGCCCCGCCGGGCGGCCGGTCAGAGCACCGCCGCCCGGACGCACAGCACGTCCGGCAGGTGGGAGGTGAGCAGTGACCAGTGCTCGCCGCCGTCCGGGGAGCCGTAGACCTCGCCGTTGCGGTTGCCGAAGTAGACGCCCGCCGGATCGCCGTCGTCGGTGCACAGGGCGTCGCGCAGCACCACGCCGTAGTGCTCCTCGGCGGGCAGACCGGTGCTCAGCGGCTGCCAGCTGCCGCCCGCGTCGGTGGTCCGGAAGACCCGGCAGCGGCGGTCGACCGGCAGCCGGGAGACGTCCGCCTCCAGCGGGAACAGGTACGCGGTGCCCGGGTCGTGCGGGTGCGCGGCGACGCCGAAGCCGAAGTCGGCGGGCAGGCCGTCGGCGATCGGCCGCCAGGACCGCCCGGCGTCGTCGCTGCGGTAGACCCCGCCGTGGTTCTGCAGGTAGAGGCGGTCCGGGTCGCCCGCGTCCCGGGCGATCTTGTGCACGCACTGGCCGAACTCGGGGAACCGCTCGGGCAGGAAGTCGGTGCGCAGGCCGGTGTTGGACGGCGCCCAGCTCGCGCCGCCGTCGGCGCTCCGGTAGGCGCCGCCGGAGGAGACCGCGACCAGCAGCGCCGCCGGGTCGCGCGGGTCGGTGATCACCGTGTGCAGGCCCTGGCCGCCGTAGCCCGCGCCCCAGTGCTCGCGCTGCGGGTGGTCCCGGAGCGCGTCGACCAGCTCGAAGCTCTCGCCGCCGTCGACGGAGCGGAACAGCGCGGCCGGCTCGGTGCCCGCGTACACCACCCCCGGTGCCTCCTCGCCGGCCGGCTGCAGCTGCCACACCCGCTCCAGCGAGGCGCCCGTCCGCTCCGGGAAGCGCAGCGCGGGCCGCGCCGGCTGCTGCCAGCTCGCGCCCAGGTCGTCCGACCAGGCCACGGTCGGCCCCCAGTGGCTGCTGTCCGCCCCGACCAGCAGCCGGGTCCGGCCGCCGCGGCGGTCGATGCCGACCGCGTAGATCCCGTTCATCGCGAAGTGCGGGCCGCTGAACTCCCACTTCTCGCGGTCCGGGCTGCGGCCCAGGAACAGGCCCTTCTTGGTGCCGACGGCCAGCAGGCCGCCCCGGTCGTCCCGCACGTCGTCCCGCTCGTCGTTCATCCTGGCCCACCCGGCTCGGTCGTTCGAGGTCTCGCAGCAGTGTGACCCACGCCACTGACAACCACCCGCCGACGCGGGCGGCGCGGCCCGGGAATGTCGGCCTCCCGCAAGTGGTTTACCATTCAACAACCTGGTGGGCGTCCCGCCCCCGACGGAGGAGGACCCGATGGCATCCACGATCGACCTGCGCCGCGCCGAGGAGCGCTTCCACACCCGGGCCGGCTGGCTGGACTCCAAGCACTCCTTCTCCTTCTCGCACCACTGGGACCCGGCCAACACCCACTTCGGCCTGCTGCTGGTCTCCAACGACGACACCGTCGCCCCCGGCACCGGCTTCGACACCCACCCGCACCGGGACATGGAGATCATCACCTGGGTGCTCGACGGCGGCCTGGTCCACCAGGACTCCGAGGGCCACAACGGCGTCGTCTACCCCGGCCTCGCCCAGCGGATGAGCGCCGGCACCGGCATCCTGCACAGCGAGAAGAACGACTCCTGGACGCTCACCGGCGAGCCCGCCCACCGGGACCCGGTCCACTTCGTCCAGATGTGGACCATCCCCGACACCGCCGGCATCGTCCCCGGCTACGAGCAGCTCGACATCAACGACCAGCTCGCCCGCGGCGGTTGGACCACCCTCGCGTCCGGCATGGGCAAGCACGCCGACCAGCGCGCGATCGGCATCCGGCAGAAGCACGCCGCCCTGCACGTCGCCCGCCTGCGCCCCGACGAGACCCTCGAACTCGCCACCGCCCCGTTCGTCCACCTCTACGCCGCCCGCGGCGAGGCCGCCGTCGAGGGCGCCGGCCTGCTCCGGCAGGGCGACGCCCTGCGGATCACCGGCGCCGAGGGCCAGCGCGTCACCGCCGGCCCGGAGGGCGCCGAACTCCTCCAGTGGGAGATGACCGCCGCCCTCGCCTGAGCCCCGCCCCGCTCCGCCCACCGGAGGCCCGCCCGCGCGGCGGGCCTTCCGCACGTCCGGAGCGGGCGGGCCGCCGTCCGTCGCGGGCGCGCGGGGGCCGGGCACGCGGAAGGGGCGCCCGGGGTGAGCCGGGCGCCCCTTCCGCGCGGGGTGGTGCGGTCAGTTCTGGGTGGCCTTCTGGGCGGCCACGCCGGCGTGGACCTCGGCCATGTCGAGCTTCCGGGCCTGGCCGATCAGGTCCTCCAGGGAGGCCTCGGGAAGGGCGCCGGGCTGGGCGAAGACGAGGACGCCCTCGCGGATGATCGCCAGGGTCGGAATCGACCGGATGTCGAACGCCGCGGCCAGCTCCTGCTGGGCCTCGGTGTCGACCTTCGCGAAGGTGATGTCCGGGTGCTTGTCCGACGCCCGCTCGAAGACCGGGGCGAACTGGCGGCACGGGCCGCACCAGGCCGCCCAGAAGTCGATCAGGACGAACTCCTTGTTGTCCTCGCCCTGGACCACCTCGTCGAAGTTGTCCTTGGTCAGTTCCACCGTGCTCATCATCGCCACCTGCCTCTCGCGTACCTGGCCCCGCGGTCCGGGCCCTTCGCCCGGCACAACCCCGTCACCAGCGGAACTATTCCGGTGGCCGCGAGCGGTGCACACCCCGGCCGCGCCGTACGTACCCCCGGGCGGACCGGTCGAACCCGGTCCGGCGGGCCGGCGCGGCACACTGGAGGGGTGAGGAGGCCACGCGGGCCCGGGCGCCGCCCGCCGCGGGGCGCGTGGACAGCGGCGATGAACGACTTCCCCCTGCTCTGCCCGCGCTGCGGCCGACCGCAGCGGGTCCTCCACCAGGACGACCCCCACCGGCCGGTGCGCGTGGTGCACACCGGGACCGGCCGCGAAGCCTGCGCGGAGACGGACGAACCCGCCGGCGGACCGCCGACCGACCCCGAGCGGTCCGGCCCCGACCGCCGCTGACCCGGTCCTCGACCCCGGCCCCGGCCCCGCATGGCCGCCCCGGCCGCTCCGGGGCACCCTGGAAGGACCGGTCCGAACGCCCCGCACGCACCCGGGAGGTGGCGGCCATGATGAGGACGCTGGTCGGATGGCACATCGAGATGGAGTTCCAGGAGGACGGCGACCGGACCAGGGCCGCCGCCCTGGTCCGCCTCTCCGACGGCACCGAGCTGCGCGGGCACGGCAGCTCCACCCGGCACCGCGACGACAGCCCGCAGCTGCGGGTCGGCGAGGAGGTGGCCGGGGCCCGCGCGCTCAACGACCTCGCCATGCAGCTGCTCGGCAAGGCCCACGACGAGGTGACCCGGCCCACCGGCGACCCGATGGCCCCGCTGATGTGGCGCGACGTGACCTGACCCGGGCCGCGGCCCCCGGCGGGGTCACACCTCGTCGAGCGGCACCGCCGGGTCGGCCAGCCGCTCCGCGTCCACCGCCCGCCCGGAGCGGACCAGTTCGCGGATCGGGTCGGTGACGTCCCAGACGTTCACGTTCATGCCCGCCAGCACCTTCCCGCCGGCCAGCCAGAACGCGACGAACTCCCGCCCGGCGACGTCGCCCCGGAACACCACCCGGTCGTAGCCGCCGGGCTCCGCGTAGCCCGTGTACTCCATCCCCAGGTCGTACTGGTCGGTGAAGAAGTACGGGACGCGGTCGTACACGGCCGCCTTGCCGAGCATCGAGGCGGCCGCCACGGCCGGCTGGTTCAGCGCGTTCGCCCAGTGCTCGACCCGGACCGGCTTGCCGAACAGCGGGTGGAAGGCGTTCGCCACGTCGCCCGTCGCGAACACGTCCGGGTGCGAGGTGGCCAGGTGCTGGTCGGTGCGCACCCCGTTCTCCACGGTCAGGCCCGCCGCCTCGGCCAGCGCCGTGTTCGGGCTGATCCCGACGCCCACCAGCAGCACGTCGGCCGGGACGGTGCTCCCGTCGCCCAGCCGCACCCCGTCCGCCCGCAGCTCCTCGACCCGGACGCCGAACCGCAGGTCGACGCCGTGCGCCCGGTGCAGGTCGGCGAAGACCTGCGCGGCCTCCCGGCCCAGCACCCGCAGCAGCGGCAGCTCGGCCGCCTCCAGCACCGTCACCTCCGCCCCGGCGGTGCGGGCCGCGGCCGCCGCCTCCAGGCCGATCCAGCCCGCGCCGACGATCACCACCCGGGCGCCGGGACGGAACGCCGCCCGCAGCCCCTCGCTGTCGCCGAGCCGCCGCAGCGTCCGCACGAAGTCGCCGTCGCCGCCCGGCACCGGCAGCGCGCGCGGCGCCGAACCCGTCGCCAGCAGCAGCTTCGAGAACGGCAGCCGCTCCCCGTCCGCCAGCGTCACGGTGTGCCCGCCCGGGTCGACCGAGGTGGCCGCCGCGCCCGTCCGCAGCTCCACCTCGTGCTGCTCGTACCAGTCGGCCGGGTGGACGTAGACCTTTTCCTTCTCCTCCTTGCCCAGCAGGTACCCCTTGGACAACGGCGGCCGCTCGTAGGGCCGTTCGGCCTCGTCGCCGACCAGGGTGACCGGCCCCCGGTAGCCCTCCGCGCGCAGCGCCTCGGCGGCCTTCGCCCCGGCCAGGCCCGCCCCGACGATCACGATCCCGGTGTCCATGTCCACGTCCTTCCGCAACGGCGTCCCCTTGTCCGCCCTCCTGCCCGACCATGGCACCGCCACGCGTCCGACCGGGGGAACCGCGCCGGTCGCCCGCCCGCTCCGGGTGCGATTCGCCCGCGAGGCGGTGCCGGGGTCGGGCCGGACGGCGGCCTAGGCTGGGGCGGGTCCGGCCGCCCCGGCCGGCCGAGCGTCGAAGGGAGCCCGCGGATGCTGGAGCGAACGGCCACGGTGCGCTGCGTGCCCGCGGTGCCGTGCTGGGTCGGCCTGACCGCGCGCAGCCTCGCGGCCGCCCAGGACTTCTACGGTCCGCTGCTCGGCTGGGAGTTCGTCCCCGGCCCGGACCGCTGGGGCCGCTACCTGCGCGCCGTCGTCGACGGCGTCGAGGTCGCCGGACTCAGCGAACTCGCCACCGACTGGGAGCGCCCCGTCGCCTGGACCACCTACTTCGGCATCGAGAGCGCCGACCGCGCCGCCGACGGCGTCCGCGAACGCGGCGGCACCCTCGCCGTCGGCCCGCTCGCCTTCGACGCCGGCCGGGTCGCCCTCGCCGCCGACCCCTTCGGCGCGACCTTCGGCATCTGGGAGGGCGACGCCCAGGGCGACGGCCCCGCCGCCACCCCCCGCCCCACCGCCCCCGGCGCCCCCGCCTGGATCGAACTGCGCACCTCCGACCCGTTCGCCGCCGCCCTCTTCTACGGCGAGGTCTTCCGCTGGGACGACCGCGACCCGGCCCGGTTCGAGGTCCGCTACGAGCACGAGCGCGTCGTCCTGCGCTCCGAGGACCACAGCGTCGCCGCGCTGCGCGCCGCGAAGGACCTCGCCCCGCACTGGGAGGTCTTCTTCACCGTGACCGACACCGACACCGCCGCCCGGCACGCCGTCCGCCTCGGCGGCCGCGTCCTCGACGGCCCCGCCGACTCCCCCTACGGCCGCGTCGCCCGCCTCGCCGACGCGGAGGGCGGGCACTTCTCCGTGCTGGGGCCCGCGATCTGATCCGCCCGGAGCGGACGTTCGCCGGGCAAAGGGCCTGAAAAGAATCCGTTATGACGGTGTGGAAGGTTCCGGTACGATCCCTCGCGTCCGCCGCTGTGTGAACGCCCGACCACGGCGGCGGCTCCCGCGCGTACCACCTTCCCCTGGGGGATCCTTGAGCATCCGTCGGTCGATAGCCGCCGCCGTCTTCGTCGCGGCCGTCTCCGCACCCACCGTCTTCGGCACCGCACAGGCGATGGCCGAGACCGCCCCGCCCACCCCGACCGGCCAGTCCGCCCCGGACACCCCCGCCGCCGACGCCGCCCCGGACGCCGAGCAGCCCCCGGCCGAGACCCCCGCCGCCCCGGCGCCGGACGAGGCCGCGCTGCGGGCCCGCCTGGCGGCGCTGCTCGCCGAGCCGGGCCACTACACCTACTACTACGAGGCCGTGCGGGAGGCCGAGGGCGGGACCGCCGAGCAGATCCGGCACTTCCTGGACGTCGAACTGCGCGGGGTCGTCGCCACCGACAACAAGATCCGGACCGTCCGGACCATGAGCGAGGCCGGGCGGGGCACGCCGATCTGGCAGGCGGCCCAGGTGGCGCTCGACGACGGCACCCCGCAGGCCATCGAGCACTTCCTGAACGTCACCGTCCCGACGCTGATCGCCGAGGACAACCGCGTCAAGCTCGCACAGTTCCTCTCCGACCCACTGCTCAGCGCCGGGCTGCGGGCCAAGGCTCTCGCGGCGCTGAGGAGCGACGACCCCGCGACGATCGCCGCGTTCCTGAAGCAGGCGCCCGTCGCCCTCATGGACGACTACCAGATCCAGGTCACCCAGGCGATGGCGGCCGGCGGCCCCGAGGTCCGGAAGGCCGTGAACGTGCTGCTCACCAGCGCCACGCTGGAGGAGCTGCGCGCGTTCCTGAGCACCGGCCTCAAGGAGGCCCAGGCCCGGGACAAGGCGGCCGTGGAGGCCGCGAAGGCCGCGCAGGCCGCGCAGGACGGCGCCGGGAAGGGCGGGCAGGGCGGGCAGGCCGAGCAGCCCGGTGCCACCCAGGCCGGGCTGACCACGGCCACGACCACCGGCACCACGACGGCCACGACGGCCACGACCGCCGTGGGCGGCACCGCCGGGCAGCTGGCCGCCACCGGCGTGGACACCCCGCTGGGCTCGCTCGCGGTCGGTGGCGCCGCCGCGGTCGCGCTCGGCGCGGGCGCGCTGGTGGCCACCCGGCGCCGCGCCGGGGAGTCCTGAGCGCCCGGTCCGGACCCCGGAGCGGTACGAGGGCCGCGCGGCACCCGCCGCGCGGCCCTCGCGCGTGCGGCGCGGTCAGCGGGTGAGGGTCGGCAGGAACAGCCGGTGCATCGCCTCGGGCAGCTCCTCGGGGTGGCCGATCGGGCGGTGGAAGTCGAAGCGGGCGTCCAGCACGCCGCGCGGGCCGAGCAGGCGCACGCGCAGGCCGTGGCGGTCGAGGGCGACCGGGCGGACCTCGTGCGGGTGCTCGTCGGCGGGCCAGCCGCGGGGCGGGCCGGCGGGGCGGTCCAGGGCGCTCGCGCCGAGCAGCAGGAGCTGTTCGGCGTGGGCGGTGGCCAGGTGCTGGAGCAGGCCGGCCTCCTCCGCGGCGACCGGGTCGGCGCTCGCGGCGGCCACCTCGTCCGGGTCGACGCAGCACTCGGAGCCCCACAGGTCGTCCAGCGCGAGGTGCTCGGGTGCCAGTCGGAGCAGGACGCCGTCGTGGCCGTGGTGGTGGGGGAAGAGCGCGGCGGGGCGCTCGGCGGGGGAGCGGGAGAGCAGGCCGCGGATCCGGAGCCGGCCGCGGACGCGGTGCGGGACGGCGACGGGGGCGACGTCCACGCAGTCGAGCTCGGCGGCGAGCGGGCCGCGGGCGAGCGCGGTGATCCGGTGGAGCGCGGACTCGCGGCCGACCAGGACCGCCACCGTCCCGTCCGGTCGCGGCGCGCAGGCGACCTGCGGGGGCAGGCCGGGGCGGGCGGCGAGGTCGGCGCCGCGGACGTCCAGGACCGCGGAGGAGGCGAACTCCAGCAGGGTGCGGGCGCGTTCGGCGGCGGACGGGCGGCGGGCGGGCTGGGGCAGCACCAGGAGCCTCCTTCATGCTTAGGTAAGGCTAACCTAATCAGGAAGGGGGCTGGAGGTCCAGTGGGCGGGCCGGGTCAGTCGCCGACCCGCTCGTCCGGCGCGCCCAGCATCCGCAGCACCAGCTGCCCGTACCGGCGCCCCAGCTCCTCCGGCGTCTCGCTACTGCGCTCGGTGTACCAGCGCGAGACGTCGATGCCGAGCGAGGTGACCGCGCGGGCCGCCGTGCGCTGGTCCGGGACGCGGAACAGGTCCCGGGCGACCCCGTCCGCGATGATCCGGAGCACCGCCTCCTCGATCCGGATCCGCAGCTCGGCGACGGCCGCGAAGTCCTCCTCCGGCAGCGCGTGCAGCTCGTGGTTGACGATCCGGCCGACGGTGTGGCCGCGCGCGTGCCAGGCGGTGAACGACTCGGCGAGGGCGCGCATCCGCTCCACCGGGTCGGCGCCGGCCGCCTCGGCCCGCTCCACCAGCTCCAGGGTGGCCCGGTGGCCGGTGCGGGAGATCTCGGCGAGCAGCGCCGCCTTCGACGGGTAGTGGATGTACAGCGCGGCCGGGCTCATCCCGGCGGCGGTGGCGATGTCCCGGGTGGTGGTGGCGTGGTAGCCGCGGCGGGCGAAGGAGTCCACGGCGGCCAGCAGCAGCCGCCGGGCGGCCTCGGCGCGCTCCCCGCCCCCGGGCCAGAGTGCGGCGGTCGCTGGGTCGGTCATGGGGATCATCCTCCCAGACGGCCCGGCGGGGCCGGGTGGTTGACAGTGTCGCCCGGCGCAAAGATGCTAAGCAAGCGCTTAGTCACATCGGGTTCGAAGAGGGGCGAGGTACGGCGATGGCAGTGTCGTTCGAGGGAAAGGTGGCCGTGGTCACCGGCGCGAGCCGGGGCATCGGCTTCGGCATCGCCCGCGAGCTGGTCCGGCGCGGGGCGAGGGTCTGCCTCACCGCGCGCACGAAGGAGACCCTGGACGAGGCCGTCGCGGCCCTCGGCGGGCCCGGGCACGCGATCGCCGTCCCCGGCAAGTCCGACGACCCGGCGCACCAGGACGAGGCCGTCGCCCGCGTCCTGGACGCGTACGGCCGCCTCGACCTGCTGGTCAACAACACCGGCATCAACCCCGTCTACGGCCCGCTGCTGGACACCGACCCGGCCGCCGCCGCGAAGATCCTCGCCGTCAACGTGCTCGCCCCGCTGGCCTGGACCCGCCGCGCCCACGCCGCCTGGATGGCCGAGCACGGCGGCGCCGTCGTCAACGTCGCCTCCATCGCGGGCATCCGGGCCTCCAACGGCATCGGCATGTACGGGGTCTCCAAGGCCGCGCTGATCCGCCTCACCATGGAGCTCGCCTCCGAACTCGGGCCCGGCGTCCGGGTCAACGCGGTGGCGCCCGCCGTCGTCAAGACCAAGTTCGCCGAGGCGCTCTACGAGGGCCGCGAGGAGAAGGTCGCCCGCGCCTACCCCCTCGGCCGCCTCGGCCTCCCCGAGGACGTGGCCGGCGCCGCCTGCTTCCTGCTCTCCCAGGACGCCGCCTGGATCACCGGCCAGACCCTGGTCGTCGACGGCGGCGTCACCCTCGGCGGCGGCCTCTGAGCGCCCTCAGCGGTACTTGCGCAGCTCGCGGCGGGCCAGCGAGCGCTTGTGGACCTCGTCCGGGCCGTCGGCCAGGCGCAGGGTGCGGTTGCCCGCCCAGAGCTGGGCGAGCGGGGTGTCCTGGCTGACGCCGGCCGCGCCGTGGGCCTGGACGGCCTTGTCGAGGATCCACTCGACGGTGGACGGAACGGCGATCTTGATGGCCTGGATCTCGGTGTGCGCGCCGCGGTTGCCGACGGTGTCCATCAGCCAGGCGGTCTTCAGCACCAGCAGGCGGGCCTGCTCGATCCGGACCCGGGCCTCGGCGATCCAGTCCTGCACCACGCCCTGCTCGGCCAGCGGCCGGCCGAACGCCACCCGGGAGCCGACCCGGCGGCAGGTGAGTTCGAGGGCGCGCTCGGCGATGCCGAGGGCCCGCATGCAGTGGTGGATCCGGCCGGGGCCGAGCCGGGCCTGGGCGATGGCGAAGCCCGCGCCCTCGGCGCCGATCAGGTTCGCGGCGGGCACCCGGACGTCCTCGAACAGGACCTCCGCGTGGCCGCCGTGGTCGTCGTCCGGGTAGCCGAACACCCGCATGCCGCGCAGGATCCGCACGCCCGGGGTGTCGCGGGGGACCAGGACCATCGACTGCTGGCGGCGGGGTTCGGCGGCCGGGTCGGTCCTGCCCATCACGATCAGGACCTTGCAGTCCGGGTTCATCGCCCCGGTGATGTACCACTTGCGGCCGTTGACCACGTACTCGTCGCCGTCGCGCTCGATCCGGGTGGTGATGTTGGTGGCGTCCGAGGAGGCGACGTCCGGCTCGGTCATCGCGAACGCCGAACGGATCTCGCCGTCCAGCAGCGGCCGCAGCCAGCGTTCGCGCTGGGCGGGGGAGCCGAACTGGGCGAGCAGTTCCATGTTCCCGGTGTCGGGGGCCGCGCAGTTGAGCGCGGGCGGGGCCAACAGGACGGAACGGCCGGTGAGTTCGGCCAGCGGCGCGTACTGGAGGTTGGTCAGTCCGGCGCCCGGCCCGCCGGGGAGGCCGTGCTCGTCCGCGAAGAACAGGTTCCAGAGTCCGCGGGCCTTCGCGGCGGTCCGCAACTCGCCGATCACCGGCGGGACCGACCACGGCGCACGGGCCGGGTCGGCGAGCTGCGCGGCCAGCACCGGCTCGGCGGGGTAGACGAACTCGTCCATGAAGGCGGTGAGTTCGGCGATGAGCCCGGCGGTCCGGGCGTCGTGGGCGAAGTCCATCCGGTCAGCCCTCCAGCGATTCGAGGCCGAACCCGACGAACAGCGGCACGAGTTCGCCGACCCGGTCGAAGCCGGCGCCGACCGTGCCGCCCCGGGTGTAGCGGTAGTGGATGCCCTCCAGGACGACCGCGAGCTTGAAGGAGGCGAAGGCGACGTACCAGCCGAGGCCGGAGACGTCCCGGCCGGAGGCGTCCGCGTAGCGGCGGACCAGTTCGGCGGTGGCCGGGAAGCCGGGGGCGAGGGCCACGCCGGGGAGCGCCCCGTCGAAGCGGCGGGCGAGTTCGGTGTACATCACCAGCAGGCCGAGGTCGGTGAGCGGGTCGCCGACGGTGGACATCTCCCAGTCCAGGACGGCCGCGATCCGGTCCGCGCCGTCCACCAGGACGTTGTCCAACCGGTAGTCGCCGTGCACCAGCGCGGGCGCGGGGGAGGACGGCAGGGTCGTGGCGAGGCGGCGGTGCAGCTCGTCCGCGCCCGGCACCTCGCGGCTCCGCGAGGCGTCCAACTGCTTCTCCCAGCGGCGCAGTTGGCGCTCCAGGAAGCCCTCGGGGCGGCCGAAGCCGGCCAGGCCGAGCGCGTCCGGGTCGAGGGCGTGCAGGGCGGTCAGGGTCTCCACCAGGCGGACGCCCAGCGCGTGCACCCGCTGCTCGCCGAGCGCGGCGAGTGCCGCCGCGTCCCGGTGGGCGGTGCCCGGCACGTACTCCATCAGGTAGAACGGCGCGCCGATCACCCCGGTGTCCTCGACCAGCAGCACCGGCCGGGGCACCGGCACGGCCGTCCCGGCGAGGGCGCCGAGCACCCGGTACTCGCGGCCCATGTCGTGCGCGGTGGCCAGCACGTGGCCGAGCGGCGGGCGGCGCAGCACCCAGCGGGTGGCGCCGTCCTCGACCAGGTAGGTGAGGTTCGACCGGCCGCCCTCGAACAGCCGGGCGGTGAGCGGCCCGGCGACGGGCGCGGGCAGCGCGGCGTCCAGGTGGGCGCGCAGCCTCCCCGGGTCCAGTCCGGGCGGAGCGGCGGTGGTCATCGGAGGCACCTCGCGGGGGATCGGGACGGGCTGACTAAGCGCTTGCTTAGGATCGACCCGACGAGGACGCTTGTCAACGAGCGCCCCGCACGGCGGCCCGGTCGGCGGGCGACTTGTCGACATGGCGCCAGTACTGCGGGGCACGCTCCGGCGCCGGTGCGGAGACCCCGTCCCGCACGCGCCCGGCGATGTCGGCGACCAGACGGCCGCGCGCCGCGTCGAACCGCGCCGGCGCCCGCTCCCGGTCGGACCGGGCCGTCTTCTCGATCAGGTGGTGGCCGTGCGGCGGGGCCGGAGCCGGCGTGCCCGCGGTCGGCGCGTCGGGGCCGCCCGGCGGCGAGGGCCGACCACCACGACCGCCCCCACGCGAACACCGTCCCGGCCCGCCCCCAACCGCAGCGCCGGGCCCGGCGGCCTCAGCCCTCCTGCGAGCCGCCGCCCCAGCCGGAGCCGTCCGCGGGGGCGCCCGCCGCGGGGTCGGCCGGGGGGTCGGCCGGAGTGCCCGCGGGAGCGTCGGCCGGAGGCTGGGCCGGCGCCTGGACCGGGGGGACCTCGACCGGCGCCTGGGCCGGCGCCTGGGGCTCCGCCGGCGCCTGGGCGGTCGGCGCGGGCGTCTGCGCGGGGGCCTGCGCGTCCGGCTGGGCGCCGGGGTCCGCCGGGGCCGACGCCGCGCCGCTCGCGCCCGCCGACGCCGACGCCGACGCGCCCGGCACCGTGCCGCCCCGCCCGCGCAGCGTCGCGATGTCGACGCCGACCGGGTCGCCCAGCGAGGTCACCGCGTAGAAGGTGCCGCGCGGGTCGGCCACCGTGTGGCCGGCGGTCTCGCCCGGGCCCCGGTCGCCCGTGTAGCGGTACAGCGGGTGGCCCTTGTACAGCACCTGGGCGCTCCCGTCCGGCAGGGCCGCCGCGCCCAGCAGCCCGTCGTCCACGCCCGGCCCGGCCTGCGGGAAGCCCGGGGTGGTCACCGGCGGCCAGGACTTCGCGCACTCGTCCAGGCAGCTCGTGTGCACCGAGTCGTCCGCGCCGTACAGGTACAGGGTGCGGCCCTGCTCGTCCACCAGGACCGGGCCCAGGCTGCCCACGCTGGCCAGCGCCACCCGGGTGCCCGCCGAGGACGCGAACGTCGACACCGGGGGCTGCGAACCCGCGGCCGACGCCGTCGCGGACGGGGACTCGGCGGCCGGCGGGGCGTTCAGGTCGGCGGGGGCCGCGCAGCCCGCGGCGGAGAGGCCGGACAGGGCGGACAGCGACAGGGCGGCGACAGCGGCGGCACGGCGGGTGCGGGGCATCGGGGCTCCAGGGGTCGGCGCGGCACTGGAACACCATCCACTCCCGCCGCCCGCCGCCCGGCCACTCCAGAGCCGGGCCGCTCCACAGCAGGGGGGACGCCGTTGCCCCGGAAGGCCCACCCGGCGGCCGTTCCGCGACCTCCGGCGGGCCCGCCGCGCGTCAGTCCGGCGGGTGCGCCCAGACCGTGCGGTCGCCGCCGCGCCACGCCACCAGGTCGGGATCGTCCAGGTCGGGTTCGGCGACGCCCGCGTGCCGGATCAGCTCCACCACGTCCTCCGGCCCGGCGGCCCGCCCCACCGTCCGCCCGTAGATCTCCACCCGCCGGTACGGTCGCGCCCCGCGGGTCGGCGGGCGGACCACGACCGGCGGGCGGAATATGTCTCCGGACTCGCTCATGCCTCCAGTGTCCCGCGCCCGGTCGACAACCTCCCGTCGGCGTCACCGCACGTTGCCGTGCGGACACGTATCGTGGTGGACCGTGCCCGCCACCCGTCCCGCCCTCGCCCCCGGCGGCCTGCCGCTGCTCGGCCACCTGCCGGCGCTGCTCTCGCGGCCGCTCGCCTTCCTCGACACCCTGCCCGCGCACGGCGACCTGGTGCGGATCCGGGTCGGGCCGCGCGAGATGTACGTGGTCAGCGGGCCGGAGGCGGTGCGGCGGGTGCTCACCGACCGGACCGGCTACGACCGGACCGGGCCGCTGTACGGGAAGATCCGGGCGTTCCTCGGGAACGGGCTGGCGTCCTGCCCGCACGCCGACCACCCGCGGCTGCGCCGGATCGTGCAGCCGGCCTTCCGGCCCGGGCTGCTGCCGCACTACGCCGGGGCGATGACGGCCGAGACCGCCGCGCTGCTGGCCGACTGGCGGCCGGGGCGGGCCGTCGACGTCACCCGGGAGGCGTTCCGGCTCACCACCGCCGTCGCCGTCCGGACGCTGTTCTCCGCCGGGCTGGAACCGCGCGCCGCCGAGGCGCTGCGCGAGGCGCTGGACGTGCTGCTGCGCGGGATCTACCTGCGGGTGGTGCTGCCCGCCGCCGACCTGCTGCCCACCCCGGCCCGGCGCGAGTACCGCCGGGCGCTGACCGCCTGGCGCTCCGGAGTGGCCGCGATCATCGCCGACCACCGGGCCCGCGGCATCGACCGGGGCGACGTGCTGGCCCTGCTGCTGGCGGCCCGCGACGAGGACGGTCGGCCGCTGGCGGAGGACGAACTCGCCGACCAGGTCGCCACCCTGGTGCTGGCCGGAGCCGAGACCACCTCCTCCGCGCTGGCCTGGTCGCTCCGGCTGGTCGCCGAACACCCTCAGGTGGAGCGGAAGTTGCACGCCGAGGTGGACGCCGTGCTGGCCGGCCGACCGGCCGGCTGGCAGGACCTGCCCCGACTCCCCTACACCGCCCGGGTGATCGACGAGGCGCTGCGGCTCTACCCGCCCGCCTGGGCGGTCAGCCGCACCACCACCCGGCCCACCGAGCTCTCCGGCGCCGCGCTGCCCGCCGGGGCGCTGGTGGTCTGCTGCCTCTACCTGCTCCAGCGCCGTCCCGAACTCTTCCCCCGACCGCAGGAGTTCGACCCGGACCGGTTCGCGGACGGCGGCGTGCCCAGGACCGGCTACCTGCCGTTCGGCTTCGGCGCGACCAAGTGCCTGGGCGACCGCTTCGGCCTGGCGGAGGCCGTCCTCGCCCTGGCCACCGTCGCCGCCCGCTGGCGCCTGCGCCCGGTCGGCCCGGGGCCGGTGCGGCCGGTGCCGCGCCTGGTGCTCTCGCCCGGGCCGCAGCCGATGCTGCCGCAGCCGCGCCGCTGACCGCCCGGCCCGGGGTGCTCAGCGGGCCAGCAGGTCGACCGCCGCCCGGAAGGCGGGCGGCAGGGCGGCGGCGAGCGGGACGACGCGCGGGCCCAGCCAGGGCTGGTGGCGGGCGGCGAGCAGGGCGGTGGTGAGCAGCCGGTAGGGGCGGGTGGCACGCCGCCAGGCCCGCTCGTAGGCGGCGGGGCGGCCGGCGGCCAGGCAGCGGACGGCGGCCTCGGCGGAGGCCAGCGCCAGGGCGACGCCCTCGCCGGTGAGGGCGTCCAGGTAGCCCGCCGCGTCGCCGACCAGCAGCACCCGGCCGTGCACCCGGGCACCGGCCCGCTGCCGCAGCGGCCCCGCGCCGCGCACCGGCCCGGCCGGGGGCGCGTCGCCCAGTCGCGCCAACAGGGCCGGGAAGGCGGCGAGTTGGCGGTCGAACGGGAGTCGCTCGCTGCCCAGCACGGCGACCCCGACCGTCCCGTCCGCGACCGGCGTGACGTACGCCTCCGCGTGCCGCGACCAGTACACCTCGACCAGTCCGCTCCACGGCGCCAGCGCGAAGTGCCGCCGCTGCCCGTACCGGGCCGGGTGCCGGGCGGGGCCGGGCCGGTGCAGGCCGAGGGCGCGGCGGACCGGGGAGTGCAGGCCGTCCGCCGCGACCAGGTGGCTGGCCGTCAAATCGCCTATCCTGACCGCGTGTTCGGTGAGGTCGAGTCCGTCGGCGCGGGCCGCCAGGCGGGGGACGCCGAGCCGGTCGGCGCGGGCGGCGAGCGCGGCGTGCAGGGCGGTGCGGCGCACGCCCAGGCCGTGGCCGGTGCGGAAGCGGGCCTCGGCGCGCCGGGTGCCGTCGGCGGACAGGTAGCGGACACCCGCGAACGGGCGGCCCTCGACCTCGACGCCCAGGCGCTCCAACGCCCGTACCGCGCCCGGCATCAGGCCCTCGCCGCAGGCCTTGTCGATCGGTGTCGCGCGCGGTTCGAGGACGGTCGTGGACAGGCCCGCGCGGGCGGCGTGGATCGCGGTGGCCAGCCCGGCCGGACCGCCGCCGACCACCAGCAGGTCGATCACGCCGCCGCCGTCCGGCAGCGGGCCAGTGCGGCGTCCTCGCAGCGCAGCCGGGTGGCCAGCAGCCAGGCGTCCAGCAGGGTGAAGCAGAGCGCGGTGGCCCACGCGGTGTGCACCAGCGGCAGCGCGAGGCCCTCCACCACCACCGCCAGGTAGTTGGGGTGCCACAGCCACCGGTACGGTCCGCCGGTGACCAGCGGCAGGCCCGGGACGACGATCACCCGGGTGTTCCAGCGCGGCCCCAGCGTCCGGATGCACCACCAGCGCAGCCCCTGGGCGGCCAGCGCCAGGGCCAGCATCGGCCACCCCAGCCAGGGGACGAACGGCCGTGCCGCGTAGTCGACTTCGAGCAGGCAGCCGGCCAGCAGCGCGGTGTGCAGCGCCACCATCGCCGGGTAGTGCCCCCGCCCGTGCTCGACGCCGCCCCGGGCCAGACTCCAGGCGGCGTTGCGGCGGGCGACCAGCAGTTCCGCCAGCCGCTCCACGGCGACCAGGGCGATCAGGACGGTGTACGCGATCATCGGCGACTACCAGCGCAGGAGGACGAGTTCGGAGGCGAAGCCGGGCCCGAGGGCCAGCACCAGGCCGTACGAGCCGGGCGGCGGCGGGCCGGCCGCGAGGACGTCCCGCAGGATGTGCAGCACGGACGCCGAGGAGAGGTTGCCGCAGCGCGCCAGCGAGGCCCGGCTCGGGGCCAGCGCGGCGGCGGGCAGGCCGAGTTCGTCCTGCAGGGCGTCCAGCACCCGGGGTCCGCCGGGGTGGCAGACCCAGGCCGTCACGTCGCCCGGCTTCAGGTCGTGCCCGGCCAGGAAGGACGACACCTCCTCGCCGACGAACAGCCTTACCAGTTCCGGGAGTTCGGCGCCCAGCAGGATCCGGAAGCCGGAGTCGCCGACCTCCCAGCCGAGCAGGTCCCCGGTGCCGGGGTAGAGCCGGCTGCGGGTCGCCACCACCTCGGGGCCGGCGCAGTCGACGCCCGCGCCGACCGCGACCAGCGCGCCCGCGCCGTCCCCGAACAGGGCGGTGGCCAGCAGGTTCGCCGCCGAGGTGTCGGTCCGCTGGAGGGTCAGCGAGCACAGCTCGGTGGCCATCAGCAGCGCCACCCCGTCCGGGCGGCCCGCCAGCAGCCCGTCCAGCGCCGCGATGCCCGCCGCGCCGCCCGCGCAGCCCAGGCCGAACAGCGGCAGTCGCCGGACGTCCCCGCGCAGGCCAAGTCGGGGTGCGAGCCGGGCCTCCAGGGAGGGCGCGGCGATGCCCGTGACGGTGGTGGAGACGACGAAGTCGACCTGCTCGGGCGCGAGTTCGGCCTCGCGCAGGACCCCGGTGGCGGCCCGCTCGGCCAGTTCGGCCGCGGCCGCCAGCCAGGCGTCGTTGGCCCGGCCGAAACCGTCCAGCTCCGGGTAGCGCTCCACCGGGAGGGCCAGGTGCCGGAACTCGACGCCCGCGCCCGCCGCGAACCGCTCCGCGAGCGCCCGCCCCGCCCCGTCGCCGCCCGGGCGCAGCGCCGCCACCGCTCCGGTCAACTCCCGCTGCCCGTAGCGGTGGGCCGGGAGCACCCCGTGCACAGCCGCGATCCGCGTCACCGGCCCAGGATAGGGAACAATCCTCCTGAATCAGGCAATTCGCCCGGCCGGGCGCGCCCCCGGTGCCGACGGGCCGTCAGTCGTGCACCGCGAACGCCGCCGCGAACCAGGTGACCGGCTTGGTGTCGGTGCGGGCGTTCGCCCAGGCGGCGACCCGGGCGGCGTCGGCGTGGTCGGGCAGCAGGCCGTACGGGGTGGTGCGGACGCCGAGGTCGCGGACGGCGTCGTCGTGCAGGTCGTTGCAGAGCCAGGTGTGCAGCAGGCCCAGGTCGTAGCCGAGCACCTCCCAGCCGAGCACCCGCCCGTCCGGCGCGGGCGGGTGCGGGCGGTCGGGCAGCAGGACGGGCTCGTCCACGTGCTGCCGGGCCGCGCGGATCTCGTCGGCCAGGACGGCCGCCGAGTCGGCGGGCAGGCGCAGCGAGCAGAGTCGGCCGTCCGGCGGCAGCGCGCCCCCGCAGGCGGCGAGGACCTCGGCGGGGGAGGCGAACCAGCGGTGGTCGTCGTCCTCGGAGGGCAGCCGGTCGGTCAGGCAGTCGGACGCGGACGCCAACCACTCGGTGACCGGCAGGCCGCGCCCGGTGACGGGTTCGAGCAGGACGGCGTAGTACGCGACGGCGGTGAGCGGCGGGTCGATCATGGGACCAGTCGTACCAAACGGGGAACGGGGTCAGAGCCGCAGGGTGTTCCACCCCCGGGTGATCTCCTCCCGGAGGTCCTCCCGCGGCGCGTCCGTCAGCAGGGCCAGCAGCGCCGCCCCGTCGCCGGGCCGGTCCGCCGGGTCGGGGGTCAGCGCGCGGGCGACCACGGCGGCCAGCGCCGGGTCGAGGGCCCGGACGGCGGCCAGCGCGGCCGGCTCCGGGCCGGTGTCGACGATGCGGCGGATCACCCCGGCGGTGCTGGTCGCCGCGAACGGGCTGGCGCCGTGCGCCGCGCACACCACGCAGCACGCCCAGGCCCAGACGTCCGCCGCCGTGCCGACCCGCTCGCCGTCGAACTGCTCGGGCGCCATGTAGGTGAGCGTGCCGGGGCCGGCGCCCGTCCTGGTCATCCGGGTGCCGTCGACCAGCGCGGCGATGCCGAAGTCCAGCAGCCGGGGCCCGGCCGAGGTCAGCATGATGTTGGCCGGCTTGAGGTCGCGGTGCACCAGCCCGATCCGGTGCACCCCCGCCAGCGCGACGGCCAGCGCCAGCGCCAGCGCCCGCAGCGCCTCCGGCGAGCGCAGCGGCCCGAGCTCGCGCAGGTGCGCGTGGAGCGGGCGCCCGTCCAGCAGCTCCATCGCCAGGAACGGGCGGTCCGCGTCCACGCCGGTGTCCAGCACCCGGGCGGTGTACGCCCCCGGCACCATCGCCAGCACCTCCGACTCCCGGCGGAAGCGGCGCAGCAGCTCCGGGTCGTCCAGCAGCTCCGGGTTGATCGTCTTCAGCGCCACCTCGGTCGCCGCGCCCTCCCGGCGCGCCAGGTACACGGTGCCCATGCCGCCCGCGCCGATCCGGCCCAGCAGCAGGTAGCCGCCGATCCGGCGCGGCTCGTGCGGGTTCAGCGGCTGGTGCGGCACCCGGGCGGGCGCGGGGTCGGGCGCGGTGGCCGGCGAGGGCGATGGCGAGGGCGAGGCGGCGGCGGTGGCGGCGGCGGTGGGCGGCGGGGGAGCGGCCGCGGGGCCGCCGAGGAAGGGGCCCGGCGGGGCGGCGGACGGGCGGTACGGGTGGTCCGGGGCGCCCGCGCCCGCGTGCGCGCGGGGGCCGAACGCCGGTTCGCCGCGCGGCGGGAGGACGGCCGCGCCGGCCCGGCCGGCCGGCGCGGGCAGCCGGCGGGCGGAGAGCAGCGCGACCGCCTGGAACACCGCCCCCGCCACCAGCACGCCCATCGGCAGCGCGGCCACCCCGAGGACGGCGAACGCCGCGAGCCGGGCCGCGCCCCGCCGCCGCACCCCCGGGTCCGCGGCCGCCGCCGCGGGCATCCCGGAGCCGAGCAGCGCGCGCCGGGCCAGGTGGGCGAGCAGCAGCCAGGCGGTCAGCAGCACCGCGCCGAAGACCCACTGCCACAGCAGCGGGCTGGAGTCCTCCACCCGGAAGGCGAACGCGACGGTCCACTCGTCCACGAACGCGACCGGGTGGTGCAGGAGTTCGAAGCCGTCGTTGGGGACGGCGATCATCGCCGCCTCCAGCACGCCCGCGAACAGCGCGCACACCACGATCTCGGTCAGCACCGGGGCGTTGCCGGCGCCGCCGCCCACCGCCTGCTCCCGGACCGCCCGTTGGCAGCGGCGCAGCACCGGCAGCGCCAGCAGCCGGGCCACCAGCGCGAGCAGGACGACCAGCGACAGGTCCAGGGCGAGTTCGCCGTAGTCCGAGGACCAGCTCGACGCCTCCTCCGCGAGCGGTCGGGCAGCGGTGAGACCCAGGTGCGGCACCGTCGGGTCCTCCTTCGGTGGGGTGGCCGGTGGGCGTGTGGTCGGGCCGGGGGAGTATACGGTCGGGCGGGACGCGCCGGTCGGGTGAATTCCCTTTCCCGCGAAGGATCTTGACCGTTCGTCCACGCGCCCGGCGGCGCACCGGCGCCCGGCCGCCTACCCTGACCGGCATGAGCAGCGCAGCGTTGGTGCCCCGGGCCCGGATCGGCGTCCTGCTGCGGGCCTGCCACCCGGCACCCGCCGCCGCCGTCACCGCGCTGACCGCCGCGATGGCCGCGACCGCCGGACGCGGCCCGCTCGGCACCGCGCTCACCACCGGCGCGGTCGCCGCCGGGCAGCTCTCCATCGGCTGGAGCAACGACCTGCTCGACCGCCGCCGGGACGCGGCCGCCGGACGGGCCGACAAGCCGCTCGCCGCCCGGGAGTCGACGGTCCGTCAGGCCGCCTCGGCCACCCGCTGGGCGGTGGTCTGCTGCGTCCTGCTGTCGGCGGCCTGCGGGGTCGCGGCGGCGGCCGTCCACCTGGCGGCGGTGGGCGCCGGCTGGGCCTACAACCTGCGGCTGAAGTCCACCGCGTGGTCCTGGCTCCCGTACGCGGCGGCGTTCGCGCTGCTGCCCGCGTTCGTGACGCTCGCCCTGCCCGGCCGGCCCTGGCCCGCCCCGGACGTCCTGGTCGCGGGCGCGCTGCTCGGCGTCTCCGCGCACTTCGCCAACGTCCTGCCCGACCTGGCCGCGGACCGCGCCGCCGGCATCCGCGGCCTCCCGCAACGGCTCGGCCGCCGCGCCTCGGCCGCCACCGCCGTCCTCGCCTCGGCCGCCGCCGCGCTCCTGCTCGCCCCCGGCTGGCCCGTCCTCGCCGTCACCGCCCCGCCCGCCCTCGCCACCCTGCTCGCCCCGCCCCGCAGCCGCCTCCCCTTCCTCGCCGTCATCCTCGCCTCGGCGGCCGCCCTGGCCGCGCTGCTCACCCGGGGCGGCCTGCGGGGCTGAGGGCCGGCGGGCGCGCGCCTCCGCCGCCGTCGACCGCGACGCGGCGGGTGCCGGCACCGGTGTCAGTGCCGGCTGCCAGGATGGCGCGCCGAACGCCGAGCACCTCCGGAGGAACCGCCTTGCGCCAGCGACTCAACCTGATCCTGCTGGGGGTGCGCGACGTCGCCGCCACCGCCGCGTTCTACCGCGAACTGGGCTGGCGGCGCTCCGAGAAGGGCTCGGACGGGTTCGCGCTCTTCGAACTCGGCGGCGTCGCGGTCGCCTTCCAGTCCCGCGAGGCCTTCGCCGCCGACACCGGCCTCCCCGACCGGGGCCCCGGCGGCTTCGCGGGCTTCGCCCTCGCCTACGTGGCCCGCAGCGCCGACGAGGTCTACCGCGTCATGGCCAGGGCCGCCGAGCTGGGCGCCACCGTCACCCGCCCGGCCGGCCCCAACCCCTGGGGGCACAGCGGCTACTTCACCGACCCCGACGGCCACCTGTTCGAGGTGCTGTACGAGGACGGCTGGATCTTCGACGAGCACGACGACCTGGTGCTCTGACCGGCCGTGACCCCGGCCCCCGGCCCGACCCCGAGGCCGGGCCGGGGGCGCGGCCTCAGGCCGAGAAGCCGCCGTCCACCGCGATCACCGCCCCCGTCACGTAGCCCGCCTCCGGGCCGGCCAGGTGGGCGACGACGGCGGCGATCTCGGCGGGCGCGGCGTAGCGGCCGAGCGCCGTGACCCCGCCGATCGCGGCGGCGTGCGGGCCGTCGGCCGGGTTGGCGTCGGTGTCGGTCGGTCCCGGGTGCACCAGGTTCACCGTGATGCCGCGCGGCCCCAGCTCGCGGGCCAGCCCCTTGGTCAGGCCGACCAGCGCGGTCTTCGTCATCGCGTACAGCGCGAGCCCGGGGAACGGCACCCGGTCGGCGAGGTTGCTGCCGACGCCGATGATCCGCCCGCCCGCCGGGAGGTGCTTCGCCGCCGCCCGGGCCAGCAGGAACGGCGCCCGGACGTTGACCGCCAGCGCGTGGTCCAGCTGCGCGGTGTCGACGTCCTCCAGCGGGCCGGACGGGAAGACCGCCGCGTTGTTCACCAGCACGTCCAGCCGCCCGAACGCCGCCAGGGCGTGATCCACCGCGCCGGTCAGCGCCTCCTCGTCCGCGCCGTCCGCCCGGACCGCCAGGGCGCGCCGTCCCGTCCCCTCGACCGCCCGGACCACCCGCCGGGCCCGTTCGTCCTCCTGGCGGTACGTCAGCACGACGTCCGCCCCCTCCTCCGCCAGCCGCAGCGCGACGGCCGCGCCGATCCCCCGGCTGCCGCCGGTCACCAGCGCCACGCGTCCTTCGAGTCCGTTGTTCTCCATGCCGCCAAGCCTCGCCCGGGGGACCGCCCGGCACCGGCGGCAATCCGCCCTCGCGCTGGACTCCCGGGGAGGGGCGTCAGCGGGTGATCGGCGTGGCGCCGGTCGCGGCGAGGGACAGCTCCCAGAGCCGGGCCGCCTCGTCGGGATCGACGGCGTGGGCGTGGACGCCGCCGTCGTCCACGGGGGTCCCGGGGGCGGCGACCCGCGCGACCTCGCAGTCCTCCAGGTAGAGGCCGCCCCGGTCGTCGAGCAGCGGGGAGGTGGCGGCCCACAGGCCGGTGGCGGCGCCCTGGGAGGGGGACTTGAAGCCCTCGCCGACGACGTTGCCGTGCTCGTCCACCCAGCCGCGGTCGACCTGTTCCTCCAAGGTCATCTCGCGCTGGAGGCCGGTGATGATCCGGCCGGGGTGGAGGGCGAAGGCCCGGACGCCGTCGCCCCGCCCGAGGGCGTCGACGTGCACGGCGAACAGGGCGTTGGCCGTCTTGGCCTGGCCGTAGGCCAGCCACTTGTCGTAGCCGGTACGGAAGTGCGGGTCGTGCCAGCGGATGCCGGTCAGGGCGTGTCCGGCCGAGCTGTTGACGACGACGCGCGCGCCGTCCGCGGCGGCCAGGAGGGGGTAGAGCTCGCAGGCGAGGGTGAAGTGCCCGAAGTGGTTGGCGGCGAACTGGCCCTCCCAGCCGGGCCCGACGCGCCGCTCCGGGGTGGCCATGACGCCGGCGACGGCCATCAGGAGGTCGATCCGGTCGAGCCGGTCGCCCAGGTGCGCGGCGGCCGAGCGGACACTGGCGAGGTCGGCCAGGTCCATGGGGACGACCTCGCAGTTCTCCACCCCCCGCAGCGCGGCCCGGGCGGCGTCGGGCCGGCGGGCGGGAACGACGACCCGGGCCCCGGCGGCCGCCAGCGCCAGGGCGGTGGCCAGGCCGAGCCCGGAGTAGCCCCCGGTGACCACGGCCGTCCGTCCGGAGAGATCGAGGCCGGCCACGACGTCCTCGGCGGTGGTGGAGGCGGAGAACGGCGAGCCGAGCGGTTGCTGGT
Source organism: Kitasatospora sp. NPDC015121 (assembly GCF_055562955.1). Lineage (NCBI taxonomy): Bacteria > Bacillati > Actinomycetota > Actinomycetes > Kitasatosporales > Streptomycetaceae > Kitasatospora > Kitasatospora sp. NPDC015121. The sequence goes on from NZ_JBVHEH010000002.1 coordinate 395,650, forward strand.
CGGTGAAGGTCATGCCGCGGACGCTACGACCTGGAGCACGGTCCAGATCAAGTCGAGGGGTGGGCCGGACGACGGCCGGCGAGACCGCCGCGCAGTCGCTGGGACGAGCGGACGAGCGGGAGCGTTCCGCAGCTGCGCCGGTCACCGTCCTCGATGGCGGACGCACCGGTCCGTGCCTGCCGCATCCCGTGGTCATCGATGCGGTTCCGGTCGCCTACTCGAGTATCGAGGTGATGGTGTGGGCGAGTTGGATGCGGGAGTGGACGTCGAGTTTGCGGTAGACGCGGGTGAGGGTGGCTTCGACGGTCTTGACGCTGACGGTCAGGGCGGAGGCGATGTCGCGGTTGCTGGCTCCGGCGGCGGCGAGGCGGGCGCAGCGTTCCTCGGCGGAGGTCAGGCGGGGGGAGTCGTCGCCGTTCGGGGCGGGTTCCAGGCGGTGGAGGGCGCGGGTGGCGGCATCGGCCCAGGGGTGGGCTCCGTGGGCGGTGAAGAGGTCGGCGGCCTTCTGGGCGGCGGTGCGGGCGCCGGCGCGGCGGCGGGCGCGGCGTTCGGTGTGACTGAGGGCCAGCAGGGTGCGGCCGCGTTCGAGGGGGAGGTGGCGCAGGCGCTCGGCGGCTTCGGTGAGGCGGCGGGCGGCGCCGTTGTGGTCGCCGCGGGCGGCGTCCAGCAGGGCCCGGACGCGTTCCAGGGCGGGCAGGACGGAGGTCCGGCCGAGGTCGGTGGCGGTGCGGTGGGTGTCGGTGAGCAGGTCGTCGGCCTCGTCGTGGCGGCCGACGGCGAGGAGGGCCTGGGCCAGGTCGGGGTGCCAGCGCAGGACGGACGGGTCGCGGACCTGTTGCCGCGTCTCCAGGGCGCGGACCTCCTCCAGTGGTTCCAGGGCCTCCTTCGGGCGGTCGGCGGCCAGCAGCAGGTGCCCGAGGGCGTAGAGGTTGCGGGAGAGGAAGACCTTGTTGTCCTCGTACCGGGAGGCGTCGACGCCCCGGCGGGCGTGGGCCAGGGCGGCTCCGGTGTCCCGGGCGGCGCCCTCGACCAGGGCGGAGGTGTAGCAGGCCGGGGCGGGTGACAGGGCGGTGCGGTCGGTCAGGGCCTGGGCGCGGTGGGCGTAGTCGAGGGCCTTGGCGCAGCGTCCGGTGCGCAGTTCCGCCTCGGCGAGGCTGCGCAGGAGGTCGACGGTGGCTTCGGTGTCCCCGGTCCGCTGGGCTTGGACGAGCAGGGGCAGCAGGGTGGTGCGGGCCTGTTCCGGGCGGTCGTCGAAGAGGGCGTGCCGGGCGGCGAGGTGTTCGGGGGTGGTGTTGACGGTGACGGGTGCGGTGCGGGGCAGGGACAGGGCGCGTTCCAGGGTGGCTTCGGCTCCGGGGTGGCCGAGGATGCGCTGGATGCGGGCCTGCATGGTCAGGGCCAGGGCGGCGGTGGTGGTGTCGTCGGCTGTGCGGGCGAGGCCGGCGGAGCGTTCGGCCAGGGCGGCGGCCCGGTGGGGGTTGCCTTCGTTGACGTTGGCCCAGATGGCTTGGCGGAGCAGGACCTGTGCGGTCAGGCTCGGCCGGCCGGCCGTTTCGTGGATCGCGGCGGCGAACAGTTCGTCCGCGCTGTGCAGGCGTTGTCCGCTGGCGTCGAGCAGCGTCAGGAGGGCGTTGACGCGTTGGTCGGGGCTGGTGTCGTGTTCGAGGACCAGGCGGGTGGCGGCCCGGGCGCGGGGGAGGTCGCCGCAGTGCGAGGCGTCGCGGACCGCGGTCAGGGCGCGCTCGGTGAGCAGGCGGACCTCCTCGTGCGGGGTGCGCTGGGCGGCGAGGAGGGAGAGTTCGGCGGCCAGCGGGTGTTCGCCGCGCAGCCGGGCGTGGCCGGCCGCGCGGGCGGCCTCGCGCGCGGTGTGCCGGGCGGCGCGGGGGTCGGCGGTGTCGGCGGCCAAGGTGGCGTGGCGGTCGCGGCGGGCGGGATCGTAGCTGGCCTCGGCCAGGCGCGCGTGCAGGAGGCGGCGTGCGGTTTCGGTGAGCCGGGTGGTGAGTTCGGTGCCGATCGCGCTCGCGGTGAAGCGCACCGGCCCGTCGCCGTGTCCCGGGTCGACGAGCGCGGCCGTCTCGGCCTGGGCCAGGAGGTGGTCGGCGGCCGGTCCGGCGAGGCGGGCCAGTAGTTCGCGCTCGGGGCGGTCGTCGAGCGCGGCCAGGGTCAGGAGCTCCTGAGCCTCCTCGGACACGGTTTCGAGCCATTCCCCGAGCAGTCGGCGGGCCGCCGGGGGCAGCGGAGGGTCGTCCTGGGCGGCGCGGTCGACGGCCTCGGCGAGCGCCAGGACCAGGGCGGGGTTGCCGCCGCTGCGGGCGTGGAGCCGGGCGACCGCCTCCGGATCGGACCGGCGGGCGCAGAGCAGGGAGGAGACCTGGCCGGGCGTCAGGGGCGGGACGCGCACCGCGTGCGCGTCCTCGCCGCACCAGTGGCCTCCGGCCTCCGGCCGCCAGGTGCGCTCGGTGACGATGACGGGCAGCTCCGGGGCCTGTCGCAGGGCCCAGCCCAGCACGGCGGCGCTGGGCGGATCCAGCCACTGGGTGTTGTCCACCACCAGCGTCACGGGCGGCGCCTCCCGCAACACCGTCGCGGTCAGCCGGCGCAGCCGCAGGGCCGGACCGGCGCCCCCGGGGGAGTCCGGCGGCCCGGCGGCCTCGTCCAGGGCCGCCGCGAGCTCCCGCGCGGTCGGCAACGGCTGTAGGGCCAGGGCGAGTTCGAGCAGCCCGGTGTAGGAAACCGGGGTGTCCTGCGGACCCGGGGCCAGCCGCAGCACGGGGCGGCCCAGTCGGCGCGCCAGCGCGCCGGCGGCGGTGCTCTTGCCGATGCCGGGCGGCCCGTACAGCACCACCCGGCGGATGCCGTGCACCTCGTCCGGCGCCACCGGCAGCACCGGCAGCACGCTGCCGTCCGTTTCCCGGAAGTCAGTGAACCACGTCGCGGAGTCTTGCATCGGGCCATCGTGCGACCGTGATGCCCCCGCGGTCCAGGTCAAGGGGTTGACCTGATGTCGGCCGCTCCCGGCTTTCCCTAGCCTCATCGCCACAGCCGAGCTGCCCCCCGGCCGCCGGACGCCCCGCCCCCATCAGCCGACGTCCGGCTGCCCTCTTCCCCCTCAACCCCGGCTCGGCGGGAGGAATGTGATGTCCCGCAAGAACACCCTCGCGGCCGCCGTCGCGGCCGCCCTCGCCCTGGGCACCGTGACCGTGGTGGCCACCCAGTCCACCGCCGCCGCGGACAGCTCCAGCGCCCGACCCGGCGCCGGGTTCCGGGCGATGGGCGCCGACGCCCGCACCGAGGCGCTGCGCACCGCCGACCGGGAGGCCGCCGCCGTCGCGAAGTCGCTCGGCTTCGGCGCGGACGAGCGCCTGGTCGCCAGGGACGTGCTCCTCGACACCGACGGCGCCCGGCACGTGCGCTACGACCGCACCTACCGCGGCCTGCCGGTGATCGGCGGCGACCTGGTCGTGCACTACGGCAAGGACGGTAGGGCCACCGGCTCCGACCAGGCCCACCAGGGCGCGATCAAGGTCGCGGGCACCACGCCGAAGCTCAGCGCGGCCGACGCCTCGGCCGCCGCCGCCAGGCACGCCAAGCACGTCAAGAACGCCAAGTCCGCCGCCGCGGACGGCAGCACCCTGGTGGTGTACGCGGTCGGCAAGGTCCCGGTCCTGGCGTACCGCTCGACCGTCACCGGCGAGGGCGAGGCCGGCCCCGCCTCCCGGGAGGCGGTGATCGTGGACGCGGCCAGCGGCGCGCCGCTGGACCAGTACGAGCTGCACCAGGGCGCCACCGGCACCGGCAACGGCGTCACCGTCGGCCAGGTCTCCATCGAGACCACCCAGACCGGCAGCGGCTACACCCTCACCGACGCCTCCCACGGCGGCACCATCGTCTACGACGCCTACAACAGCCCGCAGTCCAACCCGAAGCAGAACGCCCGGGCGTTCTCCAAGACCACCAACACCTGGGGCACCGGCACCGCCTCCAGTCGGGAGAGCGCCGCCGTGGACGCCTCCTACGGCCTGGCGAAGACCTGGGACTACTACAAGAACGCCTTCAACCGCTCCGGCATCCGCAACGACGGCCGCGGCGCCCCCGCCTACGTCCACGTCGACAACCAGCTCGTCAACGCCTTCTACGACGACGACTGCTTCTGCATGTACTTCGGCGACGGCTCCTCGCAGAACCAGAACACCCCCGTCACCGCCGTCGACGTCGCCGGCCACGAGATGAGCCACGGCGTCACCGCCGCCACCGCCAACCTCACCTACTCCGGCGAGTCCGGCGGCCTCAACGAGGCCACCAGCGACATCTTCGGCACCATGGTCGAGTTCTACGCCAACAACAGCACCGACCCCGGCGACTACTTCATCGGCGAGAAGCTCAACATGCCGAACGGCTCGCTGCGCCGGATGGACAACCCCGCCTCCGACGGCAACAGCCTCGGCTGCTGGAACTCCGGCGCCGGCCAGGTGGACGTCCACTACTCCTCCGGCATCGGCAACCACTTCTTCTACCTGGCGGCCGAGGGCACCGGCGCCAAGACCATCGGCGGACGCGCGCACAACGGCACCACCTGCAACAACGACACCTTCACCGGCATCGGCCGGGACAAGGCCGCCGCCGTCTGGTACCGCGCCCTGACCACCTACATGACCTCCACCACCACCTACGCCTCCGCCCGCACCGCCACCCTGAACGCCGCCTCCGACCTGTACGGCGCCAACTCCCAGGAGCGGTACCTGGTCTCCAAGGCCTGGGCCGCCGTCAGCGTCGGCACCGCCCTGCCCGACCCCGGCACCGGCACCCCCACCCCCACGCCGACCCCCACCCCCACGCCGACCCCCACCCCCACGCCGACCCCCACCTCCTCGCCCACCGGCAACCCCAACCCCGGCAACGCGCTGGCCAACGGCGGCTTCGAACGGGGCACCGCCGGCTGGACCCAGAGCGCCGACGACATCACCAACTCCACCCTGCAGCCCGCACACGGCGGCTCCTGGTACGCCGCGATGATGGGCTACGGCACCAACGCCACCGAGTCGCTGTCCCAGTCGAACATCGCGGTCCCCTCCAGCGGCAGCCCCAAGCTCACCTTCTGGCTCAGGGTCTCCACCCAGGAGAGCGGCTACACCGCCTACGACACCCTCAAGGTCAACGTCAACGGCGCCACCCTGGCCACCTACTCCAACGCCAACGCCAGCGCCGGCTACGTCCAGAAGACCGTCGACCTGTCCGCCTACCGCGGCCAGAGCGTGAAGCTGGAGTTCGCCGGCACCGAGGACGCCTACCTGACGACCGTCTTCCTCGTCGACGACGTCGCCATCGGCTGACCCCCGCACTCCCGGGGTCGGCTCCGCGTGGGGCGTCGCCGGCCACGGGGCTGCCGCGTTCCCGCGGGGTCGCAACGAACGCGGCAACCTGCGGCCGACCTGATTTGGGGAGGGTCGGCCGCAGGAACCACCACAGCCCGCCCCCACGGGTCCGGGGCCGGAGGCCCGCCCCCCCGCCGGGCCTCCGGCCCCGGACCTACTTCCCGAACCGCCGCCGAAACCCGGCCGCGCACCAGCGCCGGGCTCCACCACGCACCAGCAGCCGACACCCGGCCGCTGCGCGCTCCGGCAGGTCCCACCGGACCTGCACCGGCTGGAGCCCGGCGCCCCGCAGGGCCACCCACACGGAACGAACGGACGGAAAGGCAGACGTCATGAGTGCAACCGGTGCGCCACGGCAGGACGAACCCGACAACGCCCTCGTCTCCCGCCTCCTCGCCCGCCGCCGCGTACTGATCCTCAGCGGCGCCGCCGGCACGGTGATCCTGGGCGGAGCGGGCACCGCCGCCGGCCGCGGCGCCGCCGGCAGCACCCTCGACTCGGTGAAGGCCGCCGCCGCGTCCAGCGCCTGCATGCCGCTGACCACGGAACAGATCGAAGGCCCCTACCACATCGACTACGAACTCTTCCGCGGCAACGTCGTCGAAGACCGCACCGGCATCCCGCTCCTGCTCGTCCTGCGCACCGTCGACAGCACCACCTGCAAGCCCGTCCGCAACGCGGCCGTCGAGATCTGGCACTGCGACGCGTCCGGCGTCTACTCCGGCTACACCCACAACGGCAACGGTGGCGGCGGCACGCCCCCCGGCCCCGTGCCCTCCGGCCCGCCGCCCACCGACGCGCCGACCGCGCCCCCCGGCGGACCCGGCGGCGGCCACGCGACCCCGACCGACAGCCTCACCTGGCTGCGGGGCATGCAGATGACCGACCACGAGGGCTTCGTCGTCTTCCGGACCGTCCTCCCCGGCTGGTACGCGGGCCGGGCCGTCCACATCCACACCAAGGTGCACACCGGCGGCTCCCGGACCGCCGACGGCTACACCGGCGGACGCACCTGCCACACCGGGCAGTTCTACTTCTCCGAGGACGCGGTGGAGGCCGCCGCCGACAGGGCGCCCTACGCGGCGAACACCATGACGCGCACGACCCTCGACCAGGACTTCCTGTACCCGGGCACCGGCACCCAGGGCGGCCTGCTCCGCCTCCTCTACGACACCCGCCACATCGAGCGCGGCGTCATCGGCCACATCACGATGGCGGTCGACCCCGACGCCACCAACGACGGCGCGGGAGCCCCCGGCGGCCTCCTCCCCGCCGCGTTCCCCCCGCCCTCCGCCCCCTGACCACGGCCACCACGTCGCCGCGCGACAGGCACGGCGGCCCGGACACCCCGCGGTGCCCGGACCGGCCCCACATCACCTCGCTGATCACCAATCGAACGGACACATCCGATCAACAGCTCAACCCATCAAGGAGGCACGTCCTAACCGCGCAGGAGGCACTCCGCGTCCTGGTCGAGCAGGAGCGCGGCGACCGCGCGGCCGAGCTTCTCGGGTTCGGCCGCGGTGCCGGAGAGGCGGGCCTCGATCTGCCGGGTGCCGCGGGGAGCGGTGACCTGGCCGTGCAGGGTCAGGATGCCGTCGGCGGTGGTGGCGTGGGCGCCGACGGGGACGGAGCAGCCGCCGTGGAGCTCGGCGAGCATCGCGCGTTCGGCGCGCACCTCGGCGTCGGTGACCGGGTCGCCGGTGCCGGCCAGCAGCTCGCGGGCCTTGGCGTCGTCGGCGCGGACCTGGATGCCGAGCGCGCCCTGGCCGGGGCTGGGCGGGAACTGCGCGAGGGGCAGCAGCTCGGCGATCTCGCCGTCCCGGCCGAGGCGGTGCAGCCCGGCCGCGGCCAGCACCACCGCGTCCAGGGTGCGCAGCCGGGCCAGCCGGGTGGGGACGTTGCCGCGGATCCGCTCGGGGGCCAGGTCGGGCCGGACGTACAGGAGTTGGGCGATCCGGCGGGCGGCGGAGGTGCCGATCCGGGCGCCGGTGGGCAGGGCGGCGAGGGGCGCGCCGCAGAGGGCGTCGCGGACGTCGGCGCGCGGCGGGGAGGGGAGCAGCAGCAGGCCGTCGGGGTCGGCGGTGGGCAGGTCCTTGAGGGAGTGCACGACCACGTCGACCTCGCGGTCGAGCAGTGCGGCGGCCTGCCGCCCGGCGAACGCGGAGCCGCCGCCGCGCTCGGAGACCGTGCGCAGGTCGGACGTCCGGTCGAGGTCGCCGTCCTCCAGGATCACCCGGTGCCGGAAGACGACCTCCGGGAAGCGGGCGCGCAGCGGGGCCAGGAACTCCTTCACCTGGGCGCGCGCCAGTTGGCTGGCACGCGACCCCACCACCAGTTCGACCATGGTCAACTCCCGTTCGCGCTACTCACCCTGACGGAATGTTAGCGCCGCGCGAGCGGCCCGGTTTCCGACGGAATGTCGGGAACGGCGGCGGACGGGCGTTCGAGCCGGAGCAGCCCGGGGACGGCGGCCAGCGACGCGGCGAGCAGGAACAGCCAGGGCCAGGCCGGGCCGTGCGCGAACAGCAGGGTGAGCAGACCGGGGGAGAGCGCCTGGCCGAGGTTCCAGGAGAGCTGGTTGACCGCCAGGTACCGGCCACGCCGGGCCGGGTGGGCCAGCGCCACGCTCAACTCCTCGCGTCCGGGCGTGCCGACGGTCTCCGCCAGGTTGTACACCAGCATCGCGGCGACCAGCCCGGGCAGCACCAGCCAGGCCGGACCGCCGGTCGGCAGGGCGGCGAACAGCGCGAACGCCGCCGCGTTGAGCCCCGCCCCGACCGCCGCCGTCCGGGTCGGGCGACGGCCCTCCAGCAGGCGGGCGACCGGGCCCTGGGTCAGCACCACCTGCACGCCGTTGAGCACCAGCAGCGCGCCGGCCAGCGAGGCGTCCAGGTGCAGCGCGGCCGTCACGTGCACGGCCAGCAGGACGCTCAGCACCATCGAGGCCAGCACGAAGGACAGGTTCACCACCACCATCAGCAGGTAGCGGCGGTCCGCCAGCACCGCCCGGTAGCCGCCCGCTTCCCGGGTGCCCGCTTCCCGGGCGGCGGCCTCCGCAGGCGCCGCGGCCTCCGGAGCCTCCGCGGCCGGGACGGGCCGCCAGCGGGCCAGCAGCACCGCCGCCGCCAGGTACGACGCCGCGTTCAGCGCCACCAGCACCCGCAGCCCGCCCGCCCCGCCGTCGCCGACCAGCAGCGCGCCGGCCGCGCCGCCCAGGCCGAGTCCGGCGTTGCGCAGGGTCTGCACCAGGGCGAACCAGCGGGTGCGCTCCCCGGGCGGGGCGGCCAGCACCACCAGCCCGGTGCTGGCGGTCCAGTACGCGGCCTGGCCGGCCTGGGCGAGCAGGCAGACCAGCACGATCGACCAGGTGCGGTCGGCGAGCAGGAAACCCGCGTGGGCGAGCGCGGAGAGCGCGTTCGCCCACGCGGCGACCCGCCGGGCGCCGTACCGGTCGATCAGCGGGCCGACCGCGGGCGCGACCGGCAGGGCCAGCAGCCGGGCGGCGGAGACCGCCGCGCCGACGGCGGTCAGCGGCAGCGCGGTGGTGCGGGCGAAGAACACCAGGGTGAAGGCGAGCACCAGGCCGGTGCCCAGGCTGTCGATCAGGTGCGCGCCGATCAGCGGGCGGTGGCGGCCCGCGGAGGCGGGCAGTCCGAGGCGGTCCCGGAGCGGGACGGAGGTGGCGGTGGTCATGGCACGAGGCTGCCTGCGATGATCGTCGGCGCCCACGGATTCGACACCGGTCGAATCCTCACCGCTCCGACCGCCAGGGGATCCGTGCTGACCTGGGAGTTCTCCGCGCAGGACCTGGCCCGCACCAGGTTCGCCCGCTCGCCACTGTGCGAGCTGACCACCAGCGTCGAGGTGCTGAAGGACCCGGGCCGCAGCGCCGTCCACCTGCCCTGGGCCCGCCGGGCCCGCCGCGCCCTCGCGGGCGTCGAGTGGGAGCTGCTCTCCCAACTGGTGCGGCTGCCGACCCGGTACGTGCCGGACTTCCTCACCCCGGTGCCGGCCGTCGGCAGCCCGACGCTGTCCGAGCAGCTGGCCGAGCTGACCGCGCTCGACCCGGCCGCCGTCCGCCGCGACCTGGACCGGATCGACGGCGGGCTCCCGCCCCTGGTCGCCGCGATGCACGCCGACCCGGCGGCCGGGACGCGGCGGCTGGCGGCCGAGGCGCGGGCCTACTGGGAGGCCGCGATCGCCCCGCACTGGGGGCGGATCGAGCGGCTCGCCGAGGGCGAGATCCTGCGCCGCGCCCGGCGGTCGGCGGCGGACGGACCGGCCGGGCTCTTCACCGACCTGCACCCGTCGGTGCGTTGGGAGCACGACCTGCTGCGGATCGGCCACCGGCACGTCGAGGCGCACCGCCGGCTCGACGGCGCCCGCGGACTCGTCCTGGTGCCCACCGTGTTCGCCTGGCCCGGGGTGTTCTCCCAGCTCAACCCGCCCTGGCAGCCCGGCCTGGTCTACCCGCCGCGCGGCGTCGCCACCCTCTGGGAGACCGCCCCGCCCGCCCCGGAGGGCCTGGCCCGGGTACTCGGCCGGGCCCGCGCCCGGCTGCTCGCCGAGCTGGCCGCCCCCGCCACCACCACCGAACTCGCCGCCCGCACCGGCCTGTCCGCGCCCACCGTCTCGCACCACCTCGCCGCCCTGCACGACGCCGGCCTCGCGGCCCGCCACCGCACCGGCCGCAGCGTGCTCTACCTGCGCACGCCAGCGGCCGAACTCCTCTGCGCCGAAAGGGACTAGCGGACGAACACGGCCGCCGAGAACCCCTCCGCGCGCAGCACCGAGTGGGTCAGCGACACGCCCTGCCCGTGCAACAACCGCGCCGGCAGGTCGCGTTCGACCGGCAGGAAGGCGGGGGTGCGCCGCGGGTTGACCACCACCAGGTAGCGCTCGCCCCGCAGGTACGCCAACGGGTAGCCGGTGTGCAGGAGTTCGACCGGCGCGTACGGGCCGAGGCCGGGGTGCGCGCGGCGCAGCGCGATCAACTGCCGCACGTGGTGCAGCAGCGAGGACTCGTCGGCGCGCTGCGAGGCGACGTCCGGCCGGTCGGGGGCGGGGTCGAGCGGCAGGTAGAACCGCTCGGTGGGCGCGCTGGAGAACCCGGCGTCCGCCGTCGCGTCCCACTGCATCGGGGTGCGCGAGCCGGCCCGGTTGTAGTGCGGGCCGAGCACGCTGCCTTCGGTGTCGGGCAGGCCGGGGACGAAGCGCATGCCGATCTCGTCGCCGTAGTAGATCGCCGGGACGGTCGGCCAGGTCAGCTGGAAGGTGAACGCCGCCGCCAGCTGCTCGCGGGTGCGCGGGCCGCAGGCCAGCCGGGAGAAGTCGTGGTTGGCGGTCGGCAGCGCGGCGAAGCCGTGCCCGGCCGAGGCCTCGGCGGCGCGCCGCCACTCGGCGAGGAAGGGCCGCATCGAGCCGCGCCCCTCGGCGTCGAAGTAGCAGGGCTCGACGGGCCACTCCTCGTGCACGGTGCCCGCGCCGTTGTTCCACAGCGAGCGCAGCGCCGCGCCCTCGGTCGGGCCGCCGAACTGCAGGAAGAAGTCGCCGTGGAAGCCCATCGGCACCGAGCGGGCCGGGTCGCCCCACTCGGCGAGGATCACGTTGTCGGGGTGGTGCGCGTCCATCCAGGCCCGGGTCTCGCGCCACAGCCGGCCGGTCTCGACGAACCCGGGGTCGTCCTTGACCAGCGAGGACGCCATGTCGACCCGGAAGCCCGCGACGCCCAGGCCGAACCAGTGCGCCATGATCTCGCGCAGCGCCGCCCGGTTGGTCCGCGGACCCTCGGCGTCGACCGGCTGCCGCCACGGCTCGGCCGGGTCGGTGCGGGCGTGGCCGAAGTTCAGCGCGGGCTGGAAGTCGAAGAAGTTCGGCTTGTACCAGCCGGGCCGGCTGCCCGGCGAGGCCACGTACCCGGGTGCCGGGCGGTCCGCCCACACGTACCGGTGGTCGTCCGGGTCGTCGGCGGAGCGGACGAACCACGGGTGCCGGTCCGAGGTGTGGCCGGCGACCAGGTCCAGCAGCACCCGGATGCCCTGGCGGCGGGCCGCGTCGGTGAACTTCGCCAGGTCCTCCGGCGCACCGTAGCGGGGCGCGGTGGTCAGGAAGTCCGCCACGTCGTAGCCCGCGTCGCCGAACGGGGAGGCGAAGCACGGGTTCAGCCACACCGCGTCCACGCCCAGCCAGCGCAGGTACTCCAGCCGCTCGGTCAGCCCCGCGAAGTCGCCGACCCCGTCGCCGTTCCCGTCCGCGAAGCTCTGCGGGTAGATCTGGTACAGCACCGCGTCACTCGCCCACTCCGTACCCACCACGGCCCCTCTCGCCCTGCCCGTCCCGTCCCGCACAGCGGTGTCCCTCCCAAGCCATGCCCCGCTCCGGCCCGGCGGAACCAACCGTCCCGGACGCGTGGCGGGCCGTCAGCCCCGGTGTCCGAAAGGTGGGAAGGGGGCGCGGGGCCCGGGCGGCGCCCGCTAGGGTACGTGGCATGACCCTGCTGGTGAGCCGCCGCCATGTCGACCATGGCCGTGCCACCACGACGGGTTGTCGCCGCGTCGGCTGACGCGGCCCTCCCCTCCCCGTCGCTTCGACGAGGGCCGTTCACGCGTTCACGCGTTCGTGCCGAGCGGCCCCCCGCGCTTTCCCCGTTCCCGGGTGCCGCTCGGCGTCCCTTCCTTCCGCTCCCGGCGGAAAGGACCCTCCCCGCCGCCGTCCGCGGCGGGGCCTCCGACTCCCGGAACAGGACCCCGCCTTGCTGCGCACCCGACTGCTCCTGCCCGCCCTCGCGCTGGCCGCCGCGCTCGCCGCCACCGCCTTCGGACCACTGCCCCCGCAGAACCCGGCGACCGCCCCGAACGGCAACGCCGGCATGCACGGCGACTCGGCCTCCAGCGACACCACCCCGTACGCCGGGCCCGGCACCGGCGCCGTCAACTGGAGCCGCACCGCGCTCGCCTCGGCCTGCCCCACCGTCACGGTCGGGCAGGACGGCTACCCGGTCGCGCTGTGCACCACGATCTTCGGCCAGACCCCGACCGTGCACCTGCTCGACCCGGCCAACGGCAACGACCTGGCCTCGCTGGAACTGCCCAAGGGCGCGCTGTTCGGCGGCGTCTACGCCTACCTGGACCAGAACGACCGGCTGGTCGGCGTCGACGGCGACGACAACCTGCTGCGGATCGGCCACCACCGCGGCGGCACCGGCGCCTGGCAGCTGACCGTCGACCAGCGCACCCCGCTGGCCGGCGCGATACCGGCCGGCGACAACATCGTCGGCCTCAGCCCCGGCTGGGACGGCAAGGTCTGGTTCGCCACCGGCGGCGGCGTGATCGGCACCGCCGACACCACCACCGGCGCCGTCCGCACCCTGGCCACCGGCGAGGGGGTCGCCAACAGCATCTCCACCGTCCCCGGCCACACCGCCGTCGCCACCGACCACGCCCTCTACCTGCTCGGCCAGAGCGCCGACGGCACGCCCACCGTCCAGTGGCGCGCCCCGTACGACCGGGGCCCCGGCCGCAAGCCCGGCCAGCTCAGCTGGGGCACCGGCGCCACCCCCAGCTTCTTCGGCCCCGGCGACGGCACCGAGTACGTCACGATCACCGACAACGCCGCACCGCACGAGAACCTGCTGGTCTACCGGGTCGACGCCGGACCGACCCCGGTCTGCAGCACGCCCGTGCTCACCAAGTGGGCCGCCAGCGGCACCGAGGACGCGGTGATCGCCTCCGGCCGCAGCGTGTTCGTCACCAACACCTACGGCTACCCGTACCCGGCGCTGCCCGAGGGCGCGCCCGCCAGCGTCCCGTCCTCGGCCTCCTTCCAGGGCGGCCTGGCCCGGATCGACCTGAACGCCACCGGCACCGGCTGCTCCACCGTCTGGGAGAGCGACGTCAAGTCCGCGGCGCTGCCCCGGCTCTCGCTCGGCGACAACCTGATCTACACCGTCACCGTCAGCGGCCCGACCGACTCGGTCGGCGCCCAGACCTTCGCCACCTACGCGCACGCCGTGATCGACCCGAACACCGGCGCCAAGGTGGCCGGCACCGCCTTCGGCATCGGCCTGCTCTACAACCCGCTGCAGATGACCGGCACCACCGCGCCGAACGGCACCCTCTACCAGGGCACCGAGACCGGCGTGCTGCGGATCACCAGGAAGTAGCACCGCACGACCGGCCGCCCGGGCAGGAACGGGCGAACGGCGGGAAGGGCCCCGGGGCGGGATCCCCGGGGCCCTTCGCGTTCCCGTCCGGAATTTCCCCGGCCACCGGGAAGGACGCCCTACCCGCCGGGAAACCCGGCTTCCTAGATTCCTCGTCGCGACAACCGGCCCTGGACGAAACCGAGTTCCCGAGGGGGAAAGTGTGGCTGACCTAGAGGTGGGCGTACTGGCGATCGGCGCCGGCCCGGCGAACCTGGCCCTGGCCGCCGCGATCGAGGAGAGCGGCTCCACCGAACTGGCCGACAGCACCCTGCTGTTGGAGCAGGCACCGGACATCAAGTGGCAGCGCGACCTGCTGATGCCCTGGGCCCGCAGCCAGGTCTCCTTCCTGAAGGACCTGGTGACGCTGCGCGACCCGCGCAGCCGCTTCTCGTTCCTCAACTTCCTGCACCAGCACGACCGTCTGGACCAGTTCATCAACCTGGGAACCTTCCACCCGCACCGCTGGGAGTTCTCCGACTACCTCCAGTGGGTCGCCCACTCGCTGGAGAAGGTGCGGATCCGCTACGACGCCAAGGTCGTCGCCACCGAACCCCGGCACGACGCCGACGGCCGCCTGACCGGCTGGCAGGTCACCCTCGCCGACGGCGACACCATCCGCTGCCGCGACCTGGTGGTCGGCGCCGGCCGCGACATGCACATCCCGCCGGTCTTCGCCGACCTGCCCGCCGAGAAGGTCATCCACAGCGCCCGCTTCCGCGGCCGGATCAACGCCGTCGACAAGGACGCCCCGCTGCGCACCGTGGTGATCGGCGGCGCGCAGAGCGCCGCCGAGATGTTCATGGCGCTGTACGAGAACCTGCCGAACTCCACCGTCACCATGCTGGTCCGCTCGATCGGCCTGCAGAACTACCAGACCAGCAAGTTCGTCAACGAGCTGTTCTACCCGTCCTTCGTCGACGAGTTCTTCGACGCCCCCGCCGAGACCCGCGCCCAGCTGCTCGACGAGATGCGGTTCACCAACTACGCCGCGCTCGCCCCGCCGTTCCTCGACGAGCTCTACATGGTGCTCTACCGGGAGAAGATGATCGGCACCGGCCGGGCCGAGGTCCGCCCGATGACCGAGGTCACCGCCGCCCGCGAGGAGGACGGCGAGGTCGTCCTCGACCTGCGCGACCGGCGCACCGGCAAGGTCACCGAGCAGCGCTGCGACCTGGTCCTGCTCGGCACCGGCTACGACAGCCGGATGCCGACGCTGGTGCGGGAGCTGACCGAGAAGGCCGGCCTGGGGGAGATCACCGTCAGCCGCGACTACCGGGTCGACCTGGGCGCCGGCACCGAGGCCGCGCTCTACCTGCAGGGCGTCAACGAGGCCACCCACGGCATCGCCGACTCGCTGATCAGCGTGCTCGCCCACCGCGCCCGCGACATCACCGGCGACCTGCTCGCCCGCCGAGGCCTCGCCCCGGCCGGTGCCCGCTGATGGGCGCGCTACTGGTCGTCGCCCCCGGCCCCACCGCCAACGGTGACCTGCACCTGGGCCACCTGGCCGGCCCGTTCCTGTCCGCCGACGTGTGCGCCCGCTACGCCCGCGCCACCGGCCGCGACACCCTGTTCGGCACCGGCGTGCACTTCACCCAGAACTACATCGTCACCACCGCCCGCCGGCTCGGCGAACGCCCCGAGGACCTGCGGCTGCGCGCCGCCGAACAGGTCGAGGCCACCCTCGCCGCGGCCGGCATCGTCCCCGACGGCTTCGTCCGGTTCGACGAGCGCTACCTCAAGACCGTCCGCACCTTCTTCGAACGGCTGCACGGCGAAGGCCACCTGAGGCTGCGCGAGGTGAGGTTCCCGTACCTGCCGGACACCGGCGAGTACCTCACCGACGCGTACGTCCGCGGCGGCTGCCCGGTCTGCCTGGCCGAGGGCTGCGCCGGGCTGTGCGAGAACTGCGGCCACTGGATCGCCTCCGGCGACCTGCTCGACCCGCGCTCCACCCGGCACCCCGAACTCGCGGTCGAACTGCGGGAGAAGGAGGTCCTGGTCCTGCCGCTGGAGGAGCACCGGGCCGCGCTGGCCAGCTACTTCGCCCGGCTCGCCCCCACCATGCGACCCCGGCTCGCGCAGCTCGTCGAGGAGTTGATGGCCCGGCGGCTGCCCGACTACCCGATCACGCTGCCGATCGACTGGGGCATCCCCGCCCCGTTCGCCGAGACCCCCGGCCAGGTGCTGTACTCCGACACCGAGACCGTCGCCTGGAGCCTGCACACCATCGCGCTGGCCGCCGAGTCCCGCGGCGAGGTCCCCGGCGACGAGGAACGGCACTGGGCCCTGGAGGCCGGACCGGAGATCGCCTACTTCTTCGGCTCCGACGCCAGCTTCGCCTTCGCGCTGGCCGGCACCGCCATGCTGCTCGCCCTCGGCGGACTCGCCCTGCCCGCGCACTTCGTCACCAACGAGTTCTACGAACTCGACAGCGACAAGTTCTCCACCAGCCGGGGCCACGTCGTCACCGGACGCCAGCTCACCGCCGAAGTCCCGCGCGACCTGGCCCGCTACTACCTGGCCGCCACCGGACCGGACTTCCAGCGCACCAACTTCACCCGCGCCGCCATGGACCGGGTCTGCGGGCAGCGCCTGGTCGAACCCTGGAACCGGGTCGCCGCCAAGGCCGAGGCCCACCTCGACCGGGGCCCGCTCCCGGTCAGCGCCCGCTCCCGGCACGCCGCCGCCCTGCTCGCCGAACGCTTCGCGGCCGCCCTGCGCCCGCGCCGCTTCAGCCTCAGCGCCGCCGCCTTCACCCTCACCGAACAGCTCGGCCGGCTCGACCGCTGGGAGGTCACCGACGCCGACGCCGGCGACTTCTGGCACGAACTCGACCTGTTCCTGCGCTGCGCCGCCCCGCTGCTCGTCGACCTCGCCGCCGAGGGCCTGCCCGACGCCGCGATCCCCGCCGAGCACACCGCCACCACCGTCCAGCCCCGCCCGCTGCCCAGGCTGGCGACCCGGGTCCGCGGCGGCGGGCGGTGAGCAGGAGCCCCACGGACAGCGCCGCCGCGCACGTGGTGGTGGTCGGCGCGGGCATCACCGGCCTGCTCACCGCCATCGCGTGCGCCCGGGCCGGCCACCGGGTCACCGTGCTGGAACGCGGCCCGCTGCCCAACCCCGACGCCACCTCGCACGACCAGCACCGCGCCATCCGCACCCTGCTGCCCGGCGACCCCGAGGGCACCGACCGCCGGCTCGCCGCGCACCGCCACTGGGAGGAACTGGAGACCCTGCTCGGCACCCCGCTCTACCGCCGGGTCGGCGTCCTCACCGCGCACCCCGCCGACCGCCTCGACGACCTGCTCGCCGAGGCCGGCGAGGCCGGCGTCCCGGTCGACCTGCCGGACGGCCGCGACCTGCCGCCGCTGGGCCTGCCGCCCGGCACCGTCGGGGTCCGCGAACGCACCGGCGGCGTACTGCTCGCCGACCGGGTGCTGCGGGCCGCCGTCCGCTGGCTCACCGCCCGGCCCGGCGTCGCGCTGCGCCCGCACAGCACCGTCCGCTCGGTGTTCACCGGCTCCGGCCGGATCGTGCTGGACGGCGGCGAGGTGCTCCGCGGCGACCTCGCGCTGCTGGCCGGCGGCCCCTGGACGCGGCGGCTCGCCGCCGCCCCCGTCACGCTGTACCGGCAGACCATGCTCTACCTCGGCCGCCCCGCCGGCGGCGGCGACCGCTGGGACGGCGCGCCCACCGCGGGCGGTCTCGGCCGCGAGGGCCGCGGCTGGGTGCTGCCGCCCGGCGCCGGCACCCTGCTCAAACTCAGCTCCGACACGGTGTGCCGCCCCGTCGCGGACACCGACAGCACCGGCGAGGACCAGCGGCCCCACCTGGAGCGGCTGGCCGCCGAGGGGATCCTGCCCGACCTGGAGCGCTACCCCGTGGCCGGCGTCCGGGTCTGCCACTACACCGCGGACACCGCCACCGGCGGCCCGCTGCTGGCCCCGGTCACCCCGGGCCTGTGGACCCGCGCCGCCTGCGGCGGCAGCGGGTTCTCCACCGCTCCGCTGGTCGCGGAACGCATCACCGAAGCAGTGAAGGAGGCGGCATGACCGACGACGACGGACCCCCGATCGGCGTCCTCGACACGCTCAAGGCCACCCCGGCCACCGTCCGGTACCTGCTCGGCGGCGTACTGGTCAACCAGCTGGGCGCGTTCGTCCAGACCTTCCTGGTGCTCTACCTGACCCACGAGAACATGTCGGACGGCACCGCGGGCCTGGCGCTCGGCGCGTACAGCCTGGGCACCGCCGTCGGCACCGTGCTCGGCGGCGAGGCCACCCACCGGCTCGGCGCCCGCACCACCATCGTGGTCGCGATGGCCGGCTCCGCGCCGCTGGTCGCCGCGCTGCCGCTGCTGGCCCGGCCCGGGCTGCTGGTGCCGCTGCTGCTCGCCGTCGCGGGCGCCGGACTCTTCGCCCAGTCCTACCGGCCCGCCGCGTCGGTGCTGCTCAGCGACCTGATGCCGGACCGCTACCACGTGATGGCGTTCTCGATGATGCGGATCGCCCTCAACGTCGGCGCCGCGCTCGCCCCGCTGATCGCCGCCGTGGTGATCCTGGTCGACTGGGACCTGCTGTTCTGGATCGACGGCGCCACCACCCTGGTCTACGCCGCCCTCGCCTACCGGCTGCTGCCCCGGCACGCGGTGCCCGAACCGGCCGCCGTCACCGCCACCGAGCGCCGGGCCACCGGCCGGGCCGTGTACGCGGCGATGCTGCGCGACCGGGCCTACCTGGCCTACCTGGTGGCGATCACCCTCGGCACGGTCACCTACGTGCAGTCCTCGGTCTCGCTGCCGCTGGAGATCGTCCACGACGGCTACCCGACCTGGCTGTACAGCGCGGTGCTGGCCACCTCCTCGGTGGTGCTGATCACCTGCGAGCTGAAGATCACCGCGTACATCACCCGGATCCCCACCTACCTGGCGGTCGGCGTCGGCCACGGGCTGAACGCGCTCGGGCTGGCGCTGTACGGGCTGGCGGCGCACGCCGGGGTGTTCGTGATCCTCGGCATGCTGGTCTACGTCTCCGGGCTGATGACCGCCGCGCCCAGCATGTTCGCCCACCCGGCGACCTTCCCGACCGCGCTGAAGGCCCGCTACCTGGCCGCGATGCACGCCGTCACCGGCCTGGCCGGCGCGGTCGCCCCGCTGTTCGGCGTCTACCTGTGGCAGCGCTTCGGCCAGGGCTTCTGGGCACTGGCCGGCCTGACGGCCGCGCTGGCCGGCGCGTTCGCGGTGTACGGCATCAAGCGCGACGCGGACCGGCGGGCCGCCGAGGCCGCCGGGGACGCCGGGGCCGACCTGGCCGAACCGGTCGGAGGCACCGCATGAGCGCCCGCCCCGTCCTGGTGGTCGGCTACGTCGCCTTCGCGGTGGCCGCGCTGGCCGCCTTCCAGGACACCGACTCGGTGGTCTACGTCGAGGAGCCGGACGTCGCCCGCAAGCGGCACCTCGACGAGGCGATCGGACGGATCGACTACGCCCGCGAGTTGATCGAGTGGGAGTACCACCTGCCGGGCCGGGCGGACGCCTTCTTCGCCGCCCACCCCGGGCTCGACCCGGTCGCGGTGATCCCCGCCGTCGAGTACGCGGTGCCGTTCGCGGCCCGGCTCGCCGAACGCTACGGACTGCCGGGCGCCGGCCTGGGCGCGGCCCAACTGCTGCGTGACAAACACCAGTTGCGGGTGGTCGCGGCCGCCGCCGGGATCGCCAACCCGGCCTCCGAGCCGGTCGCGAGCGCCGCCGGACTGGCCGACTTCCTGGCCCGGCACCCCGGCCCGGCGGTGCTCAAGCCCGCCAACCGGCAGGCCTCGGTCGGCACCCTGGTGGTCGGCTCCGCCGAGGAGGCCGAGGCCGCCTGGGCGTTCGGCCAGGCCCAGGACGAGGGCGTGTTCGTCCCCGACCGGCCGATCACGCCCGTCATGCTGGCCGAACAGTACGTCTCCGGGCCGGAGTTCAGCGTCGAGATGCTGGTCGCCGACGGCCGCCCGGTGTTCGCCAACACCACCGGCAAGCTGCTCTACCCCGGCCGGTACCCGATCGAGTCCGGACACACCGTCCCGGCCGACCTGCCGGTCGAGACGCACGAGTTGCTGGCGGGCGAGACCGAACGGCTGGCCGCCGCCGTCGGCTTCGGCACCGGCGTGCTGCACTGCGAGTGGATCCTCGCCGACGGCGTCCCGGTCCTGGTCGAGTGCGCCGGACGGCTGCCCGGCGACTCCATCACCGACCTGATCGAGGCCGCCTACCCCGTCGACCTCACCCGCGCCTACTACGCCCTGATGCGCGGGGAACGGCCGGGACCGCTGCCCGCCAAGGCCGAACGCGCCACCGCCGCCGCCTTCCTGGCCCCCGACCGGCCCGGCACCGTCACCGCCGTGCACGGCCTGGACGCCGCCGGCGCCGCCGAGGGCGTGCAGCTCGCCGTCGTCGGCATCGCCCCCGGCCACCGCACCGCCGGGCTGCGCAGCTCCTGGGACCGGGTCGGCATCGTCACCACCCTCGCCGACACCCCCGCCGAGGCCCGCCGGCTCGCCGACGCCGCCGCCGCGCTGGTCCGGTTCGACATCGACTCCCGAGCAGAGGAGGAAGCATGACCGAGCAACCCGGCGCTGGAGCCGGACCCGGCACGCTGCTGGTGATCGGCAGCGGACTGAAGGAGTACCGCGAGTACCTGGTCGGCCCGATGAGCCGCCGGGCCCGCGCCGCCGGACTGGAACTGCTGCTGGTCAACAACCTGCGGCCGACCTGGCAGCGCGAGTACTTCGACGAGATCGTGGTCGCCGACGTCTTCGACACCGCCACCATGAACGCCACCGTCCGGGAGATCGCCGCCCGCCGGAACGTCGTCGGCCTGCTCTGCTGGGACGAGCCGCTGGTGCTCGACGCCGGCCTGCTGGCCGCCGAACTCGGCGTCCCCGGCCTGTCCGAGCGCGGCGTGCGCGGCGTCCGCGACAAGGAGCGCACCCGCACCGTGCTCACCGCGGCCGGCCTGCGCCAGCCCGGCTTCGCGCTCACCACCGACCTCGCCGAGGCCCGCGCGGCCGCCGCCCGGATCGGCTACCCCGTGGTGCTCAAGCCGCGCGCCATGGGCGCCAGCATCGGCGTGGTCTTCGCCGCCGACGAGCACGAGCTCGACGCGGCCTTCGACACCGCGCTGTCCGCCAGCCGGGTCGACCCCGGCCCCTACCGGGCCAGCGTGATCGTCGAGGAGTACGCCGGCGGCCCCGAGATCAGCGTCGACGGCGCCGTCCACAAGGGCGAGTACCTGCCGCTGTTCCTGGCCCGCAAGTACAGCAGCGACGAGCCGTACTTCGAGGAGGTCGGCCACATCGTCGACGCCGCCGACCCACTGCTCGCCGACCCCGCCCTGCTCGCCCACCTCGCCGACGCGCACCGGGCGCTCGGCGTCGAGGACGGCATCACCCACACCGAGCTGCGGCTCACCCCGCGCGGCCCGCTGATCGTCGAGGTCAACGGCCGGCTCGGCGGCGACCTGATCCCGCTGCTCGGGCGGATCGCCACCGGCCTGGAGCCCGGCGAGGTGCTGTTCGACGTCGCCACCGGCCGCCGCCCGGAGATCGCCCCGACCCGCACCGCGGTCGCCGGGATCAGCTTCGGCTGCCCCGAACAGGACTGCCGCCTGGACGAGTTGGTCCTCCCCGCGCCCGGCGACGCACCCGGCCTGCTGCACGCCGCCCCGATGGCCCCGCCCGGCACCGTGCTGCGGCTGCCCCCCGGCGGCTACCTGGCCCGGCACTCCTTCGTGGTCTGCGAGGCCGACAGCGTCACCGCCTGCGAACAGCGCCTGGCCGCCGCCGCCGCGCTGGTCCGCACCGTCACCTCCGAGGTCGGCCCCGCCGACCCGGACGCCCCCTTCGCCATGCCCGCCGGACTCCTGGATGTGGACCGATGACCGAGACCCCGAACGACACCCCGACCGCCGCCGGCACCCCGGACGACGCCCCGCTCGACGGCCCCCCGCTGGACGCCGCCGAGATCCTGCGCCGCGCCCGCGAGCTGGCACCCGTCCTGCGCAAGCGGGCCGCCGAGGTCGAGGCCAACCGCACGCTGCCCGCCGACGTCGCCGAACTGCTGCGCGGCACCGGCGTGTTCCGGATCGGCCACGGCCCCGCGACCGGCGGTCCGGGCCTGACCTCGCTGGAGCAGCTGGAGGTGATCGAGGCCCTCTCCTACGGCGACGCCTCGGCCGGCTGGTGCGCCGGGATCGGCGCGATGGGCGGCGCGATCACCAACTTCCTCACCCCGGAGGCGACCCGGGCGCTCTACACCAGCCCGGACCTGATCACCGCGGGCTCGCTGGTCCCGGCCGGCCGGGCCGAGCGGGTCCCCGGCGGCTACCTGCTCAGCGGCCACTGGCCGTTCGGCTCCGGCGTCCGGCACGCCGACCTGCTGACCTCCGGCGCGTTCGTCTACCAGGACGGCGAGCCCTGGGCCGCCCCCGACAGCCCGCACGACCACGACTCGATGCAGTTCGTCGTCCGGGCCTCCGCCGCCGAACCGGTCGACAACTGGGACACCACCGGCCTGTGCGGCACCGGCAGCAGCGACTACGTCCTCACCGACGTGTTCGTCCCCGAGGGGCACACCTTCTCCTTCTTCGAGCCGCGGGTCGCCCCCAACCCGATGGCCTGGTCCGACTCCTTCATGCGCGCCCTGCCCGGCGTCCCGCTCGGCATCACCCGGGCCGCGCTCGACCACGCCCGCGAGGTGGCGAGCACCCGCTACGACCGGATGGCCGGCCGCAGCTGGTCCGACAGCTGGCGGGTGCAGACCGAACTGGCGCGCTGTGAAGCAGAGTTCAACGCCGCCCGGGAGGGCGTGTACGGCGCGACCCGCCGCCAGTGGGAGGTGCTGTCGGCCGGCGGCACGCTGGACGACCTCAGCCTGACCGAGCGCGGCGCCGTCCCGCTCTCCGGCCTGCACGCCGTCCACGTCGCCCGCTCGGTGGTCAACCGGCTCTACGACCTGCTGCAGACCTGGTCGATCAACCACGACTCGCCGATGGACCGCTGGCTGCGCGACACCGCCGTGCTGAGCCAGGGCCAGATCGGCCACGACGTCGTCCTGGAGTCGGTCGGCGCCTACCTGCTCGGCCGGCCCCCGAAGGTCCGGATCGGCCTCGGCCTCCACTGACCACCGCCAACCACCCGACGCAGAAGGAGAACCGACCAGCATGACGAACGAGATCCTGCGCCGAGCCCGGGAGTTGGCGCCCGTCCTGCGGGAGAAGGCCCCGGAGATCGAGGCCAACCGCACGCTGCCCGCCGACGTCCTCGAACTGCTGCGCGCCACCGGCGTGTTCGGCATGTGCTACGGCCCCGAGTGGGGCGGCCCCGGCCTGACCTCGATGGAGCAGACCGAGGTGGTGGAGGCCCTGGCGTACGGCGACGCCTCCGCCGCCTGGTGCGCCGTGATCGGCGCCAACACCGGCATCTACGCCAACTTCCTGGACCAGACCGTCGCCAAGGAGGTCTTCCCGCGGCTCGACCTGGTGGTGGCCGGCCTGCTCCAGCCCTCCGGCCGGGCCGAGCGCGTCCCCGGCGGCTTCCGGCTCAGCGGCCGCTGGTCGTTCGGCTCCGGGATCAAGCACGCCGACTGGGTGACCTCCGGAGCGTTCATCTACGAGGACGGCGAGCCCTGGGCCGCCCCCGGCAGCAAGCACCGGCACGACTCCCGGCAGTTCCTGGTGCGCCGCGAACAGGTCGAGGTGATCGACAACTGGAACACCACCGGCCTGCGCGGCAGCGGCAGTTGCGACTACACGATGGACGGGGTGTTCGTCCCCGAGGAGCACACCTACACCTTCGCCACCCCGCAGGGCCGCCCCAGCCCGCTCACCCAGCCGGACTCCTTCACCCGGGCGATGTGCGGCGTCCCGCTCGGCGTGGCCCGCGCCGTGCTCGACCACGTCCGCGAGGTGGCGAGCACCCGCTACGACCGGATGGCCGGCCAGAGCTGGTCCGAGAGCTGGCGGGTGCAGACCGAGATCTCCCGGCTGGAGGGCCAGTTCAACGCCACCCGGGAGGGCGTCTACGGCGCGATGCGCCGCCAGTGGGAGGTGCTGGCGGCCGGCGGCACCCTGGACGACCTCAGCCCGACCGAGCGCGCCGCCGCCCCGCTGTCCTGGCTGCACGCCTTCCGCAGCTCCCGGGAGATCGTCTCCCGCTGCTACGACCTGCTGCAGACCTGGTCGATCTACCGCAGCGCGCCGATGGACCGCTGGCTGCGCGACACCGCCGTGCTCGCCCAGCACCTGGTCGCCCAGGACCGCATCCTGCAGTCCGCCGGCGCCTACCTGCTGGGCTCCGAGCCCGAGTTCGGCATCAGCCTCGGCCTGGTCTGACCCCACGAACCCCGAAACCCCAAGGGAGGCAACCCCGATGAGCAGACTCGTCCTGCTGGTCAACCCGAACAAGGTGCATCCACCGATCGCCCCGTACGCCCTCGACGTGCTCACCACCGCACTGGAGGACGAAGGCTTCGAGGTCGAGGTGCTCGACCTGACCTTCCGCCGCGACGACTGGAAGACCTGCCTGCACGAGTACTTCGCCGAGCGCTCCCCGATGCTGGTCGGGGTGACCGTCCGCAACACCGACACCGTGTACGCCTTCGAGCAGCGCCCGTTCGTCGGCGAGCACCGGGAGATCATCACCGAGATCCGCCGGCTCACCGACGCGCCGGTGGTCGGCGGCGGGATCGGCTTCTCCACCATGCCGTTCGCGCTGGTCGAGTACTTCGGCATCGAGTACGGCGTGAAGGGCCCCGGCGAGAAGATCCTCTGCGAGCTGGCCACCGCGATCGCCGAGGGCCGCGACACCTCGGGCATCCCCGGCCTGATCCGCAACACCGAACGCGGCGCCGTCCGGGTCCCGCCCGCGGTGCTGACCGTCCGCCACGGCAAGGCCCAACCCGCCGAGCCCACCGGCCAGTTCGAGCCCCGGGTGTGGCAGGTCGACCAGCTCTCGGTGTACCGGCGGCGCTCCGGCGTGCCGCGCCGGGTGGACAACCTGGAGTACTACCGGCGCGGCGGCCTCGGCTCCATCCTGACCAAGAACGGCTGCGCCTACCGCTGCTCGCACTGCGTCGAGCCGGACGCCAAGGGCACCCGCTACGGGCAGCGCGAACTCGCCTCGGTGGTCGACGAGATGGAGTCGCTGGCGGCCCAGGGCATCCTGGACCAGCACACCACCGACAGCGAGTTCAACCTCTCCATCGCGCACGCCAAGAACCTGCTGCGCGAGATCGTCCGCCGCCGGCACGCCGACCCGGACAACCCGCTGAACCGGCTGCGGCTCTGGGTCTACTGCCAACCCAGCCCGTTCGACGAGGAGTTCGCCGACCTGCTGGCCGAGGCCGGCTGCCGCGGCGTCAACGTCGGCAGCGACCACATCCGCCCCGAACTGCTCAGCGGCTGGAAGGTCACCGAGAAGGGCGGCACCTACTACACCTTCGAGGACACCGAGCGGCTGGTCCGGCTCTGCCACGAACGCGGCATCCTCACCATGGTCGAGGCGCTGTTCGGCATGCCGGGGGAGACCCCCGAGACGGTCCGCGCCTGCGTGGACGCCTTCATGGCGCTGGACGCCACCGTCACCGGCTTCTCGCTCGGCCTGCGGCTGTTCCCGTACACCCCGATGGGCATCGACATCGCCGAGCGCTGCGCGGGCGTGCGCACCGTCCCCGGCCTGCAGTCCAACACCGCCGACGGCCCGATCGTGCTCAAGCCGCTGCGGATGTGCGCCTCCCCGGCCGAGTACGAGCGGCAGTTCATGTTCGACGAGCACGGCAACTTCCGGCTGGTCTGCTACTTCTCGCCCGACCTGCTGCCCGACCCGGCCCGGGCCGCCGACCCCGACGAGCGCTGGCACGGCGCGGTCACCGACCTGTGGGCGCTGATCGACCCGGCCGACCACCACCGCGTCATGCTGCCCACCGTCGAGGGCATGAGCGAGCACGACAACAACTACGCCGACAACCCGTTCCTCACCAGCCTCGGCGGCCTCGGCTACACCGGCGCCTTCTGGTCGCACTGGCGCGGCCGCGAGGAGATCATGCGCAAGGCCCGGGAGGCGGCCGCCCAATCCTCACATCTGCCAACTCCTGCATGACATTGTCCACTTGAGGCGGGCATTTGATCAGATCATGATGAGGTCACGGAATAGTCACTACAGCTGATCACTCCGTAGCCGCGCCGCACACCGCGTACCAACCGCCGCACCACCACACGCCGCGAGGGGACGATGAACCAGCACGGGATCAACACGCCGCTGACCGTGCTGCTCGCCGACGTCCAGCCCGCCATCCGGCAGGGGGTCCGCTCCATGGTGGAGGGCGCCGGGGCCGGCGGCGCGGCCGTGGTCGGCGAGGCCGGCACCAGCGGCGAAGTGCTCGCCGCCGCCTCCCGGCACCGGCCCGACGTGCTGGTCCTCGACCCGCAGATGGACGACGGGACCGGCATGCGGACGATCAGCCAGGTCCTGCGCCTCACCCCCGAGACCGGCGTCCTGGTGTTCAGCACCCTCGACGACGACAAGGCCGTCGCCGCCGCCTTCCGCGCCGGAGCCCGCGGCTACCTGGTCAAACGCGCCACCGCCGACCAGATCGTCCGCGGCATCCTCGCCGTCGGCGCCGGCGAGGCCATCCTCGACCGCACCATCGCCGCCCGCCTCGGCACCCTGATGGGCACCGGAACCCGCCCGCGCAGCTACCCGTTCCCGCAGCTCAGCGACCGCGAACGGGAAGTCCTCGAACACCTCGCCGCCGGCCGTTCCAACACCGTCATCGCCCGCGAGCTCGCCCTCGCCTCCAAGACCGTCAGCAACCGGGTCTCCGGCATCCTCGGCAAACTCGGCGTCGCCGACCGCGCCCAGGCCCTGGTCCTCGCCCGCGACGCCGGCCTCGGCCACGTCGCCGCCCGCTGACCCCACCTCCTTCCGTCCCACGAACGGAGCCCCGCCATGCCCGAAACCGGCCCGCCGCCCGGCCTGGTCATCCGCCGCCGGGAACCCGACCACCTCGAACGCGCCCACGGCCTCGACCTCCGCCTGCTGCACCCCTGGGGCGACCTCACCGCCCCCTTCCACGGCGCCTGGTGCGTCCTGCGCCCCGGCGACCTCACCGACACCCACCAGCACACCGAACGCGAACTCTTCATCTGCCTCAGCGGCCGCGGCGAGGTCCGCACCCCCGACGGCGACCGCCACCCCATCGCCGCCGGCGACCTCGTCCTGCTCCCCGCCGACACCGACCACGCCGTCGCCAACCCGCACGACACCGACTTCGCCTACTACGCCATCTGGTGGCAGGCATGACCCCGCCGAACCTGCACCGGCTCGACTACGAGGGCCGCCGCTTCCACGCCCCCGACGGCGACCGCCGCACCGTCGCCGTCTACCACCAGCAGGGCGACCTGGTCTGGGGCGAGATCGCCGGCGGCACCATCCAACGCGGCTGGACCGCCGGCACCCGCCAGCCCGACGGCACCCTCGCCATGGGCTACACCTTCGTCCTCACCGACGGCCAGGTCGTCTGCGGCCGCACCCACAACACCCCCACCCTCACCCCCGACGGCCGCATCCGCCTCCACGAAACCTGGGAACGCTACGGCCCCCACCCCACCACCGGCACCTCCACCATCGAGGAGGTCACCCCGTGACCCCCCGCCCGCCCACCGCCGCCCCGCGCGGCGGCCGCACCGCGGCGGAGGCCGCCCGATGACCCCCGACTGGGCACTGCTCGACAAGCACACCGCCGGCGCCCTGCTGCGCCCCGGTGACGCCGCCTTCCACGAGTCGTCCGCCGCCTTCAACGAGCGCTGGGCCGACCGCGCGCCCGCCGCCGTGCTGCGGGCCGCCGGCCCGGAGGACGTGCTGCGGGCGATCGACTGGGCCCGCGAGCAGGGGGTGCCGATCGTGTCGCGCGGCGGCGGCCACTCGTACGCCGGGCACTCGGTCAACTCCGGCCTGGTGGTGGACCTGCGGGCGCTGGACGCGATCAGCGTCGACCCCGGGACGGGCCGGGTGACGGTCGGCGGCGGCGTGCTGTCCGGCGCGCTGTACGCCGCGCTGCGCCCGCACGGCCTCGCGCTGCCGCTCGGCAACGGCGCGGGCGTCGGCATCGCCGGCCTGGCGCTCGGCGGCGGCTCCGCCGCGACCTCGCGGCGCTTCGGGCTGACCGCCGACACGCTGCGCGCCACCACGCTGGCCACCGCCGCCGGCACCGTGCTGAGCTGCGACGCCGAGCGGAACGAGGACCTGTACTGGGCCTGCCGGGGCGGTGGCGGCGGCAACTTCGGCATCAACCTCGACCTGACCTTCCAGGCCGTCGAGGCCCCCGCCGCGGCCACCTGCCTGCTGCTCTGGGAGGGCAGCCACGCCCACGAAGTGCTGCACACCGTACAGGAGTTGATGCGTACCGCCCCCGAGGAGACCTCGCTCCGCCTCGGCGTCGCGACCTCCGGCGGCCGCACCCTGGTCTCCACCGTCGGCCTGCACCTGGGCACCGCCGCCGAGCTGCGCGAGCTGCTCGCGCCCGCCTTCGCCGCCGCCCCGCCGCTGCGCGCCGAGCTCGCCGACCGGGACTTCTGGGACGCGATGGACTACCTGCAGCACGAGACCAGCGGCGGCGCGTTCGCCGTCCGCACCCACTTCGCGACCCGTCCGCTGCCGCCCGAGGCCCTGGCCGCCGCCCTGGCGCACCTGGCCGCCGCGCCGCCCAGCGGCAACGCCGACGGCAGCGGCCTGGCCCTGTTCGGCTGGGGCGGCGCGATCAACCGGGTCGACCCGGCGGCCACCGCCTTCGTCCACCGGGACGCCCGGTACCTGGTCAGCCTGGACACCTCCTGGCTGCCCGGCGAGGACCCGGCCCCGCAGCTCGACTGGCTGGCCGGACTCGATCACCTGATCGCCCCGCACGCGACCGGCGGCGCCTACCTGAACTTCACCGACCCGGACCTGCGGGGCTGGCGCGAGGCCTACTACGGTGCCAACTACCCGAGGCTGGTCGCCACCAAGCGTCGCCACGACCCGGACGGACTGTTCGCCTTCCCCCAGTCCATCGGCAGCTGAACAACCCACGTGCCCGCGTGCGCGACCGAACTGACCGACCGTCAGCCGCCGCGCCCCGCCCGGAAGGAGACACCACCGTGTCGCCGCGAACCGCCACCCCGCGCCACTACCTGATGTGCCGTCCCGCCCACTTCACCGTCGACTACTCGATCAACCCGTGGATGGACCCGGCCAAGCCCACCGACACCGGCACCGCCCTCGCCCAGTGGGACCAGCTGCACGCGCTGTTCCGACGCCTGGGCCACACCGTGGAGCTGATCGAGCCGCTGCCCGGCCTGCCGGACATGGTGTTCGC
The DNA here is from genome assembly GCF_055562955.1 of Kitasatospora sp. NPDC015121. Classification (NCBI taxonomy): domain Bacteria; kingdom Bacillati; phylum Actinomycetota; class Actinomycetes; order Kitasatosporales; family Streptomycetaceae; genus Kitasatospora; species Kitasatospora sp. NPDC015121. The sequence continues at coordinate 424,619 of NZ_JBVHEH010000002.1, forward strand.
CGCGAACGGCGCCACCACGGTCGACGGCCGGGTGCTCGGCGCCCGCTTCCGGTACCCCGAGCGCGCCGCCGAGGGCCCCGCGTACGCCGACTGGTTCCGCGAGCGCGGCTGGCGGGTCAAGGACGCCGAGCGGGTCAACGAGGGCGAGGGCGACCTGCTGGTGGTCGGCGAGCGGATCCTGGCCGGCACCGGCTTCCGCACCGAGACCGCCGCGCACGCCGAGGCGGCGGAGTTCCTCGGCCGCGAGGTGGTCACCCTGCGGCTGGTCGACCCGCGCTACTACCACCTGGACACCGCGCTCGCCGTGCTCAGCGACACCGAGATCATGTACCACCCGCCGGCCTTCGACGCCGCCTCCCGCGCGGTGCTGGAGCGCCTCTACCCGGACGCGCTGCTCGCCGACGCCGACGACGCCCGGGTGTTCGGCCTGAACGCGGTCTCCGACGGCGCCAACGTCGTCCTCCCGGAGGCCGCCGTCCGCCTCGCCGAGCGGCTGCGCGAGCGCGGCTTCACCCCGATCGGCGTCGACCTGACCGAGCTGCTCCGGGCCGGCGGAGCCGTCAAGTGCTGCACCCTGGAACTGCGCCGCTGACCCCCGGAGACCGGAGGGCCCGGACCGCACCAGCGGTCCGGGCCCTCCGGCGGTTCACGGGCTCACGCCCGCGCTCACACCAGGTCGAAGCGGTCCAGCTCCATCACCTTGGTCCAGGCGGCGGCGAAGTCCTTGACGAACTTCTCCTTCGCGTCGTCCGAGGCGTACACCTCGGCCAGCGCGCGCAGCTCCGAGTTGGAGCCGAACACCAGGTCGGCCCGGGTGCCGGTCCACTTGACCGCGCCGGAGGCGTCCCGGCCCTCGTACACCGTGTTGTCGGAGGCGACCGGGGCCCAGCTGACGCCCAGGTCCAGCAGGTTGACGAAGAAGTCGTTGGACAGCACGCCCGGGCGCTCGGTGAACACGCCGTGCTGCGAGCCGCCGGTGTTCGCGCCCAGCACCCGCAGGCCGCCGACCAGCACGGTCAGCTCGGGGGCGGACAGGTTCAGCAGGTTCGCCCGGTCCACCAGCAGGTACTCGGCCGGGAGCCGGGTGCCCTTGCCCTGGTAGTTGCGGAACCCGTCGGCCCGCGGCTCCAGCGCGGCGAACGACTCGACGTCGGTCTTCTCCTGGGTGGCGTCCACCCGGCCCGGGCGGAAGCCGACCTCGACCTCCACGCCGGCCTCCTTCGCGGCCCGCTCGACCGCCGCGGTGCCGCCCAGCACGATCAGGTCGGCCAGCGAGACCTGCTTGCCGCCCCGCGCGTTGAACTCCTGCTGCACGCCCTCCAGCACCCGCAGCGACTGCGCCAGCTGCTCCGGGTCGTTGACCTCCCAGCCGCGCTGCGGCTCCAGCCGGACCCGGGCGCCGTTCGCGCCGCCGCGCAGGTCACTGCCGCGGAAGGACGCCGCCGAGGCCCACGCGGTGGAGACCAGCTGGGCGGTGGTCAGGCCGGAGTCGAGCAGCTTCGCCTTGAGCGCCGCCACGTCCGCCGCGTCGACCGGCTCGCCCTGGGCGGCCGGCAGCGGGTCCTGCCAGAGCAGCTCCTCGGACGGGACCTCGGGGCCGAGGTAGCGGACGACCGGGCCCATGTCGCGGTGGGTCAGCTTGAACCAGGCGCGGGCGAAGGCGTCCGCGAACGCCGCCGGGTCGTTCAGGAAGCGGCGCGAGATCTGCTCGTACACCGGGTCGAAGCGCAGCGACAGGTCGGTGGTGAGCATCTGCGGGGCGTGCTTCTTCGCCGGGTCGAAGGCGTCCGGAACGGTGCCCTCGCCGGCGCCGTCCTTCGGCTTCCACTGGTGCGCGCCGGCCGGGGACTTGGTCAGCTCCCACTCGTAGCCGAACAGGATCTCGAAGAAGGAGTTGTCCCAGGTGGTCGGCGTGTTCGTCCAGGTGACCTCCAGGCCGGAGGTGATCGCGTCGGCGCCCTTGCCGGAGCCGTAGCTGCTCTTCCAGCCGAGGCCCTGCTCCTCCAGCGGCGCGCCCTCGGGGTCGTCGGCGACGTTGTCCGCCGGGCCCGCGCCGTGGGTCTTGCCGAAGGTGTGGCCGCCGGCGATCAGCGCGACGGTCTCCTCGTCGTTCATCGCCATCCGGTGGAAGGTCTCGCGGATGTCGCGGGCCGCCGCGATCGGGTCCGGGTTGCCGTTGGGGCCCTCCGGGTTGACGTAGATCAGGCCCATCTGGACGGCGCCCAGCGGCTCCTCCAGGTCCCGGTCGCCGGTGTAGCGCTCGTCGCCCAGCCAGGTGGTCTCCGGGCCCCAGTACACGTCCTCGTCGGCCTCCCAGACGTCCGCCCGGCCGCCGCCGAAGCCGAAGGTCTGGAAGCCCATCGACTCCAGCGCCACGTTGCCCGACAGGATCAGCAGGTCGGCCCAGGACAGCGCCTGGCCGTACTTCTGCTTCACCGGCCAGAGCAGGCGGCGGGCCTTGTCCAGGTTGGCGTTGTCCGGCCAGGAGTTGAGCGGGGCGAAGCGCTGCTGGCCGGCGCCCGCGCCGCCGCGGCCGTCGGAGATCCGGTAGGTGCCGGCGCTGTGCCAGGCCATCCGGATGATCAGCGGGCCGTAGTGGCCGAAGTCGGCCGGCCACCAGTCCTGCGAGGTGGTGAGCACGGTCTCGATGTCGCGCTTCACGGCCGGCAGGTCGAGTGAGGCGAAGGCCGCCGGGTAGTCGAAGTCCGCGCCGAGCGGGTTCGCCACGGCCGGGTTCTTCGCCAGGATCTTCAGGTTCAGGCGCTCCGGCCACCACTGCCGGTTGCCGCTGCCGCCCTGGGTCGGGTGGGTCGCCCGGCCGTGCGCGACCGGACAGCCGCCCGCACCCTCGGTCTTGGGGTCGGTGACGATGGCGTCGTCGTTCTCAGGCATTGCGGAGTCCCTCCGGGGTCGGGCGGAAGCGGGCGGAGTAGCGCGCTGCGACGTACCTCTTGGCTCTTCTTCGGAGCCGATCCTAAGATAGACCGAGTCTAAGTCAAGAAGAGGGTCAAACGGGTGATGATCCCGCTCGAATCGGGGGCGACGGAGCCCCCGCTGTACAGTTCGGGCGAATATTGAGCTGAATGGGTGAACAAGATGAGTGACCTGTTGGAACGACTGCGGGCCCGCGGCTGGCGACTCACCTCGCAGCGCCGGGTGGTCGCCGAGGTGCTCGACGGCGACCACGTGCACCTCACCGCCGACGAGGTGCACGCACGCGCCGCCGACCGCCTCCCGGAGATCTCCCGCGCCACCGTCTACAACACCCTCGGCGAACTCGTCACGCTCGGCGAGGTCCTCGAAGTCGCCACCGACGGCCGCGCCAAGCGCTACGACCCCAACGCCCACCAGCCCCACCAGCACCTGGTCTGCTCCGCCTGCGGCACCATCCGCGACGTCCACCCCACCGGCGACCCGCTCGCCGCCCTCCCCGCCGCCGAACGCTTCGGCTTCGCCCTCACCACCGCCGAAGTCACCTACCGCGGCATCTGCCCCGACTGCACCTGACCCCGGACGCCCGCCCCCGCGCCGTCCGCCCCCTCCGCCCCGGTCCGCCGGGCGCCCGGCCCGCCCGCCCCCGCACGCCGGGCGCCCGGCCCCGCCGCGCCGAGCAGCGCGATCAGCACGCCCGCCGCCAGCAGCAGCCACCACACCCCGCGCGCCGCCGCGTCGAACGCCGCGCCGCCCGCCGCCACCCCGGGCGCCAGCAGGCCGCCCGCCACCGCCACGCCCACCGCCGAACCGGTCTGCCGGGCCGCCGAGGCCAGCGCGGCGGCCACCCCCGCCATCGCGGCCGGCAGCCCGGCCACCGCGGTGTTCGTCACCGGCGGGTTCACCGTCCCCTGGAACACCCCCACCAGCGCGAACACCGCCAGCAGCGCCGGCAGCGGCGTCCCCGGGCCCGTCCCCAGCAGCAGCGCGCCCGCCAGCGCCAACGCCGCGCCCGACACCAGCAGCGGCCCGCGCGGCCCGGACCGGCCCACCACCCGGCCGGTCCGCGGCGACAGCAGCAGGATCAGCGCCCCCACCGGCAGCAGGCACGACCCCGCCCGCAGCGGCGACAGCCCGCGCACCCCCTGCAGGTACAGCGACACCGCGAACAGGAACGCCGCGAACGCGCCCAGCGCCGCGAACGCCAGCACCAGCGCCGCCGCCAGCGGGCCGCGCCGCAGCAGCCGCACCTCCAGCAGCGGGTCCGTCCGCCGCGCCTCGTACCACCCCAGCGCCGGCACGGCCAGCGCCGCCCCCGCCAGCGGTCCCCACACCAGCGGCGCCGACCAGCCCGCCCGCTCCGCCGAGATCAGCGCGAACACCGTCCCGCCCAGCAGCGCCACCACCAGCAGCTGTCCCACCGGATCGAACCGCCGGGCCCGCGCCGCCCGGGACTCCGGCACCCAGCGCAGCGCCCCCGCCACCCCCGCCGCCACCACCGGCAGGTTCACCCAGAACACCGCCCGCCAGCCCCACCCCTGCACCAGCGCCCCGCCCACCACCGGCCCCAGCGCCAGCCCGAGCCCCGACACCGACCCGAACACCCCGATCGCCCGGGCCCGTCCGGCCGGCCGCGGGAACGCCGTCGCCACGATCGCCATCGCCACCGGGTTCAGCATCGTCCCGCCCACCGCCTGCACCGCCCGTGCTGCCACCAGCCACCCCGCCCCCGGCGCCAGCGCGCACAGCGCCGACCCCGCCCCGAACACCAGCAGCCCCAGCACGAACACCCGCCGCCGCCCCCACCGGTCCGCCGCGGCCCCCGCGGGCAGCAGGAACGCCGCCAGCACCAGCGTGTACGCGTCCACCGTCCACTGCAGCGCCGACACCGGCGCCCCCCACTCCCGGCGGACCGCCGGCAGCGCCACGTTCACCACCGAGACGTCCAGCACCACCAGCACCATGCTCACGCAGCACACCGCGAGCACCAACCTCCTGCGCCGGTCGTCGAGTTCCGTCACCACGTCTCCTCCGTCCATCGCCTGGACGGCAGTTGACGCGGTGTCAACCGCGCCGGTCCCGGGCGGCGGCACCGAGGCTACGATTTCGAGCGTGCTCGAAATCAATCCCCGATCCGACGTCCCCGCCGAGGGGTTGACCATCGCCGAGGCCGCCGAACGGACCGGCGTCAGCGTCCACACCCTGCGCTACTACGAGCGGGCCGGCCTGGTCGTCACCGAGATCGACCGCACCCCCGGCGGCCGCCGCCGCTACCACCCCCGCGACCTGCGGTGGATCGACCTCTGCACCCGCCTGCGCGCCACCGGCATGCCGATCCGCGCCATCCGCCGCTACGCCGAACTCGTCACTGCCGGGCCCGGCAACGAACCCGCCCGACTGGCCCTGCTCGAAGCCCACCGCGCCGACGTCGCCACCCGGCTCGCCGAACTCCGCACCCACCTGGCCCGGATCGACCACAAGGTCGACACCTACCGCACCCGCCTCGCCGAGGGCCGCGCCGAGAACCTCTGGACCCCGGCCGAAGGGGCCGGGGACGACCCGCACCGGGAAAGCACCGGGAAAGCGCCGGAAAACCAGCAGGGCCCCAGAGAGACTCTGGGGCCCTGCGTTGGTGTCCGAGGGGGGACTTGAACCCCCACGCCCGATAAAGGGCACTAGCACCTCAAGCTAGCGCGTCTGCCATTCCGCCACCCGGACCGGGTGTTCACCTCGGGGCTTCCTTTCGGCCGCCCCCTGGCGACAGAGAGAACATTACCAGGCCCGGGGAGTGCTTCTCACCTGCGTTTTCGGCGGCCGGACGGCCGACCGCCGAGGAGTCGGACATAGCCGGACAAGCCACCCGCCCGGCCGGTCCCCCGGCCGGTGATTGCCCTGGTGGCGGGGGGTCGGCGGGATTTCGGACGGGCGTTCTGGCGGCAACAGTGGGCCCGTGGTGCGACGCGACCGGCCAGGAGGGTTCACAACACGCACCGAATCGGTCGGGAACCTTCACGACACGCGTAGTTCCAGTCCCGGTGCGGGTCATCGGCAGGTGCTCTCCTAGCCTCGTGCACCAGGGAGCCTTGAGCGGAACGCCCGATTCCCGACAGCCGCCGCCGGCCGGACCCCGGCGCGGGAGCCTCCCGTTCACCGCGTGAAGGGCGGCGTGCAGTGGAACAGCAGACGGACAAGGTGGCCCCCGACGCCGCGACCTGGTGGCCCGGCCGCGAGCCCGCCCCCGGGCCGGAGGGCGGCCGCTGGCGCTTCTCGGCGGTCTCCCACGAGGCGTCGGTGCCGCGCACCAGACACGCCGTGCGGGACCGGCTGCTGGCCCAGGGGATGGCGGGGGAGCGCTACCAGGAACTGGTCGACGACCTGCTGCTGATCGTCTCCGAGCTGGTCTCCAACGCCGTCACGCACGCGGCGGTGCTCTCCCCGGAGGTGGTGTGCGAGCTCGCCATCACCGCCGACCGGGTCCGGGTCTCGGTCGTCGACGGCCACCCCTACCGCCCCAAGGCCCAGGAGAACGACCCCGCCCGCCCGGGCGGCCGTGGCCTGCTGCTGGTCAAGAGCATCACCCTGCAGGCCGGCGGCGAGTGCGACGTCGAGCGCACCGAGGAGGGCGGCAAGGTGATCTGGGCCAGCCTCCCGCTCCCCGCCCGGACCGGCACCGGCCCGGGGGCCGACCCCGACGACGACCCCGACTACTGAGGCCGCCCGGGTCGGCGCATCCGTGCCGCGACACACGAGGGGACGACATCCGTGTCACGTCATCGGTGTCACGTCACCGATGCCGGGTCACCAATTGTCGCGACACCGATGACAGGTCACCCGTGCCGCGACACCGATGTCACAACATCGATGTCGCAACACCGATGCCGCGTCATCGATGCCGCGTCATCGATCACGCGTCACCAATCGCGCCCGGCGATCTCCCGGATTCCCGGCAGCGCCGCCTCGAACACCGTCTCGAACCACACCGAGAACGGCTTCTCGGCCCGCAGCTCGCGCAGCTCCGCCGCCGTCACGAAACGGGTGTCCTCGACCTCCTCCGGGTCCGGGTCCGGCTCGGCGGTGACCAGCCCGACGAACAGGTGGTTCCACTCCCGCTCGATCAGGCCGGAGGCCTCGTCCGGCAGGTCGTAGCGGACGTTGCCGGCCTCGCAGAGCAGGGCCGGGGCGATGCCCAGCTCCTCCGCGGTGCGGCGGGCGGCGGCGGTGAAGGGCTGCTCGCCGGGGTAGGGGTGGCCGCAGCAGGTGTTCGACCAGACGCCGGGGGAGTGGTACTTGCCGAGGGCCCGGCGCTGCAGCAGCATCCGGCCCTGGCGGTCGAAGAGGAAGACCGAGAACGCCCGGTGCAGCCGTCCCGGCTGCTGGTGGGCCCAGTGCTTCTCGCCGGTCCCGATGGTCACGCCGTCGTCGTCGACCAGTTCCAGCAGGATCTCGCCGGGCGCGGGCGCGGGCGCGCTCCCGGCGCCGGTGGCGGAGGCCAGTTCGGGCGAGAGGGCTTCGGTCGGGCTGACAGCAGGGCTCATGGGCACAATGCCCCTTTCGGCACGCGGACCAGGTGTCGCCTCACCCGGTCGTGGTCGCCGGGCCGCCGGCCCCGGTCCTTGGGGTGGCTGCGCGCGCGTCGGCCCGGACCGGCCGGTCCGCCGACGGCGTCGGGGCCCAAGTCTGCCGCATGGCCCACCCGCCGCGGGGCCGCGACGCACACCCCGGCGGCCGAGGAGGGCGCCACTGGCAGAAGCGTTCGACCGGCGGTCGGCCCCGGTCACCGAATGTTCACCGGCCTGCGGCAAACGATCACAAGAACGATCAAGGGAGCGGCCACCGGAACGACCGCCCGGCCACCGCGCCACCCGCCGCGCCGCCCGCCGCGCCGGACCGCCGGGCCGACCGCGAACCGTCCGGGGCCGCGTTCTGGCAGGTCGCCGAGGTCGCCTACCATCAGTGACACCGGGCGGCCCGCAGTGGTCGCCCACTCGGCGCGCCGCAGCCGCGGCCGCACCAGGCCGTGCTGCGGTACGACCGACCCGGGTCGGCGCCGCGCGGCACCCGAGAGACCCTGGAGTCCCGCATGATCGGCCTCGTCCTGGCCGCCGGCGCCGGCCGCCGGCTCCGTCCGTACACCGACACCCTGCCCAAGGCGCTGGTGCCGGTCGACGGGGAGCGGACGGTGCTCGACCTGACCCTCGGGAACTTCGCCGAGGTCGGCCTGCGGGAGGCCGCGATCGTGGTCGGCTACCGCAAGGAGGCCGTGTACGAGCGCCGGGAGGCGCTGGAGCGGAAGTACGGCGTGAAGCTCACCCTGGTCGAGAACGACAAGGCCGAGGAGTGGAACAACGCCTACTCGCTGTGGTGCGCCCGCGAGCTGTTCGCCGAGGGCCTGCTGCTCGCCAACGGCGACACCGTGCACCCGGCCTCGGTGCAGCGCACCATGCTGGACGGCAACGACCGCCGGGCCAAGGAGGGCCGCGCCCCCGGGATCCTGCTCGCGCTGGACACCGTGAAGAAGCTCGCCGACGAGGAGATGAAGGTCGTCGTCGACCCCGAGCTGGGCGTGCGCCGGATCACCAAGCTGATGGACCCGCTGGAGGCCACCGGCGAGTACATCGGCGTCACCGTGATCAACCCGTCCGCCGCCGACGCCCTCGCCGACGCGCTGAAGGCGGTCTACGAGCGCGACCCGCAGCTGTACTACGAGGACGGCTACCAGGAGATGGTCGACCGTGGCCTGACCGTCGACGTGCAGCCGATCGGCGAGGTCTCCTGGGTCGAGGTCGACAACCACGAGGACCTCGCCAAGGCCCGGGAGATCGCGTGCCAGTACTGACCCGGCTGGTGCCCTCGCCGGTCTTCGTGGAGATCCGGCCGGGCGCCCTGGACTCGCTCGGCGGCATCCTCGCCGACCAGCGGCTGTCGTCCGGCGGCCGGATCGCGGTGGCGATCAGCGGCGGCTCCGGCGCGCTGCTGCGCGAGCGCCTGGAGCCGGCGCTGCCCGGCGCCGACTGGTACCCGGTGGCCGACGGCACCCTGGACGCCGCGGTGCGGCTGGCCGAGGAGATGCGGCGCGGCCACTACGACGCCCTGGTGGCGCTCGGCGGCGGCAAGATCATCGACGCGGCGAAGTACGCCGCGGCGCGGGTCGGCCTGCCGGTGGTCGCGGTCGCCACCAACCTCGCGCACGACGGCATCTGCTCCCCGGTGGCGACCCTCGACAACGACGCCGGCCGGGGCTCGTACGGGGTGCCCAGCCCGATCGGCATCATCGTCGACCTGGACGTGATCGCCAAGGCCCCGAAGCAGTTCGTGGCCGCAGGGATCGGCGACGCCATCTCCAACATCTCCGCCTGCGCGGACTGGGAGCTCTCGCACGCCGTGACCGGCGAACCCGTGGACGGACTGGCCGTCGCGATGGCCCGCTCGGCCGGGGAGAACCTGCTCCGGCACCCGGGCACCGTGGATGACCCGGACCTGCTGACCACGCTGACGGAAGCCCTGGTACTGTCCGGCATCGCGATGAACATCGCGGGCAGCACCCGGCCCAGCTCGGGCGCCTGCCACGAGATCTCGCACGCCCTGGTCGAGCTGCACCCCAAGCGGCCCGGCCAGCACGGTGAGCAGGTCGGCCTCGGTGCCGCCTTCGCCTGCCACCTGCGGGGCGAGCGGGAGCTGTCCGGGCTGATCGTGGAGCGCCTGCGCTTCCACGGCCTGCCGGTGACGGCCGATCAGCTCGGCTTCACCGAAGCGGAGTTCACCGAAGCGGTGCACTACGCTCCGAACACCAGACCGGGGCGCTTCACCATCCTCGAACACCTCGACCTCTCCGCCACAGACATCAGGGACGCGTACGCCGACTATGTCCAAGCCGTCAACAGCTGAACGCCCGCCGGTCGACCTGACCCGGCGCCCGTCGATCGAGGAACTGCGGGCGGTGATCCACCCGGAGGGCATGCTCCAGCGCCGCAGTGCCGAGCACTGGGCCGGCCGCCTCTACATGCGGAGGATCTCGCTGCGGATCACCCGCGTCCTGTCGACCGTCACGGTGATCACGCCCAACGGCCTGACCTACCTGATGATGCTCACCGGCGTCCTGGCCGGCGTCGCCCTGCTGGTGCCCGGCCTGGCCGGCGCGGTGCTCGGCGCCCTGCTGATCCAGGTCTACCTGCTGCTGGACTGCGTGGACGGCGAGGTGGCCCGCTGGCGCCGGCAGACCTCGCTGACCGGCGTCTACCTGGACCGGGTCGGCCACTACGTGTCCGAGGCCGCGCTGCTCACCGGCCTGGGCCTGCGGGCCGCCGACCTGTTCCACCGCGAGGGCGCGCACGCCGCCTGGCAGTGGGCCTTCCTGGGCACGCTGGCCGCGCTCGGCGCGATCCTGATCAAGTCCGAGACCGACCTGGTCGACGTGGCCCGGGCCCGCTCCGGCCTGACCGCCGTCGACGACAGCGCCTCGGTGCCGCGCTCCAGCGCGGTGGCCAAGGCGCGCCGGGCCGCCTCGCTGCTCAAGTTCCACCGCCTGGTCGGCGCGGTCGAGGCCTCGCTGTTCATCCTGGCCGCCGGCATCGCCGACGCGGTCCGCGGCGACCTGTTCTTCACCCGCCTCGCGGTCGTGGTGCTGGCCGCCATCGCGGTGCTGCAGACCGTCCTGCACCTGCTGTCCATCGTGCTGTCCAGCAGGCTGCGGTGAGCGACGGCTTCCGGCTCGGCGCGGTCATCATCACGATGGGCAACCGGCCGGCCGAGCTGAACGCCCTGATCGAGTCGGTCCGGGCCCAGCAGGGCCCGCCGGTGGAGCTCGCGGTGGTCGGCAACGGCGCCCCGCTGCCCGTCCTGCCGGAGGGCGTGCGGAGCGTCGAGCTGCCGGAGAACCTCGGCATCCCGGGCGGCCGCAACGTCGGCATCGAGCTGTTCGGCCCGGACGGCCGGGACGTCGACGCGGTGCTGTTCCTGGACGACGACGGCCTGCTGCCGCACACCGACTCGGCCGAGCTGCTGCGCGCCGCGTTCACCGCCGACCCGTCGCTGGGCATCGTCTCGTTCCGGATCGCCGACCCGGAGACCGGGACCACCCAGCGCCGGCACGTGCCCCGGCTGCGCTCCAGCGACCCGCTGCGCGGCTCCCGGGTGACCACCTTCCTGGGCGGCGCCAGCGCGGTGCGCACCACGGTGTTCGCGCAGGCGGGCCAGCTGCCCGCGGAGTTCTTCTACGCGCACGAGGAGACCGACCTGGCCTGGCGCGCGCTGGACGCGGGCTGGTCGATCGACTACCTCCCCGGGGTGGTGCTGCACCACCCCGCGACCTCGCCGGCCCGGCACGCCGCGTACTTCCACAACGTGGCCCGCAACCGGGTGTGGCTGGCCAGGCGGAACCTTCCGGTCCCCTTGGTGCCTCTCTATCTGGGAACCTGGTTCCTGCTGACCGTGCTCAGGCGTCCCTCCGGGGCGGCGCTGAAGGCGTGGATCGGCGGGTTCCGGGCCGGCTGGAGCGAGCCCTGCGGTCCGCGTCGGCCGATGAAGTGGTCCACCGTCTGGCGCTTGACCAGGCTCGGCAGACCGCCAATCATCTGATCGCGACCGGTCGGCTCGGCGACGAGCCGGCCGCGAGCAGACCAGAGCTCCCGTGGTACGCCCCGGTCCCCTGTCCCGTCCCCCCGGGCAGCGGATTCCGACCCCCTGAAGGACGAATGTGTCGACACTGAGTGACCCGGTCAACCTCTCCGCACCAAGGGGTTCCGACGCGGGTCTGACCCCGAAGCAGCTCGCGGACAAGTACGGGTTGTCCGTCAGCGGCAAGCGGCCGAGCCTGCCGCAGTACGTGCGCCAGCTCTGGGCGCGGCGCAGCTTCATCACCGCCTTCGCCACCGCCCGCCTGGTCGCGCAGTACACCACGGCGAAGCTCGGCCAGCTCTGGCAGGTGCTCACCCCGCTGCTGAACTGCGCGGTGTTCTACCTGGTCTTCGGTGTGATCATGAAGAGCCGGGACTCGGTCCCGGTCTACATTGCCTGGCTGTGCGTCGGCGTCTTCGTCTTCCAGTTCTCGCAGAGCGCGATCCAGGCCGGCACCCGGTCGATCTCCGACAACCTCGGCCTGATCCGGGCGCTGCACTTCCCGCGCGCCTCCCTGCCGATCGCCTTCACCGTGATCCAGCTCCAGCAGCTGCTGATCTCGATGGTGGTGCTGGTCGCCATCGTGCTGCTGAACGACGTCACGCCGACCATGACCTGGCTGCTGATCATCCCGACGCTGCTGCTGCAGTCGATGTTCAACACCGGCCTGGCGATGGTGATGGCCCGGGTCGGCGCCAAGACCTCGGACATCTCGCAGCTGATGCCGTTCCTGCTGCGCACCTGGATGTACGTCTCCGGCGTGATGTACAGCGTCTCGGGCTACATCAAGACCTGGCCGGAGATCTGGCAGACGGTCTACTCGTGGAACCCGGCGACGGTCTACATGGACCTGATGCGCTACGCGTTCATGCCCGACAGCTTCGACAAGAAGATCTACGGGGACAAGGCACTGATCCTGCCGCACCACATCTGGATGATGGCCGGTACCTGGGCGGTGGTCGCCTTCGTGATCGGCTTCGTGTTCTTCTGGAAGTCCGAGGAGGAGTACGGCCGTGGCTGACGCAGCTCTCGACACCGTCAAGGAGACCACCGCGGTGGAAAAGGCCCAGATCCCCACCGTCGTGGTGGACGACGTGCACATCGTCTACAAGGTGCACGGCGCCGGCTCCGGCAAGGGCAGCGCCACCTCGGCGCTCAGCCGGATCATCACCCGCAAGAAGTCGCCCGCGATCCGCGAGGTGCACGCGGTGCGCGGCATCAGCTTCACCGCGTACAAGGGCGAGGCGATCGGCCTGATCGGCTCGAACGGCTCCGGCAAGTCGACCATGCTGGCGGCCATCGCGGGTCTGCTGCCGACCGCCAGGGGCGGCATCTACACCCAGGGCCAGCCCTCGCTGCTGGGCGTCAACGCGGCGCTGATGAACGACCTGACCGGTGAGCGCAACGTGGTGCTCGGCTGCCTGGCGATGGGCATGTCCCCGGCCCAGGTGCGCGAGCGCTACCAGAGCATCGTCGACTTCTCGGGCATCAACGAGAAGGGCGACTTCATCTCGCTGCCGATGCGCACGTACTCCTCCGGCATGGGCGCCCGCCTGCGGTTCTCCATCGCGGCGGCGAAGACCCACGACGTGCTGCTGATCGACGAGGCGCTCGCCACCGGCGACCAGGGCTTCCAGAAGCGCTCCAAGGACCGGATCAACGAGCTGCGCAAGGAGGCCGGCACGGTCTTCCTGGTCAGCCACGACAACAACGCGATCCGGGAGACCTGCGAGCGGACGATCTGGATCGAGCACGGCGAGCTGATCATGGACGGGTACACCGACGAGGTGGTCCGCCGGTACGAGAAGGGCGAGCGCCCCTGAGCGGGGGCGGGTCGCGGGTCGCAGGGCCGGTGCCCGGGGAGCGGATCCCCGGGCACCGGCCCTGCGACGTGCGGCGGGTGAAGGCGGGACGACGGAAGCGTGTCCGTGGCGCGGTGGCGGTGCGGCCCGGTGTAGAACGGGGGAGTGACGGCAGTGTCGGATTCAACTAAGTCAGATAACCAGACAGTAGCGGTGACGCTGGACAAGGCCGACCTGGAGAACTTCCCGGTCGCCCCCGGCTTCCTCCCCGCCGCCTGGCGCGGCGACCTGATGGCGGTCTACGGCTTCGCCCGCCTGGTCGACGACGCCGGCGACGGCGACCTCGCCGACCCGGCCGCCGCCGCCCGGCTGCTGGACGTCCCCGGCGACCCCTCCGACGACGGCTTCCGACTCGCCCTGCTGGACGGCCTGGAGCGCGACCTCGACCGCGCCTTCGCCACCGCCCTCGGCGACGACCCGGCCCCGCACGGCACCGTCCTGGGCGCCGACCCCGGCGAGCCCCGGCACCCGCTGCTGCGCGGCCTCGTCCCGCTGATCGAGCGGCACGCCGTCACCCCCGAGCCGTTCCGCCGGCTGATCGAGGCCAACCGGGTGGACCAGACCACCACCCGCTACGCGACCTACGCCGACCTGCGCCACTACTGCACCCTCTCCGCCGACCCGGTCGGCCGCCTGGTGCTCGCGCTGGCCGGCCGGGCCACCCCCCGGCGGATCGAACTCTCCGACGCCATCTGCACCGCGCTGCAGATCGTCGAGCACCTCCAGGACGTCGCCGAGGACCTGCGGCGCGGCCGGATCTACCTCCCGCAGGAGGACCTCGCCTCCTTCGGCGTCACCGAGCACGACCTCGCCGCCGACACCGCCACCCGCGGCGTCCGCCAGCTGATCGCCTGGGAGGCGAGCCGGGCCCGGACCCTGCTCGACCGCGGCGCACCGCTGGTGGGTACGGTTCACGGAAGGCTCCGACTGCTGCTGGCGGGATTCACCGCCGGCGGGTACGCGGCCCTGGACGCCATCGAGGCGGTCAGGTTCGACGTGCTCGCGCACCGGGCGAAGCCCGACAAGCGCCGCCTGGCCGGCCGGGCGGCGGCACTCTTCGCGAAGGGAAGGTGAGCGCCCGCGTGGGGGCATCACCACTGGCGTCCGCGCCGGTCATGGCGGCCTACCGGTACTGCGAGGCGGTCACCGCCCTGCAGGCCCGCAACTTCAGCTACGGCATCCGGCTGCTGCCCGAGGCCAAGCGGCTGGCGATGTCGGCGCTCTACGCGCTGGCCCGCCGGGTCGACGACATCGGCGACGGCGAACTGCCCGCCGAGCAGAAGGCCGAGGCGCTGGCCCGCACCCGCGCCCTGCTGGACGAGGTCCGCTCCGGCGGGGTCGGCGAGGAGGACACCGACCCGATCAAGGTCGCGCTGGCCGACGCCGCCCGCCGCTTCCCGATCCCGCTCGGCGGCTTCGACGAGCTGATCGACGGCGTCGAGATGGACCTCAAGGGCGTCGAGTACACCAGCTACGACGAGCTCAAGGTCTACTGCCGCTGCGTGGCCGGCTCGATCGGCCGGCTCTCGCTCGGCGTCTACGGCTGCGAGGACTGGGAGCGCGGCGCCGAGTACGCCGACACCCTCGGCCTGGCCCTCCAGCTCACCAACATCCTGCGCGACCTGCGCGAGGACGCCCTGAACGGCCGCACCTACCTCCCCACCGAGGACCTGGTCCGGTTCGGCTGCCAGCAGGGCTTCGCCCTCCCCGGCCTCCCGGTCGGCGCCGACTTCACCGGCCTGGTCGCCTTCGAGGCCGAACGCGCCCAGGGCGCCTTCGAGGAGGGCCTGCGCCTGCTGCCGATGCTCGACCGCCGCAGCCGCGCCGCCACCGCCGCGATGGCCGGCATCTACCACCGCCTGCTCGGCCGGATCGCCGCCGACCCGCACTCGGTGCTCCGCGGCCGGGTCTCCCTGCCCGGCTGGGAGAAGGCGTACGTGGCACTGTCCGGGCTCGCCGGAGGGCGTTCTTGATTCTCGCGCCAGTTATGTCACGCTGTGTCAACGGGGAATCACGACGCATGCGCACGTTGTTGTGCCCAGAGTCCACCGCTGACCAGGAGGGCCGATGAGCACGCCGACAGTGCGGCGCGAACACACCGCCGTGGTGGTCGGCGGCGGCCTGGCCGGCATCACCGCGGCCCTGCGGCTGGCCGACGCCGGCGTCCGCACCACCCTGCTGGAGGCCCGGCCCCGGCTCGGCGGCCTGGCCTTCTCCTTCAAGCGCGGCGAGCTGACCGTCGACAACGGCCAGCACGTCTACCTGCGCTGCTGCACCGCCTACCGCGGCCTGGTCGACCGGCTCGGCGCCAACGGCCTGGTCGACCTCCAGCCCCGGCTGGACGTACCGGTCCTCGCCCTCGCCCCCGACGGCACCCGCAGCCTCGGCCGGCTGCGCCGCGCCGAGCTGCCCGTCCCGCTGCACCTGGCCGGCAGCCTGGCCACCTACCGGCACCTGGGCCCCGCCGACCGGCTGCGGGTGGTGCGCGGCGCGCTCGCCCTGAAGAAGCTCGACCCCGCCGATCCGGCGCTGGACGACCTCTCCTTCGGCGAGTGGCTGCGCCGGCACGGCCAGACCCCCGCCACCGTCGAGGCCGTCTGGGACCTCGTCGGCGTCGCCACCCTGAACGCCACCGCCGACCGCACCTCGCTGGCGCTGGCCGCCAAGGTCTTCAAGACCGGCCTGCTCTCCGACCCCGGCGCCGCCGACATCGGCACCGCCGCCGTCCCGCTCGGCGAGATCCACCACGACCGGGCCCTGGCCGAGCTGGAGCGGGCCGGCGTCCGGGTGCTGCTGCGCACCCGGGCCGCCGAACTGAAGGCCGCCGAGCAGAACGGCGTCCGGCTGGAGGGTGGCGAGCTGCTCACCGCCGACACCGTCGTGCTGGCCGGCGCGCAGGACACCGCGGCCGCCCTGCTGCCCGACGGCGCCCTGCCCGCGCGGTACCGGCTGGCCGACTTCGGCACCGCGCCGATCCTCAACGTGCACGCGGTCTACGACCGGCGGCTGGTCCGCCGCCCGTTCTTCGCCGCGCTCGGCTCCCCGGTCCAGTTCGTCTTCGACCGGACCCGGCACTCCGGCCTCGACGTCCCCGGCGCCCAGTACCTGGCGGTCTCGCAGTCCGCCGCCGAGGACGAGATCGACTTGCCGGTCGCCGAACTGCGCGCCCGCTACCTGCCGGAGCTGGAACGCCTGCTGCCCGCCGCCCGCGGCGCCCGGGTGCTCGACTTCTTCGTCACCCGCGAGCGCACCGCGACGTTCGACCCGGCGCCCGGCACCGCCCGGCTGCGCCCCGGCGCGCGCACCGACCTCCCCGGCGTCCTGCTCGCCGGGTCCTGGACGGCCACCGGCTGGCCAGCGACGATGGAGGGCGCGGTGCGCAGCGGCCACACGGCCGCCGACGCCGCCCTGGCCGGCCACGGCCGGATCCCGGTCGACCGGGGTGACGGACGGTGGCCCCGATGACGCCGCCCTCCCACCCCCCGACCACCGACACCACACCCCGCCGACCGCACACCGCGGCCGGGCGGACGCACCGAGAGGGAACCCACGTGGAGGCACGCACCGGCTCGACGGTCGAGGACACCCCGACCGTCCTCGACCTGCTGGCGCGCGGACGCACGCTCTGCACGCCGCCGATGCGCGCGGCCGTCGCCCGTTTGGCCGCACCGATGGACTCCGTCGCCGCCTACCACTTCGGCTGGATCGACCGGGACGGCAAGCCCGCCGCGGGCGACGGCGGCAAGGCCGTGCGCCCGGCGCTGGCCCTGCTCTCGGCCGAGGCGGTGGGTGCGAACGCGCAGGTGGGCGTACCCGGCGGCGTGTCGGTCGAGCTGGTGCACAACTTCTCCCTCCTCCATGATGACCTGATGGACGGTGACGAGACGCGCAGGCACCGGGCCACCGCCTGGACGGTGTTCGGCCCGGCGCAGGCCGTACTGGCCGGCGACGCGCTGGCCACCCTCGGCACCGAGGTCCTGCTGGACGCCGCGGTGACCGGCGGGGCCGACCCGGTCGACGCCGCCCGCGCCGTCCGCCTGATCACCACCGCCACCCGGCGGCTGATCGACGGACAGGCGCTCGACGTCTCGTTCGAGCAGCGCGACGCGGTGACGGTCGAGGAGTGCCTGGCCATGGAGGGCGGCAAGACCGGCGCCCTGCTGGCCGCCTCGGCGGCGATCGGCGCGGTGCTGGCCGGCGCCGACGACCGGGTGTCCGACGCGCTCCAGCGGTACGGCTACCACCTCGGGCTCGCGTTCCAGGCGGTGGACGACCTGCTGGGCATCTGGGGCGCCACCGAAGTGACCGGCAAGCCGCACTGGAGCGACCTCCAGTCGCGGAAGAAGTCGCTGCCGGTGTGCGCCGCGCTGGCCGAGGGGGGCGCCGCCTCCCGCGAGCTGGCCGCACAGCTGGCCGACCCGACCGGCCGGGGCGAGGAGGACGAGCACGTGCTCGCCGCCCGCGCCGCGCTGATCGAGCAGGCCGGCGGCCGGGCCTGGACCCAGGAAGAGGCCCGCCGCCAGTACGACACCGCCCTCGCCGCCCTCGGCGAGGTGCCCATGGCCGACGAGGTGCGCGAGCACTTCGTCGCACTCGCCGAATTCGTGGTGGTCAGAGAGAGGTGACGTAAGAGTGACAGCAACCGCGGGTGGAAGGCTCGGACCCCAAACCTCAGTTGCACCAGCACGATCCGAGGACTCCTCACCAGCGGCGGCGCTCAGCCGCGCCACCGCGCACCTGCTGTCACTCCAGCACGCCGACGGCTGGTGGAAGGGCGACCTGGAGACCAACGTCACCATGGACGCCGAAGACCTGCTGCTCAGGGAGTTCCTGGGCATCCGCACCGAGGAGCAGACCCGGGCCACCGCGGCCTGGATCCGCTCCCGGCAGCGGGAGGACGGCACCTGGGCCACCTTCCACGGCGGCCCGCCCGAACTCTCCACCACCGTCGAGGCGTACGTGGCCCTCCGGCTCGCCGGGGACGCCGCGGACGCCCCGCACATGCGCGCCGCGGCCGCCTTCGTCCGCGAACGCGGCGGCATCGCCGCGGCCCGGGTGTTCACCCGGATCTGGCTGGCCCTGTTCGGCTGGTGGCCCTGGGAGAAGCTCCCCGAACTGCCCCCCGAAGTCCTGTTCCTGCCCAGCTGGGCACCGCTGAACATCTACTCCTTCGGCCAGTGGGCCCGGCAGACCATCGTCCCGCTCACCGTGGTCTCCGCGCACCGCCCGGTCCGCCCCGCCCCGTTCGGCCTCGCCGAACTGCACACCGACCCGGCCCGCCCGTACCCCGAGCAGCCGTTCGCGCCGGCGCACAGCTGGGAGGGCCTGTTCCAGCGGCTCGACCAGCTGATGCACCGCTACCACCGGCACGCCATCAAACCGGTCCGCCGCCTCGCGCTGCGGCAGGCCACCGCCTGGATCATCGAACGGCAGGAGGCCGACGGCTGCTGGGGCGGCATCCAGCCGCCCGCCGTCTACTCGCTGATCGCGCTGCGGCTGATGGGCTACCGGCTCGACCACCCCGTGATGCGGGCCGGACTCGCCGCCTTCGACTCCTTCACCGTCCACACCGAGGACGGCAAGCGCTGGATGGAGGCCTGCCAGTCCCCGGTCTGGGACACCTGCCTGGCCGCCATCGCGCTGCGCGACGCCGGACTGCCCGCCGACCACCCCGCGCTGGTCCGGGCCGGCGGCTGGATGCTCGACGAGGAGGTCACCACCCGCGGCGACTGGGCGGTCAAGCGCCCCCGGCTGGCCCCCGGCGGCTGGGCCTTCGAGTTCCAGAACGACACCTACCCGGACGTCGACGACACCGCCGAGGTCGTCCTCGCGCTGCGCCGGATCGACCATCCCGACCGCGCCCGGCTGGCCGGCGCCGTCGAGCGGGCCGTCGACTGGAACCTCGGCATGCAGTCCAAGGACGGCGCCTGGGGGGCCTTCGACGCCGACAACACCAGCAAGCTCCCCAACAAGCTCCCGTTCTGCGACTTCGGCGAGGTCATCGACCCGCCCTCGGCCGACGTCACCGCGCACGTGGTCGAGATGCTCGCCGAGACCGGCCGCGCCCGCGACCCGCGCGCCCGGCGCGGCGTCGCCTGGCTGCTGCGCCACCAGGAGGCCGACGGCTCCTGGTTCGGCCGCTGGGGCACCAACTACATCTACGGCACCGGCTCGGTGCTGCCCGCCCTGATCGCCGCCGGCGTCGCCCCCGGCCACCCCGCCGTCCGGCGCGCCGTCGCCTGGCTGGCCGACCGGCAGAACCCGGACGGCGGCTGGGGCGAGGACATGCGCTCCTACGAGGACCCGGCCACCTGGGCCGGCCGCGGCGAGTCCACCGCCTCGCAGACCGCCTGGGCGCTGATGGCGCTGCTCGCCGCCGGCGAGCGCGAGTCGGAGCAGGTCGAGCGCGGCGTCGCCTGGCTGACCGCCACCCAGCGCCCGGACGGGACGTGGGACGAACCCCAGTTCACCGGCACCGGCTTCCCCTGGGACTTCTCCATCAACTACCACCTGTACCGCCTGGTCTTCCCGGTCACCGCGCTCGGCCGGTACGTGCACGCCACTCCGCTCGGCCGGGGCGGTGCGCGGTGACCGCCCCGCTGCTGGTGCTGTGCGCGCTCGGGCCGGAGGCCTGGGCGCTGCGCGGCGGGGACTGGTCCGGCGCGGCCGGCGGGCCGCCGGTGCTGGCCCGGACCGGGATGGGCCGCCGGGCCGCCGGGCGGAAGGCCGCCGCGCTGCTCGACGCGGGCGGCTACGGGGCGCTGCTGGTCGCCGGGTTCGGCGCCGCGCTCGGGCCCGGGGTACGGCCCGGCGAGGTGATCGTCGCCGACCGGGTCACCGACGCCGAGGGCGGCGAGCACCCGCTGGACTCCGCGCCCGCGCTGGCCACCGCGCTGGAGGAGGCCGGCCTGCGGGCCCACCTCGGCACCCACCGCACCGCCGACCACGTGGTGCGCGGCGCCGAACGGGCCCGGCTCCACCACGAGGGCGCGCTCGCCGTCGACATGGAGGCCGCCGCCGTCCTCGCCGCCCGCGCCGCGCACGCCCCCGGGCTGCCCGCGGCCGTGCTGCGGGTGGTGGTCGACACCCCCGAACGGGAACTGATCCGCCCCGGCACCCTGCCGGCCGGGGTGCGCGCCTGGCGGTCCCTGCGGGCCGCCGTGCCCGCCCTCACCGCGTGGCACCGGCAGGCGGTCGCCACCCCCACCGAGCTGACGAACCCACAGCCCTCGACGCTCCCCCAGGAGGCGAGCTAAGCCATGGCCATGCCGCTGCGTCAGACCATCCGCGTGTCCACCTACCTCATGCAGCAGAAGATCAGGCGCCGGGACAAGTTCCCGCTCATCGTCGAACTGGAGCCGCTGTTCGCCTGCAACCTCAAGTGCGAGGGCTGCGGCAAGATCCAGCACCCGGCAGGCGTCCTCAAGCAGCGGATGCCGGTCGCCCAGGCGGTCGGCGCGGTCCTGGAGTGCGGGGCCCCGATGGTCTCCATCGCCGGCGGCGAGCCGCTGATGCACCCGCAGATCGACGAGATCGTCCGCCAGCTGGTCGAGCGCCGCAAGTACGTCTTCCTGTGCACCAACGCCCTGCTGCTGCGCAAGAAGCTCGACAAGTTCACCCCTTCGCCGTACTTCACCTTCGCCGTCCACATCGACGGCCTGGAGGAGCGGCACGACGCCTCGGTGGCCAAGGAGGGCACCTTCGCGGAGGCCGTCGAGGCGATCAAGGAGGCCAAGCGGCGGGGCTTCCGGGTCACCACCAACTCGACCTTCTTCAACACCGACACCGCGCAGACCGTCGTCGAGGTGCTGGACTACCTCAACGACGACCTCAAGGTCGACGAGATGATGATCTCCCCGGCCTACGCGTACGAGAAGGCCCCCGACCAGGATCACTTCCTCGGCGTCGAGCAGACCCGCGAACTCTTCCGCAAGGCCTTCTCCGGCGGGAACCGGCGGCGCTGGCGGCTCAACCACAGCCCGCTCTTCCTGGACTTCCTGGAGGGCAAGGTCGACTTCGAGTGCACCGCCTGGGGCATCCCCAACTACTCGCTGTTCGGCTGGCAGCGCCCCTGCTACCTGATGTCCGACGGCTACGTCCCCACCTACCGGGAACTGATCGAGAAGACCGACTGGGACAAGTACGGCCGCGGCCGCGACCCGCGCTGCGACAACTGCATGGCCCACTGCGGGTACGAACCGACCGCCGTGCTCGCCACCATGGGCTCGCTCAAGGAGTCGATCCGCGCCGCCCGCGAGACCCTCGCCTCGCCCAAGGCCCGCTGACCGGCCGTCAGGGCCCGGCGCGGGCGGCCCACGCCGACAGGCGACCGCGCCCGCCGGGCCGCAGGCTGGACCAGACAGCCACGTACGACGAACCGGCCGTGAGGGGTACGACATGCCACTGCTGAGCCAGATCACCGGGCCCGCCGACCTCAGACGACTGCGCCCCGAGCAGCTGCCGCCGCTCGCCGACGAGATCCGCGACTTCCTGATCGACGCCGTCACCCGCACCGGCGGCCACCTCGGCCCCAACCTCGGCGTGGTCGAACTCAGCATCGCCCTGCACCGGGTCTTCGACTCCCCGCACGACCGCGTCCTGTGGGACACCGGCCACCAGGCCTACGTGCACAAGCTGCTCACCGGCCGGCAGGATTTCAGCCGGCTGCGCGCCAAGGACGGGCTCTCCGGCTACCCCTCGCGCGCCGAGTCCGAGCACGACCTGATCGAGAACTCGCACGCCTCCACCGCGCTCGGCTACGCCGACGGCATCGCCAAGGCCAACCAGCTGCTCGGCGTCGACCGCTGCACCGTCGCCGTGATCGGCGACGGCGCGCTCACCGGCGGCATGGCCTGGGAGGCGCTCAACAACATCGCCGAGGCCGAGGACCGCCCGCTGGTCATCGTCGTCAACGACAACGAGCGCTCCTACGCGCCCACCATCGGCGGCCTCGCCCACCACCTCGCCACCCTGCGCACCACCCGCGGCTACGAGCGCTTCCTCGCCTGGGGCAAGGACGCCCTGCAGCGCACCCCCGTGGTCGGCCCGCCGCTGTTCGACGCGCTGCACGGCGCCAAGAAGGGCTTCAAGGACGCCTTCGCCCCGCAGGGCATGTTCGAGGACCTCGGCCTGAAGTACCTCGGCCCGATCGACGGCCACGACATCGCCGCCGTCGAACAGGCGCTGCGCCAGGCCCGGCACTTCGGCGGACCCGTCATCGTGCACTGCCTGACCGTCAAGGGCCGCGGCTACCGGCCCGCCGAGCAGGACGAGGCCGACCGCTTCCACGCCGTCGGCCCGATCGACCCGTACACCTGCCTGCCGGTCTCGCCGTCCGCCGGCGCCTCCTGGACGTCCGTGTTCGGCCAGGAGATGCTCGCCCTCGGCGCCGAGCGCCCCGACCTGGTCGCCGTCACCGCCGCGATGCTGCACCCCGTCGGCCTCGGCCCGTTCGCGGCCGCCCACCCCGGGCGGACCTACGACGTCGGGATCGCCGAGCAGCACGCCGTCGCCTCCGCCGCGGGCCTGGCCACCGGGGGGCTGCACCCGGTCGTCGCGGTCTACGCGACCTTCCTGAACCGGGCCTTCGACCAGGTGCTGATGGACGTCGCCCTGCACCGGCTCGGCGTCACCTTCGTGCTCGACCGGGCCGGGGTCACCGGCAACGACGGCGCCTCGCACAACGGCACGTGGGACATGTCGATCCTGCAGGTCGTCCCCGGTCTGCGGCTGGCCGCGCCGCGCGACGCCGACCGGCTGCGCGAACAGCTCCGGGAGGCGGTCGCGGTCGAGGACGCGCCCACCGTGGTGCGCTTCCCCAAGGGCGACCTCGGACCCGCGATCCCGGCGGTCGAACGGATCGGCGGCGTCGACGTGCTGACCCGCACCGGCCCCAGCCCCGACGTGCTGCTGGTCGCCGTCGGCCCGATGGCCCCCGCCTGCCTGGACGCCGCCGCGCTGCTCGCCGCCGACGGCATCACCGCCACCGTCGTCGACCCGCGCTGGGTCAAGCCCGTCGACCCCGCCCTCGTCACGCTGGCCGCCGCCCACCGGATGGTGGTCACCGTCGAGGACAACGGCCGGGCCGGCGGCGTCGGCGCCGCGATCGCCCAGGCCATGCGGGACGCCGAGGTCGACGTCCCGCTGCGCGACCTCGGCGTCCCGCAGGAGTTCCTGGCGCACGCCTCGCGCGGTGAGATCCTCGAGGAGATCGGGCTCACCGGCACCGGCGTCGCCGCCCAGACCGCCGCCTACGCCCGCCGCCTGCTGCCCGGCACCCGGACCGGGGCCCAGGAGTACCGGCCCAGGGTGCCGCGCAAGTGACCGATCGGAGAGAACCCGAGTGACCCAGGCCGAACCGCTCGACCTCGCCGCCCTGCTCGACGCCCGGGGCGGCGAGCGCTACGAGCTGCACGCCCGCTACCTCAACCCGCAGCTGCCCCGGGTGCTGCACACCATCGGCTTCGACCGGTACTACGAACGCGCCCGCGGCCCGTACTTCTACGACGCCGAGGGCAACGAGTACCTCGACATGCTCGCCGGGTTCGGCATCTTCGCGCTCGGCCGGCACCACCCCGCCGTCCGGGACGCCGTCCGGCAGGTGATGGAGCTGGAGACGGCCGACCTGACCCGCTTCGACTGCTCCCCGCTGCCCGGCCTGCTCGCCGAGCAGCTGATCGCCCACGCCCCCGGACTGGACCGGGTGTTCTTCGGCAACAGCGGCACCGAGGCGGTCGAGACCGCGCTCAAGTTCGCCCGGTACGCCACCGGCAAGCGCCGCGTCCTGTACTGCGACCACGCCTTCCACGGCCTCACCGCCGGCTCGCTGTCGGTCAACGGCGAGGCGGGCTTCCGCAGGGGCTTCGACCCGCTGCTGCCCGACACCGCGATCCCGCTCGGCGACCTGGACGCGCTGAGAAAGGAGCTGAAGCGCGGCGACGTCGCGGCGCTGATCGTCGAACCGATCCAGGGCAAGGGCGTGCTCGCCCCGCCGCCCGGCTGGCTGGCCGCCGCCCAGGAACTGCTGCACGCCCACAAGGCGCTGCTGATCTGCGACGAGGTGCAGACCGGCGTCGGCCGCACCGGCACCTTCTTCGCCTACCAGGCCGAGCAGGGCGTCCGGCCCGACCTGGTGTGCGCCGCCAAGGCGCTCTCCGGCGGGTACGTGCCGATCGGCGCCACGCTCGGCGCGTCGTGGATCTTCGAGAAGGTCTACTCCTCGATGGACCGGGTGCTCGTCCACTCCGCCAGCTTCGGCTCCAACGCCCAGGCGATGGCGGCCGGCCTGGCCACCCTGCACGTGATGCGGCAGGAGGGCGTGGTGGAGAACGCCGCCCGGGTCGGCGAACTGCTGAGGACCCGGCTGGCGGCGCTGACCGAGCGGTACGAACTGCTCGCCGAGGTGCGCGGGCGCGGGCTGATGGTCGGCATCGAGTTCGGCCGGCCGAAGTCGCTCAAGCTGCGCACCGGCTGGACGGCGCTGCAGGCCGCCCGCAAGGGCCTGTTCGCGCAGATGGTGGTGGTTCCGCTGCTGCAGCGGCACCGGATCCTCACCCAGGTCTCCGGCGACCACCTGGAGGTGATCAAGCTGATCCCGCCGCTGATCGTCACCGAGAAGGAGGTCGACCGCTTCGTCGACGCCTTCACCGAGGTGATGGACGACGCGCACCGCGGCAGCGGCCTGATGTGGGACTTCGGGCGGACGCTGGTCAAGCAGGCGGTCGGCTCGCGCTGAGCCGCGGTGCTCAGAGCTCGGTGCGGCGGCGGCGGACCACCACCCACAGGTCCGCCGCCGCGAGCAGGGTCAGCACCCCGCAGCCCACCGCGAACACGGTCAGCGTGCCGCTGCTCGGCGCGCCGTGCGGGGAGGCCAGCGCCGCCCACACCGCGAAACCGGCCGTGCACAGCGCGAAGAACGGCAGGAACAGCACCGACAGCAGGAACCGCAGCTTCAGGTCGCTGCGCGCGGTGGCCGGTTCCGTCCCGCTCAGCCAGACCTTCGGAGTCCTGGCGCGTCGCATGGGCATCCGCCTCCCTCGTACCCTTCCAGCCTAGGACTGTTCGGACGCGGGGAGGCGGGGCGATGGACGAGACGGACGACTACCTGGGGCTGCCGGTGGAACGGGCCCGGGCGCTGGCCGCCGAGCGGGGCTGGCGCACCGTGCGGGCGGTGGCGCCGGACGCGTTGCTGACCATGGAGTACCGCTCGGACCGGCTGAACCTGGCGGTCCGGGACGGTGTGGTGGAGCGGGCCTGGGCGGGCTGAGGCCGGGGCGGCCAGGACGGGCGGGGGGCCGCCGCCGGGCGCGGGCGCGGGGCCTGGGCGGCCGGGCGGGCGAAGCGGCCCTCCCGGTGCCAGGCCGCCAGCACCCGCTGGTCCAGCGCGGCCAGCGCGGGCTCGACCAGCGGCAGCGCGAGCAGCACCAGCGCGCCCGCCGCCCAGCCGGCGAACACGTCCGAGATCCAGTGGGTGCCCAGGTAGACGGTGGTCAGCCCGATCGAGGCCGCGGTGAGCGCGGCCAGCGCGGTGCCCGTCCGGCGCCAGCGGGTGGCCAGGTAGGCCAGCACGCCCCAGGTGACCACGGCGTTCGCGGTGTGCCCGGAGGGGAAGATGCTGCCGCCGGAGAACAGCTCGGGCGAGCCCACGTAGTGCGCGTAGTGCGGGCCCAGCCGGCCGGTGAGGATCTTCACCCCGCCGACCGTGAGGTTCAGCAGCAGCAGCGCCGTGCCCATCACCAGCAGCGGACGGGCCGAGTGCGAGCGGTAGCAGCGCCAGCCCAGCCAGAGGCAGGCCGCGATCGCGGTCGGGCCGCGCTGCCCCGCGACCACCCAGATGTCCAGGTAGGGCAGGGCCTCGGGCCACCGCTTGTAGGGGCGCAGCTGCTGCAGGTACCAGTCCAGGTCGACCAGCGGGGAGTCGTACAGGATGGCCAGCACCACCGCCAGGTAGAGCAGCCCGACCAGGCCGAAGAGCAGGGCGTGCCGCCGACTGATCGACAGGGGACCGGATTCGATCGCTCCGGTGGCGGATTCGTGTCCGGATCGGACCGGAACCGGGCGCGGGGTGGTCGATATCTGATTCTCGCGGTATTCGGGTTCGGCTGGCACGGCTTCGACATTACCGGTCGGCCCCGTGCTCCCCCGGGTATTCGACGGATCTGTCACCCCGTGGTGACGCGTCGTCCGCCGTTCCTCCATACGGGCAGTTCAGGGTCGGAGGCGGCCGGGCGGGAAAGGAGCGGGAAGTGGGGGAAATCACGCTCCGCCGTGCACCGGAACGCTGTATTCCGGTAGTTTCACCGGACTTTCGCCGGGTGGTGCGGGAACGAATGAGGCGGCCGATTTCCGTGACGCCGGTCACTTCCGGGTCGTGGGGGAAATCGGCCGCCGGGTCGAGCGGGCGCCGCCGAGCGGCTGCCGACGGGTCTCCGGGAGGCCCGCCGGGGCCGTCGGGCGTCGGGGTGCGGAGGCCCCGCCGGGGCTGTCGGGTTTCAGGGGAGGAGGCGCTCGACGGCTGCCGCGCCGTGCTCCTCCAGGTCCTTCCTGGCCTTCTCGACCAGCTCCGGGGTGGGCGTCTGGCCCGAGGCCATCACCAGGTCCTCGGGGTCGACCGGGTGCTCCGCCCCGGTGTGCAGCAGGTGGTCCGGGGTCGGCTCGGACTCGCTGTCCGTGGAATCGGTCATCAAGATCCTCCGTGGGTGGAGCGCCGCGGGGCCCGGGCCGGCCCCGCGACGGGGCGCGCCCGCCGCCGGGGGTCGGCGGCGGGAGGTCTGCCATCGAGTCTGGACCCGGCCACGGGGCGGCGCACCACGAGCGCCCGGCGGGCCGGGTCAGTCGAGCGGGCCGCCCGCGACGTAGATCACCTGGCCGGAGACGAAGCCCGCGCCCTCGGAGGCCAGGAAGGAGATGGTGTGCGCGATGTCGTCCGGCGTGCCGACCCGCTGGACCGGGATGGCGGAGGCGGCGGCCTGCTTGAAGGCCTCGAACTCCATGCCGACCCGGGCGGCGGTGGCCGCGGTCATGTCGGTGGCGATGAAGCCCGGGGCGACCGCGTTGGCGGTGACGCCGAACTTGCCGAGCTCGATCGCCAGGGTCTTGGTGAAGCCCTGCAGGCCGGCCTTGGCGGCCGAGTAGTTGGCCTGGCCGCGGTTGCCCTGGGCGGAGGAGGAGGAGAGGTTGACGACCCGTCCGAAGCCGGCCGCCACCATGTGCTTCTGCACCGCGCGGGTCATCAGGAAGGCACCCTTGAGGTGCACGTTCATCACGGTGTCCCAGTCGGACTCGGACATCTTGAACAGCAGGTTGTCGCGGAGCACACCGGCGTTGTTCACCAGCACCACCGGGGCGCCGAGCTCGGCGGCGATCCGGTCCACCGCGGCCTGCACCTGCTCGGCGTCCGACACGTCCGCGCCGACGGCCAGCGCGCGGCCGCCCGCGGCCTCGATCGCCTCGGCGGTGCCCTTGGCGGCGGACTCCTCCAGGTCGACCACGGCGACGGCGTAACCGTCCGCGGCCAGCCGGAGCGCGGTGGCGGCGCCGATCCCACGGGCCGCACCCGTCACCACCGCCACCCGGGCCGGAGTGCCGGCGGTCACGGACGTGCTCTGCTCGGTCATCTTCGTACTCGTCTCTCTCGAAGTCGGACGACGGGACCGGCGCGGGCCGGAGACCCGTCGATGAGAAATAAATGAGTTGCGCGGGGCTCAGCCCGACAACCTTACCGACGGGTAGGGTTTCTCGACAGGGGCAGCGCCGCAGGTGACGGAGGGTGAGGGGGGAAAGCGGCCGAGCGGGTGAACCGGGTTGGGCGTGGTCCCGACATACGGGGGAAATATGCCAACTTCGCCGATCCTGCGACTACTCTGCGCCCCTACCTGCCAGTCCAGGCCGACCGTTTGTATAGTGTGCGCCAGCAGCCACCGGCTGCACGGCCGACGCGTCCTTACTCACAGCGGGATGCTCACTCGCCGTTACTGCCCCGCTCGGGTGTCCCACACACACCCGAGCGTGACACCGGGACGGATTTCATGGTGCTGGGGGAGATCCCGACAACCCGCGTGCCCGGCCGACTGCAGCAGTCGCCCGGTCACCTCATCCGCGTGGCCCAGCAGGTGCACACCCGCTTGTGGTCCGAATACGTCGGTACCGAGCTGACGGCTCCGCAGTTCGCGGTGCTGCTGGTACTGGCACTCGAGCCGGGAGCCGACCAGCGCACGGTCGGCGAACGGGCCTCGCTCGACAAGGCGACGATGGCCGAGATGGTCGCCCGGCTGGTCCGGCGCGGCCTGGTGCTGCGTCGCCGCGACCCGGCCGACGGCCGGCGCAAGCTGCTGGCCCTCTCGCAGAGCGGCGCTCAGGCCGTGCGCGAGGCGACCGGCGGCGTGGTCCGGGTCCAGCGGACCCTGTTCGAGCCGCTGAGCCCGGACGAGCAGCTGGAAATCGTCCAGCTCATGGCCCGGATAGCCCGGCTGGAGCCGGGTGCCGTCGCCGTGATGGCGGACGCCCGGCCGACGCTGGACGCCCAGCGGGCCATCGGCTACCTGATCCGGGTCGCCCAGCAGGTGCACACCAAGCTCTGGTCGGAGAAGGTCGGCACCGAGCTGACGGCTCCTCAGTACGCGGTGCTGGACGCGCTGGAGACCGAACCGGGCGCCGACCAGCGCACGGTCGGCGAGCTGGCGTCGCTGGACAAGGCGACGATGGCCGAGATGGTCAGCCGGCTGGTCCGGCGCGGCCTGGTGCTGCGCCGCCGCGACCCCTCGGACGGGCGCCGCAACCTGCTCTCGCTCTCCCCGACCGGCCAGGAGCTGCTGCACCGCTCCACCGCCGGGGTCCGCGAGGTCCAGGAGGCGCTGCTCGCTCCGCTGGAGCCGCACGAGCACGCGCGGGCGCTGGCGCTGCTCGGCAAGGCGGCCCGGCTGTAACGATTCTGCAGAGCGCTGCCCGGTGATCCCCCTGGTCCCGCGGCGGCGATCGTGCCCCGGCCGGTAACGCGGCACCGCCGGGGCGCACCGGGAAGGGGCCGACACCTGGTGGTGTCGGCCCCTTCCGGGTTCTCCGCTCCGCCGACCGTCACCGGCGGGAGGCCAGGGCGGGCGGTCGGCGGCGGGCGGTCAGTTCCAGTCGAAACCGGCCGGGTCCGGGCCGATCCGCTGCTCGGTGGCGAGGCCGGCGATCGCCGCGAGGTCCTCGGCGTCCAGCTCGAAGCCCGCGACGTCCAGGTTCTCCCGGATCCGGGCCGGGGTGACCGACTTCGGGATGGCGATCACGCCGGACTGCAGGTGCCAGCGCAGCACCACCTGGGCCGCGGTGCGGCCGTGCTTGGCGGCGACGGCCAGCAGGGCGGGCTCGGCCAGCAGGTCCTTGCCCTGGCCCAGCGGGCTCCAGGCCTCGGTGGCGATGTCGTGCTCGGCGTGCAGCGCGCGCAGTTCGGCCTGCGGGAAGTACGGGTGCAGCTCGATCTGGTTGAGGACCGGCTTCACCTCGGCCTCCTTGAGCAGGAGCCGCAGGTCCGGCACGCGGAAGTTGGAGACGCCGATCGCGCGGACCCGGCCCTCGGCGTGCAGCTGCTCGAAGGCGCGCCAGATGTTCAGGAAGGTGTTGCCGTGCATCGGGCGCGGCCAGTGGATCAGGTACAGGTCCAGCACGTCCAGCCCGAGGCGGCCGAGCGAGGCGTCGAAGGCGCGCAGCACCCGGTCGCGGCCCTGCTCGCCGGACCAGTCCACGGTGCCCGAGTTCCACAGCTTGGTGGTCACGAACAGCTCGTCGCGGGCGACGCCGGACTCGAGGACCGCCTGGCCGGTGCCCGCCTCGTTCTCGTAGATCTCGGCGGTGTCGATCGAGCGGTAGCCCGCCTCGATCGCGGTGCGCACGGCGGGGACGGCCTCCGCGTCCGGCACCTGCCAGACGCCGAAGCCGAGCTGCGGGATCCGCACGCCGTTGTTCAGCGTGATCGCGGGGACCTGGGGTACTGCGGGGGTGCTGGTCACGGGAAGGGGTGCCCTTCGGTTTGCTTCCGATGCTTCCGAAGCGGTGGCAACGGCGGCGAACAACGGTCTATTCCCGTGGCCGGGGGGTTCCCCGGAACGGATGAAAGCAGGCGGGACGGGCGGCCGGATCGGGCCGATCCGCCGGAAAACCTGTTGCGTGCGTCACACCGCGACGGACAGGCTCGCCGCATGTGACGAGCCGAACACCCCTTCCGCCGCGCACCTCCGACGCGCCGCTGCCCCCGTCCCGGCACCGGCCGAGGCGCCCCGCCGCCGGTTCCCGGCCGGGCCGCCCCTCCTCCATGCCCCGTCCCACCCCGTAACGGAGCGACCATGCCGCTCGTCCCCCTGCCGCTGTCCGATCCGGGCCGCCCCGACCTGAGTTCACCCCACGCCTTCCTGCGCTGGCTCGGCCGTGCCCAGCGCCGGGGCCAGTGCCTCGCCACGCTGTGGAGCACGCTGGAGCTCGGCGCCATGGCCGCGCTGCCGGTCGCCGTCGGCCGCGGCGTGCAGGCCGTCATCGACCGGGACGGCCGGGCGCTGCTGGCCGCCGGTCTGCTCGCGCTGCTGCTGTCCGGCGTGCAGACCACGATGACGGTGCTGCTCCACCGCCAGGTGGTGTGGAACTGGATCCACGCCGCCTCCCAGGTCCGCCAGCTGCTGGCCCGGCAGGCCTCCGCCCTGGGCGGCGGCCTGAACCGGCGGATCTCCACCGGTGAGATCGTGGCCGTGTCCAGCGGCGACGTCGAGAAGATCGGCTGGTTCGTCGAGCTCACCGCCCGGCTGTACGGCGCGGTGCTGGCCTGGCTCGGGGTCAGCGCGGTGGTGCTGTGGCGGCAGCCCGCCCTCGGCCTGGCCGTGCTGCTCGGGGTGCCCGTGCTGGCCGTCGTGGTCTGGCCGCTGCTCGCGCCGTTCGAACGGCGCTACACCGAGCAGCGGGCGCTCGGCGGCAAGGCCTCCGCGCTGGCCGCCGACACGGTGGCCGGGCTGCGGGTGCTGCGCGGCATCGGCGGCGAGGAGCTGTTCCTGCGCCGGTACCGGGCCGCCTCGCAGCGGGTCCGGGCCGCGGCCGTGCGCACCGCCCGCTCCTGGGCGGTGCTGCAGGCCCAGGAGGTGCTGCTGCCGGGCCTGTTCGTCATCGGCGTCACCTGGTACGGCGCCCGGCTGGTCCGCGAGGGCTCGATCGGCGTCGGCGAGCTGATCGCCGTCTACGGCGCCACCGCCTTCCTCGCCGCCCCGCTGCGGGTCATCGGCGAGGCCGCGCGGGCCTGGGGCGTCGCCCGGGTCTCCGCCGGGCGGGCGGTGAAGGTGCTCTCGCTGACCCGGGACGGCACGCCGATGGCCGAAAACAGTCGTAACGGAGCGTCAGATTCCTCGGCCGCGGCGGGTGCTGACGGACCGGCGGCCGACCTCGGTGCCGACGGCCCGGCGGGAGAGGCCGAGCTGGTGCGGCGGGCCGCCCGGTCGGACCTGCACGACCCGGTCAGCGGGCTGACCGCCCGGGCCGGGCGGTTGACCGCCGTGGTCTGCGGCGACCCGGACGTCGCGGGCGAGCTGGCGGCCCGGCTCGGCGGCCGGCCCGCACTCGCCGAGGACGAACGGGCCCAACCCTCCGTCCGGCTCGGCGGCGTCGAGCTGGACGGGGTGCCGCTGGCCGCCGCCCGGGCGGCGGTGCTGGTCCACGACAAGGAGCCGGTGCTGCTCTCCGGCACCCTGGCCGGCCTGCTCGACGTCCCCCGCTCCGGCCGGGTCGACCCCGCCGCCGCGCTGGCCGCCGCCCGCGCGCAGGACGCGCTGGACGCACTCGTCGACGGCTCGCCCGAGTGCGCGGGCGACCCGATGGCGGCCCGAATCACCGAGCGCGGCCGCTCGCTCTCCGGCGGCCAGCGCCAGCGCCTCGCGCTGGCCCGCTCGCTGGTGGCCGACCCGCCGGTGCTGGTGCTGGACGAACCGACCAGCGCGGTCGACGCGCACACCGAGTCGCGGATCGCCGTCGGCCTGCGCGAACTGCGGGCCGGGCGCACCACGGTGGTCTTCGCCACCAGCCCGCTGCTGCTCGACCAGGCCGACACCGTCCTGCTGCTCCGGCGGGGCCGGGTCGCGGCCAGCGGCACCCACCGCGAGCTGATGGCCGACGACGCGCACTACCGCGCGGTCGTCACCCGGGACGAGGACGCCCCCGGCGAGCCGCGGGCGGTGGCCGCCGGCGCCGGCGCGGACGACCCGGTCGGGTTCGGCCTGGCGGGGGGCGGCGAATGACCGGCCGCCGCCCCAGGCACCGCCCGCACCTCCCACGTCCGCACCTCCCACGTCCGTACGTCCCCTGCCCGGGCGGGCAGCGAAGTCGAAGGAGCACCGCGTGAAGCCCCCGGAGATCCACGAGCAGGAGCTGACCGCCACGCTGCCGGTCGGTTCCACCAAGGCGGTGCGGGCGTACGGGCGGATGCTGCTGCGGCGCCACCGCGGCGGGCTGGCGGGCGTGGTGGCCCTGCACGGGACGGCGACGGTGGCGGGGCTGGTCGGGCCGGCCGTGCTCGGGGCGCTGGTGGAGTCGCTGTCCGGGCCGGGTGGCGGCGGGCGGATCGCCGCCGCGATCGGGTGGTACCTGGCGGCGCTGGTGGTCCAGTCGGTGTTCACCGGGCTGTCGCTGCTGCGCGGCAGCGTGCTCGGCGAGGAGGTGCTGGCCGACCTGCGGGAGGACTTCCTGGTCCGCTCGGTGGGGCTGCCGCTCGGCGTGCTGGAGCGGGCCGGCACCGGCGACCTGGTCTCCCGGGGCACCACCGACATCGACCGGCTGGCCCGCTCGGTCCGCGACGCGGTGCCCGAACTGGTGGTCGCCGTGGTCTCGGTGGCGCTGGTGCTCGGCGCCCTGCTGGTGACCTCCCCGCTGCTGGCCGCCACCGCCCTGCTCGGCCTGCCGCTGCTGGTCTGCACCTCCCGCTGGTACTTCAAGCGGGCCCCGCAGTCCTACCGCCACGAGTCCGCCGGGTACGCGGCGGTCAACACCGTGCTGGCCGAGACGGTCGACGCCGGGCGGACGGTCGAGGCGCTGCGGCTGGGCGGGCGCCGGGTCGAGCTGACCGACCGGAAGATCCGGGACTGGGTGGGGTGGGAGCGGTACACGCTCTGGCTGCGCAGCGTCTGGTTCCCCACCGTCGACGGCACCTACGCGCTGGCCGTGCTCGGCACCCTGGTGCTGGGCGGGCTGTTCGCGCTGCACGGCTGGGTCAGCCCGGGCCGGCTGACCACCGGCGTGCTGTACGCCCAGGCCCTGGTGCACCCGGTCTCCCGGATCCTGCGCTGGTACGACGAACTGCAGATCGGGCAGACCTCGCTGGCCCGGCTGGTCGGCGTCCGCGAGGTCGCCGAGCCGGAGACCGACGAGGCGCTGCGCCCGGACGGCCGCCGGGTCGCGGCCGAGCAGGTCAGCTTCGGCTACCGCGAGGGGACGGACGTGCTGCGCGACATCACGCTGGACGTCGAGCCGGGCAGCCGGGTCGCGCTGGTCGGGCCCTCGGGGGCGGGCAAGTCGACGCTCGGCCGGCTGCTGGCGGGCATCTACGCGCCGGGCCGCGGCCGGGTCACGCTCGGCGGGGCGCAGCTGTCGCGGATGCCGGCCGAGCGGGTGCGCACCGAGGTCGCGCTGGTCAACCAGGAGCACCACGTCTTCGTCGGCACCCTGCGGGACAACCTGCACCTGGCCCGGGCCGGGGCCGACGACACCGAGCTGCGGGCGGCGCTCGCCGCGGTCGACGCCGAGGGCTGGGTGGACGCGCTGCCCGACGGGCTGGACACCGAGGTCGGCTCCGGCGGCACCGCGCTGACGCCCGCCCAAGCTCAGCAACTGGCGCTGGCCCGGCTGGTGCTGGCCGACCCGCACACCCTGGTGCTGGACGAGGCGACCTCGCTGCTCGACCCGCGGGCGGCCCGGCACCTGGAGCGCTCGCTCTCCCGGGTGCTGGTCGGGCGCACCGTGGTGGCGATCGCCCACCGGCTGCACACCGCGCACGACGCCGACGTGATCGCGGTGGTCGAGCGGGGCCGGATCACCGAGTACGGCTCGCACCCCGAGCTGGTGGCCTCCGGCGGACCGTACGCGGCGCTCTGGAAGTCCTGGCGCGACGAGCGGTAGCGCGGGGGCGGGGGAGGACGCGGGGCGGGGGGGGGGGGGGCGGGGGGGGGGGGCCCCCCCCCCCCCCCCCGGGGGGGGGCCGGGGGGGGGGCCCCCCGGAGGGGGGGCCCCCCCCCCCAACCGGGGTGGGAGGGCGGAAAAA